>RDOF01000018.1 GCA_011365025.1 Candidatus Thorarchaeota archaeon
CACAGTGTATGTTGGATGGTTGGCAATTCCGTAGTATTCTGCCATCCCCAAGAATGACTCCACACCTCTAATAGAGCTAGGATGGCAAATCACTTCACAATCAGAGATATCGTGAAGATATTGGGCATGGCCTTTGTGATCAATATGGAAATGCGTCAGGATTATTCTCTCAAGGTCCTTCACATCGTGTCCTAAATCCCGCAAAGTCACTCGAATATTCTCTCTACTGGACCCAGCATCAATTAGTGTGAGTATTTCATCATCAACTAGCACGGAGTTCGCTTCTGGAAATCTTGCATTGTTCAGGCCACGAATGAGATGAACTCGAGGTTCGATTTCAATATGAGATGAATATTCTGGCATCGATAATGCGGTGCTTTGACATTCTGATAACTCATACTATTCAGTACCCCTTCAGTCTACATCAACCAGAGAATTTGGTCCACATAAGCCCGACCACAAGAGAGCTGTCCCTGGAGTTCCAAGAAACTGCATAGTATGCTAGTTGTATCTGTAGGACAATTCATATTGAGGATTGCTCAAGCTTATCGACGATCCACTTCCGGGTCAGGAGAGTCAGATGAGCGAACGCATATTCGCAGTCTTTGATATCGGAACGACGGGCACCCGTTCTGTCTTGATAGATGAGGAAGGTCGAGAACTCGCCAAAGCCTATGAGGAGTATCCACCAAAGCCTCGTGAACTCGATACCCATGAGCAACTCGCGAATACCTTCTGGAGGACGGCCTGCACTACTATGCAAAGGGCCCTATCCAACTACGAGCCAGGGGCAGGAGCCATAGTTGGCGTAGTAGTCACAACAACGCGTGACTGCGTGACACCTGTGGACAAGGACGGCAATCCACTCGCCCCCACGATTACTTGGTCCGACACTAGGTCAAGCAGAAGACGGGAGGAGTTATCCGAGACCATCGGGCCCAGAAGGGGATTAAACAAAATAATGTGGCTATCCGAGAACAAGCCCAGAGTCTTCGAGAGGGCTGACAAGTTTCTTACACTTGATTCGTTCATTTGCCGCAAACTCTGTGACGTCATGGTTACTGAGCCTTCAAATGCCCGGTATGGTCCATTTAACCACGATACCCTTGAATGGTCCTCTGATCTCTGCGAAGCCACGGGAATTCCTTTGTCCTCCTTTGTTGACATAGTAAAGCCTGGGGAAGTCATCGGAGAAATCACGAAGGCATCTTCCTCAGCAACTGGTCTCCTGAAAGGCACTCCAGTTATAATGGGATGTGGCGACCAGCAGTGCTCAGCTCTGGGAACTGGCACTGTAAAGACTGGAGTTGCGAAAGCGACCACTGGAACGGGGACTTTTGTCATAACACACACCGATGATTATGTGGAAGACCCTTATGTTCTATATAGCAACCCAGCAGCTATCCCTGGGAGATGGATTTTGGAGGGTGCGGTACCTGGGACTGGGCTTTCCTACAAGTGGTATAGAGACCAGTACTACAAGGCTGAAGCCGCATTGGCCGGAAAAAGGGAAGAGGACCTCTACGAAATAATGGAAATCGATGCAACTGAGGTTCCAGCTGGCAGTGATGGTCTTGTGGTATTCCCATTCATGGGCCTCGGTAAGGGGATTTTCTATAATTTGGGATTCAACCATACAAAGGCACATATCGCACGAGCCATAATGGAGTCTAATGGCTATGGCATCAGATTCTACCTCGAGCTCATCGAAGGTATGGTTGAGGTCGAATTCGAATCACTGAACGTTGATGGTGGTGGAGCGAACTCACCACTATGGCGGCAGATTATTGCAGATTGCATCAATCGTCCTGTTGTCCTTCCAAGAACGCGCGATTCAACAGCAATCGGTGCCGCAATGCTGGCGGCTGTGGGCACAGGCGTCTACGCTACGTTTGAAGAGGCCATCGAGAACATGTATCATGTCGAAGAAAAACGGTTTCCAGTTCCTGAGAATACCAAGGTCTACGAGGAACGTTTTGCCACATTCAACAAACTACTTACGGCCGAGCTCTCTGAGCTCATCGCCCACTATTGAGGTATGGTAATCGAAATGCCAGCAATGACCTTCATTGGAGAATGCATGCGATATGACTGAAGAGAATTACGATGTTGTAGTAATTGGCGGTGGAAGTACTGGCACGGCGGTTGCTCGAGACTGCGCATTAAGGGGTCTAAAGACTCTGCTATTAGAACGGGACGACCTTGCCTCTGCTACGGTGGGAACCTGTGCCGGAATGATATCCTCCGGCTTGAAGTACATGGATGAACCCGAGATTGTAGACATGTGCTCTGAAGAGGTGGTCTATCTCAACAGAATCGCCCGTCACATCATAATGAGGAACCCCATTCTAACGCCAATACTTGAAATGAGCGACCTCTCAACAGGTGGCAACTTTGCAGCGGAATACTCCAAACGTGCACAGTCACGAGATGTTCCTCCTGTCTTGTTCTTGGAGCCAGAGGATACATTGGTGATTGAGCCATCAATAAATCCCGACCTAATTGCCAGCATGTATTTCGAGGAGTTCTTCATCGACCCATTTCGGCTTTGCCTTTTGCAGGCACTTGACGCAAAAGAACACGGAGCTGACATTCGAACCTATTGTGAGGTAATCGCAATTGGACACTCTGATGGATCTGTCAAATCAGTGACCTACTACAATCGAGTGTCTGGAGAAACCGAAACAATAGGTACCAAAGTCATTGTCAATGCTGCCGGTCCTTGGGCAGATAAAATTGCGGGGCTCGCAGGCGCCAGGCTGGAACTGCGATTAAATAAGGGAGCACACGTCATACTGGATCGACGCGTTGTCAATGTGGGGATTATTTCAAAAGCTGTAGATGGACGAATGATTTACCTCTTCCCCCATGAAAACACCACGCTATTGGGAACTACTGCACTTGATACTTGGGAGGACCCTGATACACTAGTTGCATCCCACGATGAGATTGAATACCTTCTGCAGAGCATAGAATGGATTATTCCTTCAATTCGAGAGGCGCGCATAATCAGAACAATGGAAGGCGTTCGTCCGTTGATACCCACGTGGAAAGTACCAGAGGATAAGGTCACTCGTGGGTATGAAGTCATTAATCATGAAAAAGATGGGGTTGCAGGCCTTGTTAGTTTCACAGGTGGCAAACTTGTCATGTGCCGGCATATGGCCGAGGCTGCAACGAACCTCATTGCCCAGAGGCTTGGCATAGATGCTAAATGCTCAACACATGAGAAGCCACTTCCCGGAAATGAAGCTGACGTGGATGTCTTGGCGTTAGCGAAAGACTATGGAGTCAAGCAGCATACGTTGGAGAGAATGAGATCCCGTCGCGGAACCGAGATAGTGAAGATTCTAGAATTGACTAAAGAGCATCCCGACTGGAAAACAGCTATCTGCATATGCGAACCCACAATCGAAGCAGAGATTAGGTATTCCATTAGAGAGGAGTTTCCTCAGACTCTAAATGACCTTAGGCGCAGAGTGCGTCTCGGCACAGGCCCGTGTCAGGGGGCTTTTTGCACCTACAAAGCTGCTTCTATTTTGGCCGAGGAGCTGGATCTTAATGGCGATGACTACCTGGTGGACATCCTTGATTTTAGAGCTGAGCGGTGGAAAGGGATTCGTCAGCCAATGAGGGGTGAGCAGCTGGCTCAGGAAGAACTAACTCAAGGGATCTACGCATGTGTTGGAAACCTGGATCGTGCCCAAGTTGAGTACGACCCAAAACCATGGGAGGAGGGTGCCTGAATGGATTTGGATGCCGATGTCCTTGTGATTGGAGGAGGTATGGCAGGTCTCATTGCAGGCACCGTCACAGCTCAAAGTGGTCTGAGCACGGTCTTGGTTAGGAAAGGGCAGAGCGCCACCGAATACTCCTCGGGAGCGATTGATATTCTTGGCTATCTTCCTGAGTCCTTCATTCCATTCTCATCCCCAATCGAAGGTCTCCAGATTCTGCCCGACCTTTATCCCCTACATCCGTATAGCTTATTTGCACATCAGGAAGAAGACGCCCAGAAGAAAGCTGAGCGGGTCGTGAGTCTGGTAGGGGCCTCCGTGGAATGGCTAACTGAGGCATTAGCTGGATCAATTGCACCTATTCGAGGTTCGCTTGATTCCAACTTATTTCCACTCACCATCTTGGGAACTTCAAAGCCAACATGTCTACTTCAAGAAACAATGTGGTATGGAAACCTTCTACAGGAGGATGACTCTGTGCTGCTCTTTGCTGGAGTGAGCGGGCATCCTGAATTTCGCCCATCGATAGCTGCAAAGACCTTCCTTGAACGGCAGGTTCGACGCAATGAGCCTCCAAGGAAAATTGGACACTGTATGGTTGACATTGTGCCCTTTGGCAATCCGCATAACCTCTCTTCAATCGACATTGCCCGTCATCTAGACCATTCCGATTCGATTGACGGTCTAATTGAGTCGCTACGACCTCACTCCGAAAATCTTGGGGCTACACACATCTCTTTACCCCCTGCCTTGGGAATCGAACACGCAGTCGAGAACCAAAAAAGAATCGAAGAGAGCTTGGGCGTGAAATGCTTTGAGCTGCTCGCTCTACCTCCCTCGGTGCCCGGACTCAGATTGCAAAAGGCGCTTGACAGGCTATACTTAGAATCAGGAGGAAAACTACTCCTCGGTCACGAAGCCGTTGACTTTGTTGCGGAGATGGGCCAACTTTCATCAGTCAGAGTCAAAGGGCCTCGCAGGCAGTTAAGCATCAGCCCGAAGGCAGTTATTCTAGCCGCGGGCAAATTCATTGGTGGAGGAATCTCGGCTGACCAAAATGGGTTCCGCGAGAACATCATGAATCTCATGACCGTTACAGAGGAATTCTATTCAGCCGAAAATGCAAAGGCAGCTAGGCACACGAATGCATTCTCACTGAGCCCAAGGGGGCAGCCATTCCTCGCATCGGGATTAAGCACTGACTTTGCGCTTCGTCCCATCAACAAAGAAGGAGAACCGACATTTACAAACCTCTTCGCCGCCGGTTCTGTGATTGCGGGTTACAATTACGCAGCGGAGAAGAGCGGGTTGGGTGTATCACTGGTCACAGGTCGCGCCGCTGGGCAATTTGCTGCTGGAATGATAAAGGGGATGACTTAGTTTGACAGAGGAAGAAGCCTTCGAATTTGCAAAAGCCACTCTAAAGAAAGAGAGAATCACGCCATTTCATCCGGATGAACTCGAGGTCATACAATCCCTTGGTCATTGTATCAATTGTGGATTATGCATCAACCACTGTCCGGTAGTTGCAGCTGTGGGAGTGGATAGATTCTCTGGTCCTCGCAGTATTGCTACAGAGCTCAGTCGCTCCCCTTCAGAGTTCTGGACAACGGGGGATGTGGTCTATCTCTGCACCGGATGCGGAACCTGCCGAGAGGTCTGTCCCAAGAATGTGAACATCCCTGAGATTGTCAATATGATCCGGTCAAGTATTTTCCAGCATAGACCAGATTTGGTACCCAAAGGTCTGCACGCTGTCAGAGAAGTTCTTCTCCAGCATAATCTGGCCTTTGAACCGTGGGATGACCCAGAGGAAAAGGATGCGAGTCGCGATATGCGACTTGAGCGTCTGGGACTTCCGTTAGTCCCTGACAGGATCAAGAAAAATGCGAGTGTCCTATTCTATCCGGGCTGTCAAGCAGAGGAACGAACCCAAGAGGTCCGTGAGGCTGCCAAAGCGATTCTTGATTTCTTTGAAGTTGATTTCACCGTGCTTGAGGAGATGAGCTGTTGTGGCTTACCTGCCAGGCTTATGGGTGATGACAAGACCGGTAGGTCTCTAGCATCGGAACTGAAGAAGAAAGTGAAGAACTCTGGCGCTGCGATGGTTGTTACTACTTGTGCAGGATGTACATCAAACCTGTCTGATATCAGTGTTCGCGACAAGTGGGGTTTGCCCGTATATCACTTCTTGGAATTTCTTATTGAGAAGATTGGCACTGGCAGACTACAGTCGCACTTGAAGTCAAGAAGCAAAGACAGCAGGATGGTCATTACCATTCATGATCCTTGCCATCTAATCAGACACACTTCTCGTCAGATTATGGACCACGCGGTAAGTATTCTCCAGCTGATTCCGGGAGTGAGTGTCAAATCCTCAAGAGCTGCGGACTCGTGCTGTGGCGGTGGAGGCCTTGTTTCCTATCACTCCAAAGAGGTGGCAAATGCAGTGGTGAGGGAGAACTTGGCTGCAATCGAGGCTACTGGAGCTGATAGAGTAGTTGCTCCTTGTCCGCTCTGTACGGCTCAAATAGAGTCCAATCTATTCAGGTCTGGAAGCTCGGTAGAGGTTGATGACTTAACCGTTTTCATCGCTCAACACCTACCATTAAAGGAGTGAGGTATTATCTTGGATTCCAAAGAAAAGGTGCAGCTGGCCAAGCGAATAGCTGCAGTAGTGGGTTCAGATAACGTAACAATTAATGAAACCGACGTGATTCTGAATGCACATGATGCGTGGCCTCTTAGTGAGGCGAAAATTCGAGCAGGTGAGATGCTTCCCCTGGCCGACTTGGTCGTCTTTCCTGCATCTTCACAGGAAACCGCAGAAGTCCTGAAGATTGCCAACGAGCTGAAGGTTCCGGTTACTCCAGTGGGCGGCGGGGCTGGAACATGTGGCGGCACACTTCCAATTTATGGTGGAATACAGCTTGACTTGAAACGAATGGACCAAGTGCTCGAGATAAATCACGATTCGCTGCTTGTCACTGTTGAAGCCGGAATAGTGGGTATCGATCTTGAGGAATTTCTTAATCGACACGGATACACCCTTGGACATACGCCTACTTCCATGCGAGCATCAAACATTGGCGGATTCATCGCAACGAGATCTGGAGGATCGCTCTCTTCTCTCTACGGAAAGATTGAGGACCTTACTCTTGGTCTCGAATGTGTTCTCCCAAATGGAAGCATACTCTCAATGAAGGCAATTCCAAGACATTCCGTGGGACCAGACCTACGTCAGCTCTTCATAGGGTCTGAAGGAACGCTAGGCGTCATCACCCAAGCAACTCTTAGGATTTTTCCAATCCCGGAGGAGCGTCGTTTCCGAAGTGTTGCTTTTCCAGATGTCCATAGTGGACTTGAAGCCATTAGGCTCATTTTCCGTGATGGTATTCAACCCTCTCTTGTTCGGCTCTATGATCCTGAAGATACAGCAATGTTTGTAGCAAACCATTTCGACGTTGAAGACGGAAATTGCATGATGATGCTTGGATTTGATGGACCGCCCCAGAAGAATGCCTTTGACGAAGCGAAGTCAGTTGAGCTTTGCATGAGTCTTGGCGGGATTGACTTCGGCGAGGGCCCAGCAAAACGTTGGTGGGAACACCGTTATGATATGTACTATCCAACGAAACTTACAACATCTGGATTTGCAGTGGGTGACACCATTGACATTGTCGCCACCTACGATAAGCTGGAAAGCGTATACTATGCTATGAAGAAAGCCATGGAAGCACACGAAGCATTGGTAATGTCACACTTCTCTCATATGTACCAAAATGGTGGGAGTATCTACATGATTTTCTTCATCAACTCGCCTGACGCGGAAACAGCCTGGTCAACATACAAGAAAATCTGGGATGATGGTGTGGCAGCCTGCCTTCGGGAGGGCGGCACCATGAGTCATCAACACGGAGTAGGGCTTACAAGAACCACCTATAACGAGGGCGAGTGGGGATCTGCATTTGAAGTCCTAAGGCAAATCAAGATGGTACTGGATCCCAACGGCATAATGAATCCTGGAAAAATGGGTTTGGGGGTGGAATCATGATTGATGAGGACCGCATCCCTGGCATGGTTAGGATGTGTGCAGCCTGCCCGAAAATGTGCAGACATGCGTGTCCAACCTTTTTTGCTTGGAGGTCGGACGCGCCTACTCCGCATGGCAGAGCTCTCTTGCTACATTATGACTACAAGGGAACTCGGCCTTTGGATGATCGAGGAATAGAAATCCTATACCAATGCTTGGAGTGCAGTCAATGCCTGACTTGGTGTCTTCCTGAAATCGATGTGGCTTCGATAGTCGAGAATGCCCGAAAGCGTATCGTACAGGCCAAGAACGCACCGGAAGGCCTCTACGAAATGGCCAATTCAATACGAAGTCGACACAATCCATTCAATGAGAACCACGACAACCGTACAAAATGGTACAAATCAGCTGCAGCGGGAAAACGAAGAATCGCCTATTTCACTGGTTGCACTGCGTCCTACCGTGAATCCGAAATTGCCAAAGCAACGGTAGAAGTACTTCAGTTTCTTGACTACACCGTCTTGGTGCTGGATGAGGAATACTGCTGTGGGTCTCCGTTGTTCCGGACCGGTTTCGAAGACGAAGGTCGAGAAACAGCTCAGCATAATGTAGATGTATTCAACGCTTTGGATGTAGAGGAAATAGTCGTCACCTGTCCTGGCTGCTATAGAGCTCTGACTAAAGACTATGCACGCCTTGGGCTAGAGTTCAACAAGCCCATTAGACACATTAGCGAGTTATTGGAGCAGGCCGCCAAGGACCTGCCTCATGGCGTACTCTCGGAGCAAGTCATCTATCACGACCCCTGCCATCTTGGACGTCACCTTGGAGTATATGAGCCACCTCGCAAGGTGATCTGTCAATTGACAGGCGACAATCTGGTCGAATTCGAGAAGAATCGTGAAAATGCCATGTGCTGCGGAAATGGTGCGGGTCTCAGAACACTCTTTTCAGAGAAGGCCAAGAAAATAGGCTCTGAGCGAATTCGACAAGCTAAGGAAATCGGAGCGAATACCCTCGTTACTGCATGCCCCTTCTGTAAGAATATGCTACAATCCCAGACTGATAAGGAGCTGGAGGTTCTGGATTTACCTGAGCTCGTTACGAAGGCTCTGCGAATTGGGAAAATACCTACATGAAGATACATTAAGGACTAACACCAAGGTTGTTCAATAACAATGGACTCCGAAGATATACTCCAGCTGAAAGTGAGGCTCCTTACTGAAGGGGCTGTGATATCCGAATCTGAAAGCCCAGGACGTAGGGGCGGAGCGGGTCCTGTGGGTGGGAAATACTTACTCCTCCCGAATGGCAAGCCTTGTGGTGTTCCAATTAGATATGGCAAAATGGCAGAGCGCTTTTCCTCAGCTACATTGGAGCCAACAGAGGATCCTAATGTTTGGATCTATGACAAGAAGGTCGAGCTGCGGGCTGTAATGCGGCCCAAATTCTACGATATGGAAACTAGCGATGGAATCCCTTATCACAAGATAGCGCTTCTCCACGGTGCTTCCACCCTTGCCACAACAATCTATCAATCCTGTAGGTATTGGTCCACAGGCATGCAATGCAAATTCTGTACAATTCCGACTTCGCATCTCTTAGGTGACACCATTCTTGAAAAGGGGCCAGAACAGATTGCAGAGGTTGTAAAAGCGGCGGAGGAAGAAGGTGTAATCTCAGATGTTCTTCTCACAACCGGAACCCCGCCAGAGGAAACCGATATGGGCGGTGCTCGGCTTCTTCGGATTGCTGAAGCCATTCGAAAGGTATCCGCGATTCCGATAGCTGTGCAAATAGAGCCGCCTATTGTGAATGGAACTATTCAAGACCTTGCTCGAGCCGGAGTCAATGCAATAGGGATTCATATTGAGAGTGCGGACGAGTCTATTCGAGAAGAATTCTGCCCGGGCAAGTTCGAATATGGTCCACTGGACCTGTATCAAAGAACATGGCAGAAGGCCTTGGATTTCTTTGGTAGAGGACGCGTTAGTACTTTCATACTTCATGGTTTGGGGGAGAATTTGGAGAACACACTCAACCTAGTAGAAGAGTTGTCCGAAGTTGGCATAATCTCGGTGCTTACTCCAATTCGCCCCGCGAAGGGTAGCCAGCTCGCTGACTACATTCCCCCTTACGTCGGACACTTGAAAGAATCGGTTGATTTCTACAAGAGGGTTGGTGAGAGCCTCTTCAAATGGGATTTGAACCCGGATGATACCAAAGCTGGTTGTCATAAGTGCGGTGGATGTACTCCTATTCAGGAGGCCTATGACTGGGCAAAGGCAAATGCTTGAAGTATCTAATGTGCGCCAAGAAGAACTTTATCTTCAGGTTTCATTACCGACCCTACGTGACAAACCATGGCGCACATTCCTGAAGATGAGATAAGAATCGTCGAATTTGGAGAAGAAGATGCGCCAGAAATCTCTGCTCTATTTAGGCAAGCTTGGCCCCTTGCCTCAGAATACCCCGAGTTCTGGAGAAAGAAGAGAATGTACACTCCAGAGCAAATCCTTGAGGACATGAAAGAAGGCTACCACTACTTTGGAGCAAGGCTGAGGGGGCGGATAGTTGGCGTGTACAAGGCAATCGTGACTGAGAAGGGCCTCTTTGGAGAGCACCAGACTGTAAGTCCTGAATGCAGAGCCACAGGGCTTGCATCGGCGATGTATATCCAGTTTGCTGAATATGGGAAGAAGCTTGGATGCAGGCGCAATTACTGTAACATTCTGGTTGGCCAAGAAGTTAGTAAACGACTAATGGAACGATTTGGCTTTCATCCATGGGGAGAACCGTATGAACAGGCTCCTGGAATGCCTGTGCAAATGTACGAACGACTCCTTTGATGTGACTCTCAGGCGGGAAAGTGGCAGTACTTCAAATAGGTGAGCACTTCATAGAAGTACTTCCCACCATAAACACCGCTTGTCTTGAGTCCTCCTAAATGAGGATAGAAGTCATCAAAGTGCAGATGATCTGTATTAATGGCGACTCCCGGGGCATCAATCTCATCGAAGTACCTTTGCCAAATACCGGGGTCTTCACTGTACACTGATGTTCGCAATCCATATGGCGAATTGTTCGCCTGTGCAATTGCCTGTTCAAAAGAATCAATCTTCATCACAGGCAAAACCGGCCCGAATGTTTCGCGGTACCACATCTTACAGTCGAGTGGAACATCACTAAGTATTGTTGGTTTGTAGAAGAGCCCAGCACCATCCTCTTCATCATAGGCATTTAGTCGATAACCACCCGCTTCTAGTTTGGCCCCCTTCTTCAATGCCTCATCAACCATATCTATCACTTGGTACAACGCTGTCGTACCAATGATGGGCAAATCGGTATTGGAATCCGATGGCAACCCAACTCTTAATTTCCCACTCCTCTCCACAAGTGCTTCAATGAAATCGTCGTAAATCGTCTCATGCAAAAAGAGCCGCTTTGCAGCCAAACATGTCTGACCGGATCCAAAGAAGCGCGCATGTGTTATGAAGTCTGCCACTTTACCAATGTCGACGTCTTTCCACACCAGGCTGGCACCACTTCCTGCAAGTTCGGGAACAAAATGCATGCCTCTTCTTATTGCCTCTGACATTAACTGAAGTCCAACATCAGAGTCTCCGTAGTACACCATTGCATTTAGTGGTGATTCATGCACCATGTATCTTGAAATTTCCCTAGCTGGTCCAATAACAGACTGAAACGCACTGATTGGGAAATCGAGTTCCTCCATGAGATCGCGCAGCAAGTACGCAAGTTCCATGTTCGTCAAGGGCATCTTTGCTGGCGTTCTAATTACGGTGGCATTACCGCCAAAGTATGAGGAGAATATGGCAAGAGACCCCAAGCCTAATGCTGCGTTGTAAGGTGGAAAGATCCCAACAGCGCCAAAAGGATACCTGTAAAGAATCGTGCGCTCGCCTTCAGCAGAACAGGGAATCTTTCTCGGTCCTATGCGTCCTTTTATGAAATCTCCCAATTGGCTATGCAGCGCCTTGAACACCGATCTCGTCTGCCAATCAAATAGCTTGACAGGAGTTCCCTCAGCAATTCCGATTTGCCTGAACTCATCGAAGTGTTTCCACATGAAATCATGCATTATCGGAATGCTGTCCATTCTATCTTCTAGAGTAAGGCCCTTGCCTCCCTCATTCAGTTCTCTGTGCATCAACCGACGTATGTTATGGGCTTCTTCACAGGCTATAGCTGTTTCTCGGGCTCCACCAATGGCGTATTTTGCAAAGGCGATATCCTCTATTTCGTCCCTTGTAGCCTGAGGATACCCATGAGCTGCAACGTAGTCCTTTAGCAATCTGACCTCAGGAGTCTTCTCTGGAAGTGCAGAACTGAAATAACGCGCCGCAACGCGGCCAAATGAACCCTGTTCTTGGAGTGCCATTGCAAGCAATATGCGTGGTTCTGCAATCGCCCTGTTCATATCAGGAAAAATGCCAGTCCTTCCTTCGCCCTGCTTGACTATCTCGCCCTTGATGAGATTTCCAAAGTAGCGCATTTTGATTCCCTTCTTATTCAATTTTGACAAACTAGGTCCGATGCGAAGCAATATTTGACCTATTCTATACGGATGTTGATAATCCACCTGCCCTCACTGAAAAGGTTGGCTATCCAAGGAGATTTAAGCGACCTAGAATCCGAAAAGGACGCTCTCTTTAAGGTAGGCGGCTTGGTACCGCATCCAACTTGCATTTAGAAGGTGTTTGTCAATGACCATTAACAATGATGATGAACTGCTGTATACATCTGATGAATTGAAGTTCAGGGCAAAAGCGCGCGAATGGGTTGAAACCGAGATTCGCCCATTGGTAGATATCATTGAAACCGATGATTTCGACTATCGTGCGTATTTTAGGAAGCTGGGGGATTTTGGCCTATCTGGTCTTCTCGTGCCTGAAGAGTATGGTGGTTCTGACAAATCCTTCATGTATCAGCTCATTTCTGGAGAAGAGATTTCGGCTGTTTGTCCTGCCGCAACAATGATGTTCGGAGCCAGCTGTACGCTCAGTGCTATCCCAATATTGCGCTTTGGAACTGAAGAGCAGAAGAAGAAGTACCTTCAACCACTTGCCAAAGGGGAGAAAATTGGAGCCCTTGCCATTACCGAACCCAAAGTGGGAAGCGATACTGCAGGAATGGAAACAAAGGCTGTCTGGAATGAGGACCAAAAAAGTTGGATTCTGAACGGTCAGAAACGATATATAACAAATGGAAGCATTGCAGATCAAATTGTTGTTTTCGCAATAACAGATCCGAATGTTGACAGCAGGAGCGGAATGTCTGCCTTTATCATTGAAACATCATGGGAGGGATTCTCTGTGGTGCAGGACTTTGGTCTCATGGGTAGAGGAGGCGTCCGTGCTTCTCATATCAAGTTTGAAAATATGAGAATTCCCGCAGAGAATCTACTCGGCAAGCAAAACCAGGGCTTTCTTATTCTAATGGATGAGCTTGACTCTGAGAGAATTGGAATTGCCGCTGAGGGCCTAGGATGCATGCGATCACCATTTGACATAGCTGTTGAGTATTCTCAGGAACGAGAGCAGTTTGGTCGTCCAATATCTCGATTTGAGGGAATCTCCTTCAAGATTGCTGATATGGCGACAAAAATGAGAGCTTCTCGATTGCTTCTGATTACAGCCGCAAGGATGTATGAAAAAGGGCTTCCTTGTACCAAGGAGGCAACGATGGCCAAGCTGTATGCCACTGAAGCCTCCATTGAAATTTGCGACGCTGCGATTCAAATCTGCGGCGGCGCTGGCTATGTTAAGGACTACTATCCTCTTGAGAAATTCTATCGGGATGCACGGCTTGGTACAATTGGAGGCGGAACTTCCGAGATAATGCGATACCTGATTCAGCGCGAAATCTATATTGAACACAAACGAGGAGCGGCAAGCAAGCAAGTAGTCTCCGATGTGGAAGGCATCGACTTCGATACGTTGATGAAGGCAATTCCAAATGGTTTTCGTCGAGACCGGGCCGAAGGCGTAAAAGCAGACATTCAATTCCAATTTGATGATGCCAAACCTTGGCTTCTCAAGATTGCTGACCAGGAGTGTTTCGTTGAGCAGACTGAAATTGAAAAACCGGCCATGGTTGTGCAGACTAATTCAGGCACATGGAGGAGTATCATGGTTGGCAAGCTTGATGCCATGCAGGCATTAATGACTGAGAAGGTCAGAATTGACACTGATGATATGGAGTTGCTCATGAAGTTCGCTCGGATGTTCAAGTTTACTCCACAAATGCTCAGCGGTACTGAACCCCAACGGAAGGAGGGGGAGGTAGCACCAAAGGCGGACAAATCCAAGTTCAAGCTGGGTAAAAGCATGGCCGAGATCGAGGTAGGAGATGAAGCGCGCGGCTCGATGAAGGTACTAGATGAACACATCAATATGTATGCAGAGATGTCTGGTGACTACAATCCTCTGCATGTTAATGAGGAGTATGCAGCTACAACAATGTTCGGAAGGCGAATCGCTCATGGCCCCATCGCTGGAGCTCTTGTAGCACGTGTAATTGGGATGCAGCTTCCCGGATTGGGAACTCTGGCTTACAATATGAAGGTCAACTTCACAGCTCCGGTCTTTCCTGGTGATGAGATTACAGCAATTCTTGAAGTAACGGAGAAACAGCCTGAGAATAATCTGCTGCGGCTTAGCTTCCGTGTAGTGAACCAAGATGATGTGGAAGTATTGTCTGGATACGCGAATGTCCTGCCTCCAATCAAGGAATGAATCAGGATCTAGACGTACTCATTGTCTGCATGCCTTCCCTGTTTGGGGCACAAGACTCTTTGCTCAGTATTTCAATCTGGATTAAAGCATCAGAATTGGAATTGACGTAGCAGATGAGTTTAGAGTCCTATAACGCAAGAATTCTCGTATTGAATGCGCTTGATGACTACGAGGAATCAGGCAAATCCATTCGATACGTCCTGCGCAGACTCAAGCCAGAAGTTGACTTGACTCCTCGCATGCATACTTTCGTCCGCCTTCGTGCATTGGGCGTAGTCCAATTCCTGAACACAATCGATTTCATTTGCGTGCGTGCCCTAAAGAGGAATAATTTTCCAAGATTGCGCACCCATACCAGGAATCTTCTTCGCCTATTGACTTACGAAACACGATGGCTAGGAACCAAGGCCTCCGAATTTGCCGCTTTTGAAGATACTTACTCAGGATTGGAAAGTTTTGCAGCTGCGGTCGCATCCTTCAATCTTGAAACGTCGGCTGATGGCCACGATCAGGTTGGCTATCTTAGTGTGAAGTATTCGCATCCAAGTTTCTTGGTCAGAACGTTCCTTGATAACATGCCTCCAAGCGATGCCATTGAGCTATTGCTCAGCAACAACGGGAAACGTAATTACTACTTCCGAAGGAATCACCTGATTTCTCATACTGATGATTCAATTCAAGAGCTAGTTAACTCTGGCTTGTCATTTCAAATCGATGAGGACATACCCGACCTCTTCCGTGTACGTGAAGGCGCAATGCAGCTTTTCAAATCGGATCACTTCAGAAAGGGGCATTTACTAGTGCAAGATAAGTCCAGTGTGATGGCTGCCAGGGCATTGAATCCTCACCCGGGAATGGTTGTTTGGGATGCATGCGCAGCCCCGGGAATGAAGACGCACGTCTTATGGGAAATGATGGAGAAGACCGGCACTCTTGTCGCAACGGACATAGACTCCGGGAGACTGGAATTAGCAAAACGGCGCATGTCCGAAAGAGGACTGCGCGATGTGAGCTTTCTCGTGGCGGATGCCATTAAGGTCCCTGTGTCAAACGCTGACAGGATACTGATTGATGCTCCCTGCTCTTCCACAGGTACACTTCGCAGTCATCCATCGTATAAGTGGAGGCTTAACAGGAAACGGCTACAGGCGATGATGACAATCCAAAACAAACTGCTTACCCGCATTATTGAGGCATATTCACAGAAGCCTGACACAGAGGTCGTTTATGCTACCTGTTCCCTCCTTCCACATGAAGGTGAGTCACAGATTGACTCGCTGTTGAAAACCCACCGAATTGAACTCTTGGACATTCCGTTCAGGGGTTCTGAGGGATACCCCGGCTTCAGATGCTCTGAGAAATCAATTCGCCTCTTTCCACACAAGCATGACTGCAATGGATTCTTCATATCACGGTTCAGAATCGCTGATGCGTCTTTGAACTGACTCCATCACTCTTCGTCCGAACTCTTTGTCGTCCTTGAAACTCCACGGAATCTGGAGAAACAAGACTTGGGCTTGTTCAAGAGCTTCAGCATCCCTACTGACCAGCCCCCTGAAGACAAGTCGTGTCCATTTGAAGCAGGTGTGGTCATTGAATTTTTCTCTTTCTCCTGAGCTTTCTAGGAACTTCGTGAGGTACACCAATCCCTCTGTTGGCTTTCCCAGCATCAAATCGGAAAGAGCCCCAAGACATGAGAATGTTATCGCATTGTTGACGAGACCTGACTTGAGATAGGTTTCTGCTCCTTCTTTGTACTCCTCCGCCTTTTTTGTATAGAGTGAATGCCCATGGCTGATTACGATTTTTGACTTTTCCTCGGCCGCAGCCTCCTTCTCAGCCTTCTTGAGAGTAACACCACCAAGAACACTTGCTTTCAGCTCTGCCTGAACATCGGCAACTGGAGAACCGATTGTCAATTCTCTGGCTTTCTGTATAAGGGACATTCCGGTTTTAACAAGACTCGCCTTTATTGACGGATTTTGAAGCGATGGATCTTCTTTAGCTAACCCATTTTCGTATATCGTCCGTGCATAACGGAATATCTCATAGGCCTTCTCCACGAGATTCATTTTGACCGCAAGATCAATCCCTTTGCGTGTAGCAGCAATCGCATTATCGTATTCCTTGAGATTCTCAAAATGATTCGCAGTGTCTACAAGCCATAGAAATGCCTCCGTGCTATTCAGCTTCACTGCGTCAAGACCCTTATTCAGAGAAGTATATGCATCAACACAAATCACTGACAAATCTGGAACAATGCATTTTGTCTCCACCTCCAACTTGTGCAATCTAAGCTTCCTAAGCTTGCAGTTGTGGCCAGATGGGTCTATTGAAAGGTAATCACAGTCATCATCTGTTGTCAATGGTGGCAGACCTCATTTCATTATTCATTTTCGTCTACTCGATATTCTGCAGGTTACCCTAAAAAGGCAATCCTTGAGCTATCGTTATCCTTAACAACCATTCATCTACGAACTCTGATGGGGTTATCCAAGCTGACTGATGATGACGATCTTGCATTGATACGCCGCAAGAAGATAGCTAAGCTTATTGAGCGTGAGAAACAGGTAAAGGCTCAAAGGGATTGGGAGGAGCGAGTTGGAGCAGAGCGAAATAAACTCCTAAAGCGATTCCTGGCACCTGATGCTCTTGAGTATTTGCAGCGTCTGAAGACTAACACGCCCGCTGTTGGGAATCAGGTTGAAGAGGTTATTCTCTATCTGGTCACATACAGAGGAGTTCGACAGGTAATCAGCCTGCTGGATGTCCGATATATTGAGCGGCAAGTGAGCGGGGAAGAGACAAAGATTAGAATTCAGCGCGACGGCGAAGTTTCCGATTTCAGTCAGTATGTCAAAGAGGCAATTGAGAAAGACAAGCACGAATAGCATCTTTAGCCGGTGAGTGATGAAGCTCTTCCCTTCCACTCCCTTATCGTGTAGAGAAGTTCCTCCTTATTGCCATCTTTCTTGCTCCAAAGGTCGGCCGTCTTCCTCATCTGGAATATTAGAGCCCCCCCTCTTGGCAGTTTCTGCTCAAGAACATCCACTGCATTCTCAAGTGCCTTCGATATAGCTTCGTTGTCACTCATCTTGCCGATCACTTCCTCCAGGGAATCGAAGACAAAGGTTTGGTCAGCGTTTACCCAATCCTCCACCGGAATGGTGATTTCCCTGTACTTCCTGCCTGGTATTACATTTGCCTCTCCTTTGACTTCAACCTCTCCCGCTGCTTCAAGCTCATCCAGAGCTTCATGGGCTTCTGACAAGTCAATAAGAAGAATTGATGCCAGCTCATCCACGCGAATTGACTTTCGCAGAAACACAAGGTTTAGAATCTTGTACTTGGGGTCTCCAGCATCCATTACTGCCGTTTGTAGGTTCTCGATAGCCGCGGGCGTTCCAAAAAGCACAGAAGTGGCCGCCCTTGACAATAAACGGATGGACTCTCTTTGTGAGTCAATAATCGTTTCTGCGTTTGTAATCTGGTCCTTCAGCTGACTGTCAACATGAGCCGGTTTGCTTCTGCCCAATCGTTCTGACTGCTCTGCCCTTACGCTTTTAATCTCCTTGCCTACAGACTCCAGAGCGCTCCTCGTTCTAGAAAGTTCGGCTTTTAGTGCATCTATCTCCTGATTCTTTGATGCAATTGTTTGTTCCAGTGCGTGAATGTCTTCACCCAATTGAACGGACCTTCGGTGTGTACCTTGAAGCTGCGCCTGAAGGATTTCGATCTTTTGCTGTAATTGGGCAATTTGAAGGGTTTTCTCTTTGAGGCGATCCTGCATTTCGGACATCTCTGTTCCTCGACCCGATAACTTATGGGGCAAATTAAAGGCAATCGCGTACATCCAAAGAACAGAGGCCCGAGCTAACATGCGCCTATTTGATGCACATACGCACATTGACATGAAGCACTACCAAAGTGACCGTGAGAAGGTGATTCAGAGAGCGAAAGCTGCTGGGGTTGTTGGCATGGTCACCTCATCAATTGGTCCTGGTTCATTCCGGAGAACCCTTGGCATTATAGAGAAGCATAAAGGATTCATCTTCCACACTGCTGGCTGCCAGGTTTCTCGCCTTACTCCTGATGAAGCCGAGAAGATACTGGCGCTTATTCGGAAGTATTCAGGGGACATCGTGGCAATAGGAGAGGTAGGGTTAGATTATCACTGGGTGAAAGATGTCGGTGCACGAAAGGCGCAGGAACCTCTTTTCAAGAAGTTTATTGAAGCGGCCGGTAGTTTTGATCTGCCAATAGTGATTCACTCACGAAAGGCAGAAGCAGAAGCCACTGTCATTCTTGAACGTGAGTTTTCTGGCCGCGTCTTGATGCATTGCTATGACGGGCCGAAAGAAACGACCACCAAAATAGCTGACAACGGGTGGTACATCACGCTCCCCGCAAACTTCAGTCGTTACAGAAACAGAGTGTCTGCTGCACAATCAGTACCACTTGAGCAAATCCTCCTAGAAACCGATGGCCCGTATCTTTCTCCCATCGAAGGTCGAAATGAACCTGCCAACATAATATATGGATGTCAATCACTCGCTGAGTGTCTTGACCAGCCAGTCGAAGCAATTGCAGAATCAATAACGAGAAACGCGCATAAATTCTATGGATTATGATAGTACCGATAGTACCAAATGCATTTCTTCTGTCAGTGAAATCGTTGGATGACTTTCTATGTATACTCGCAAGTTCATGGATATCAATGGCGCAACACTTAGGAGTCCTATTGCGATACTAGGACTTCCCGGTATAGCCAATGTGGGAAAAATAGCAGTTGAAACACTAGCCAACATGCTTGATGCAAGCAGGGTCATGGATTTCTTCAGTAATGATTTTCCGCCCCAGGTGTTCGTAAGAGATGGCATAGCTAGATTCCCCAAGAGCTCAATCTTCATGTACAGAGCTGCACCCGACGAGCCTCATGACATAGTGTTTCTGACTGCTGATTTCCAGCCTGCCACCGGGGGTGGCGTGTTTGAGTATGCTGACTTTGTAGTGAAGGAGTTCACATCTTTTGGAGTGAAGGAGGTTTATGCCCTCGCGGCGTACGAAACTGGCTACAAGGAATTCTTTGATTCATATCCAGATCCGCCCAGAGTTTTCATTTCTGCCAGTTCAAACGACCTTCTCACTCGCATCTCATCCGTAGCAGGCACCATTGCCACAAAGGAGGGTGTAGTGAATGGTGCAAATGGATTCATTCCTGCATGGGCCGCTTCCATGTATGACATGGATGGGGCATGCCTGCTTGGTGAAACGCTTGGCTTGATAAAAGCGGATTTCAGGGCAGCAAGGTCTGTTCTTGAAAAGATTAGTAGTTTGCTTGATTTGAATCTAGATCTTACCATAATGGATGATGAAGTTGCCAGGGTTATCGAATTCATTGAATGGGCAAAGAATGAAATCTCGCAGAGAGGAGTGTCCGAGGAAGATGGACAAAGTCCTCATGACCGGTACATTGGATGAGTTACTCGACAAGCTCCGGTCTGAGAATGTCTGTGATATAGGCTTGACTGTCGATGTTTATGTAGAAATGGTGGTCTTCATGAATCACCTTTATCGTGAAGGGAAATCTCTTCGCCTTCTCAAGAATCCCGTCGGGAACCGTGAGCACAGTTTTTTCCTCGCAAACAGGGCACTTGGCATATCTCTTTAACATCTTTGAGTCGCCGCCTCATCACTTGACTTGTACTTTAGTGCTTTCACTTAGTAGGAGTCTAGTATTATGAATATCAACATCAGTTAGGACCGAAGTGAATACACCCACAATGGTTTCAGGATTGCCCTCTGCAAATCGCTCACTATCAGTTCCTACGATTCTCAGATTCTCGTACACGTTTGCTTCCACAAGTATTCTGAACTTCTCTCCTGATTGTTCCGCACTTATAACAAGGAAATCATCAAAATCCTTGAACTCATCCTTTGGCCCCCTGAGACTTGCCTTTACTTTGTCAACCTTATTCTGAGCGAATGCGATTTTGAGCAAATATGACCTGTGAATCTGATTCCCAACCTTTCTTCTCAAATCATGAAATTCACTAGTACTGCCATCAACTGCTTTAAGTTTCCAAGTGTGGGCACTCACAGAATCACCATCCACTATTGGCAGACTTGTAGAATATAGAACTTGTTTCGGTATACTGCTTGCCGGGTGCCATTGGTTTCGATTCTTCTACTGCAGATAGTAAGACCGAATACCTTTATTTATCAGTGAACCAAATGAGCCTTATCAGGTGTGCTTAAGATACACGTGGAGCGAGTGAGATGCTACAGACTATTGATATGGCAATAAGAGAAGTACACATCGGACTCTGGTATCTCGTTGTTGGCTACTACTTCTTCATCTTCATCTTTCTACTATCTTTTCGTTGGAGGAAGACGAGAAATCCCTTCCAATTAGCTATGGCCCTCTTTTTCCTGCTACTTGCAGTAGGCCGCTGTTTCTACTTCGTGGGCGATTTCTATGCAGACCCAAGCTCGCTCTATGGCGGATTGACTACTATCTACGGCATTCCAGTATTCCTCCCGGACCTTTCCGTTTGGCTTAGGGCGGGTGCATTCTTCCAGTGGATGGCATTGGCAATCCTTTCAGCAACGGCAGGATTCATGATAATTGGGAAACGATGGGCAGAAATTGCTTTCGCAGTGCCTGCTGTTCTGATTGGTGTGGTGCTGGCCTTGGTCCCGCTTGAAGATTTCATGCGGCAGGCGCTTTCAGGTGGTGCCGGAGTGGTCTATGCACTTTTCATACCTCTTCTCTTCTGGTATCTGGCGTGGCAGTCCGGCGGAATACTAAGAAGATCCAACTTCCTTCTGGGATTGGGTTTTATGATACTATTCGCAGGACGCGTGATTCATGCAGGTCGTCATGCTTTGGCAACGGTTGTATTTGCAGGCTCCTATACTATTCCCGGTGTGCTTGCCCCTGGCTTAATCGTGATCGGATTAATACTCATTGCAACAGGAAATGAATGGGGGCAGACACAGTAGTTGAATATGCCTTCTGGGTTTGTAGTCTAGATACGTTCTAGCCAATTTCCTTCCATTCTAGCATATCCATGTCTTCGAGAGAATGAATTGCCTTTGTTACCTCTTTCATAGGCATTTTCAATTCGTAGGCTATGTCGTTGACTGTAAGCTTCCCCACACACATCTTGGCAACATCGTATACCACTTGCGTCATCTGGCCCAGCCTTACAAGCATTGGGGATACCTTGCCTTTGAGAAGCGGAACTATTACGCGCTGCTCCGCCGCAGTTCCGTCCTTTGTGATATCATCAATCAATTTCTCAAAGCCTGTGAAATGATCAAGACTACCATCAAAATCGATTATTTTGTCCCGATACGTGCTTAGGAATGCTTCGCCAACATCGCCAAGCACTGCCTTGGCCGATATTCTATCATCTGTTTGGTCTATCATACCAGCGACCATAAACCCCTCGTGCCTGGAAAGCACTATCTTGAAGCCGCGGAAGGTCATATCCTCCAGCATCCCACCACCTCTGAGTTCTTCTCCAAACGACCCTACCGCCTGCAAGAACCCTCCAATTAGGTTGTCGTCAATTCCCCCTTCTACAGCTTGTCCATAGGGTCTGCTCAGCAAACAGAGCCCACTCTCGGCAATTATGAAGACCGCCTGAATCAATACTTACACCTCTTACTGGAGAATCGAGTCTTCTAGGAGCTGTTAATCTTTCTAGCTATATATCACTTCTCGTGACAAGTCTATGTGCGTCAACTGTGGTATTTATACCAGTAATGTTTGCCTGAAGGATGACTGGGGTCCTGCTTAGCCGACGGGGCTTTTATCAAGGAATAAAGCTCCCGCTTTCTAAGGTGGGCGAATTTGGATACCGCAAAGGATGCTAGGGTGCTAGTTCTCGAAGACGCCCTGCGACGATTAAATGAGGTAATTGGCAATCGCAAGCTGAAGATGCACTTGGAGTACTCAAAACTAGGCGAGCTACTCAAAGCTGCAGGTTCGCTGCTTTATGAGGTGAAGTACGCATACACAGACAGCAAGTCTCTTGCTGACTTGGAAGCAACTGAGAAGCTGACCTCCGCGGTTGCTGAATTTGGGGAAATCATTTACTCTGGCATTAAGTCCCAATCGTACTCCCCGGCGTCCTCCGGCGAGAAGATGGCTATTGCTGAAGTTGAGTATTCATTGGGCACTATTCGTGGATTTGCAAATCGTCTTAGATCCTTTGGTGATGACCCGGGATATGCAGTAGACCTCATTGCCATTGAGATTAGTAGTGTCAATCCTGTCCAAGGGTCCGATAACCTCAATCAGTGCAGGTGCACTGACGGGTCCCGTATCAGAACCATTGTGACTAACATAAAGGGCCTTAGAGTTGGCACAAAGCTAGCCTGCGCTATATTGCCCCCTGCAGAAATGATGGGTGTCTTGAGTGAGGCTATGTTTTTGGGTGCCAATGCACTTCCTGATGATGTGGTGCTGGGACCTCTAACAAATCCATCAGATGCCATTCTTGCTCAGGCACGCGCACAGGTACTTCAAATCACAAAGAGGATGATGTAGATGAACCTGAAGGAGCTTCAGAAAATAAAGGCCGAATTCGAAGAGGAACGAGGCTGGAATAGGTTTTCCCCTTCCTTAGTGTTTGCACATCTCATAGAGGAGCTGGGAGAAATCTCTAGACACATCACAGTCGAGGAGGGCTACAAGGCACCGGATTTGGGCCATGCAACACCAGACCGTTCAGAATTGTCGCGTGAATTCGCACAGGTCTTTTCTCTCTTTGTTCAGCTTGCTAACCATTTTCATATTGATCTTGAGGATAGTATTCTTGCGCGAGAGATTCCCCGCAAAGGAATGGTCGAAGTACATGCGTGACCGTCAGTAGGCGGACTTGATTGACTCCAAAGCAAAGGTCACTACCGCCCGAATTACTCCTTCGATGCCTCTTACATTATCGTTTACATACTGATTTATCACTTCAGTATCCTTTCCCTTTAGAATCAGGAGTACATCGTATTCTCCTGTTGTAAGCCAGGCTTCGTCGATTATTGGGTCGCGAACCAGTTGCTTTACGATTTCTTCGTCTGCGCCAGGTGCAACGGACAAGCTCACAAATGCTGTAATCAGAGCTTTGTCCCTCCTTTACCAGAATCATGGATTGTGTTGTTTTAGGGTTTGTGGCCGATGCTTTTTGGTCCTTCTGCAATTGCGCCATCGGAAAAAGCTAGCTCATTTTGCGAAATGCTTCCATCTCCTTCCGTGCCATCTCTTCTAGGTCTTGAGTTGCTGCAAGGAGTCCTCGTGCTTTGTTGTATACAACCTTGATATTCTGCTCCTTCGCCCATTGGGCCAATCCGCCAACCAACGGCCCAAGAGCCGTTCGGGCAGCCTCAGCCGTCCCTACAGCTTTCCCGTAAAGCTCCATAGCATTATGCTTGTCCATGCCTGCTTCAGCCACTCTGAGCCAGACGAGGGCATGAATCATGTAAAGCGATTCAAGCATCAACGTTGGAGATTTCGGATTCTCATTCACCTTCTTGACAAATGCATCTCTTCGGGTTTCAAACACATCCTTGAAGACACCAAAGGCTTTCTTTTGGTTTCCTTTGGCTAGCTCTGTAATACCTTTCTGAAGCTTTTCGTCTGACTCGGACAATGTGATATCACTCCATCAATATCAAGTCTACAAACTTGGTTACTTGCCTGACTACTTATGGGTTTCTCCTTTGTGTACCTCAAAAAAGCGTGTGATACGTACTTTACTCCTGGCTCGCAACTTTTATTATCTCGTTCAAGATTCGAGCTCCATAAGAAGGACAAACTCGCGAGGAGTGAGCGTTGACAAAAACTACATTCACATTTGAAGAACTTAAGAGGACTAATGCCAAGGAAATCCGACGAATGCAGGATCAGAAGTTCCGCGCATTCATCCGGTATCAGATTTGGCCCAATCACAAATATTACCGGAGACTGTTCAAAGAGAACAACATCGACCCGTTCAATATCACATGCTTTGAGGACTGGGCCAAGCACCAGATTCCTCTGGTTCGGAAGGTCGACTATAAGGACCATTTAACCGAGTTTGTCTTGAATCCACAGGAAGTTGATGGGAAGGATAGGGCTCCTGCAGAAATCATTGGAAATATGATGAAATACTCAAAGGAATCCGGAAATCAAGCACAATATAGTTTCCTTCGCAATAATGGTGCGCGAGTCAAGCTCCATCTTGGTGCAGCTACAGCGATGAATCGCCTGAAGGAGCGACTTACATACAACTACTCACCATTGCAATTCTGGCTTAGCTCAGGACGTGCATCGGGCTTGCCATCACCCGTCTTTCTTACGCGATATGACAATGATCTTTTGGACCGCAATAGCGTGAAATGTGGTCAATTGGCCATCGACCCCTTTGCGAAAGATGGTTGGGAAGCTTCCTCCATGAACTTGTTTCCGTATGCACCTCATCTGGGTTGGCATGCAGTCAATACGGGTCTTAAGCAGCTGAGCAAATTCTACATTGCTACTAGTGCAGGCGGGGCGATTCCCACAGAGAAGCTTGTGGAGATAGCCAAAACGTTCAAGGCAAACGCCATAACAGGAATGCCCAGCTATTTGAGAAACAGATTCTTCCGAGCCATGGCTGAGGCTGATTATGAGGCTCCGGAAAAAGTCGTAGTTCTTCTCGCAGGAGAAAAAATCTACCCGCGTGTTGCTGATGACATTCGTCAAACCTTGACAGATAAAGGAGCTAAGCACGTTCATTTGATTGGTGGATATGCATCCTCGGAGAGCAAGGTTTCATTTGCCGTCCAGTGTGATTATAATGGGCCTTACCATAATCTGTCCCCACTAATGATGTCCTGGGAGTTTGTTAGGCTGAATGATGATGGTAGCTACGAGTTTGTTGATGAGGATGAACCAGGACACACTGCGCTATTCCATCTTGATAGCACAGGGACAGTCTTTGAGGGCTTCCTTCTGGGTGATGTTGCCACAAAACATGAAGCCGGCAAGTGTCCGGTCTGCGGGATGGATGGTCTCTTCTTCTGGGACATAGGTAGAACAAACGATGCACAGGCGCAGCTCGACATAATGGGCTTGTCAGAGAAGAAAATCAAGGGTGCGACTGTGAACCTCACTGCACTTCGTACTGACCTTCTCGAACTAGGCCAAATTGAGGAAGTCCAAATCGAGGTTGCGAAGGAAGACATGAATGACCCTTACAGCATGGACGCTTTGAACGTGTACATTGCTCCGAAGGGCAGCTCGTCCGCCAACTACGACTCCCTGATTCTAGAAATCCAGCGTATAACTAAGAATAGCACCGAGGTCACTCCAAGAGTATTTGTTCTTAGCTTTGAGGAGTTGATGGAAAAGGCTGGCGGAATGAAATTCATGGAAATCTCCGATGTTCGTCCAAAGCCTGCCTAGGATCTATTCATGAGATGTCTGCGGCCCACTCCATAGAGGTTATAAGAAAGCCCTCTCCGCTGTCCTGTCTAGGTTGACGTGATATGGCTTTCGAAGAAGAACTGGGCTTGGCGGAAGACGAAATCAGGCCGGATAAGAAGCGAGTTGGGTCTGTAGGGCTTATCCAAATGGTTTTTGGATTCTTTGCAAACCGCATTGGTGCTTACCTCTCACTAATTCTCATGTTGGTCATATATGGAATGCTACAAGGCTTGATTCTGGGCTTTGTGGTTGGGCAAGACGAGGTTATTCTTAGCGCTCTTCTCGCCTCGGACCCATTTTCATACTTCTTGAATGTGTATGACCTTGGCCAAATCGGTACTGACCTCTCTATGTTGGTTGCTCCCATAGCCGTGGGTGCAGTTCTAATGCTTGGTGGATTCATCATTTCGATCTTGGTTATAGGAGGAGCAATAAAATTCACCCTTGAGCGACATGAAGGGCGAGATACTACAGTGGCTCAAAGCATTTCCGCGGCAATGGCGCGGCTTATCCCGCTATTTATTGTGCAGCTAATTGTTTCCATGGTGACAAGCATTCTAATTCGACCACTGGGTCCAATTAGCTACTTGATGAATTCTACAAACGATCTCGATTACCTCACCACACTGAGTGGAGTTAGTATTCTTCTCATGCTGCCTATCCTTCTTTCTTACACCCTTCTATTGGTGGCCATGGCTTTCGTAATGGATACCGACGCCGGTCCCTTCAGGTCTCTATGGGGAAGTATAACTAACACGTCACGGAATCTTGTCTACTCAATTGTATCCGTTCTAGTTTTCATGGTAGTAATTTTCATTCTGCAGATTGCCATTGAATTTATTGCTGTGTTCTTGCTTGGTGCGTACGGCTTTCTCATCTCGGCGTTTGTCTATCAGGTCTTGGCATTGCCCCTAATCTACATCTTTCAGGCCACATTCTACAAGCAACTTGATATTGCGCCTACAAGAAGCGAAGCGCAGGATCTCTGGTAGCTGAAGCAGAAATCGTTTTGGGGGCATTTTCTTCGCCCCCACTCGCTTCTTTGTTTCAAGCATATGTCAAGAGAAGTAGTTGGGCCGCTCAAGGTAAAGCCATTGACCGACCCCAACGCTGCTCTAAATCAACTTGTGCTTTTTCGCAAACTCCTCTAATACGTCATCAAGATCTGGTTTGCCTATCTCCTGTAGGTCATACCTGATTCTTGTACTTGGCTTGTTAATCTTGACAAGCTTGCCCAGATTGATTGGCGTGCCAATCACAACCGCATCAACATCTGACTTGTTGATGGTTTCCTCAAGCTCCTTGATTTGATGCTTGCCATATCCCATGGCCGGAAGAACATCCTCAAGATGCTGATACTTCATGAAGGTTTCTTTTATACTTCCCACGGCAAATGGTCTTGGGTCAACAATTGTCGCGCCAGCTTTTCTGGCAGCGATGTATCCTGCACCATATGGCATGCCGCCATGTGTCACGGTTGGCCCATCTTCCACCACAAGCACTCGCTTGCCCCGAATGACCGCCATATTTTCAATGCGAACAGGTGAAGCAGCATCAATAATAACTGCAGATGGATTTACCATCATTACATTCTCTCGAACCTCCTCAACAAACTCATAGTCTGCAGTATCAATCTTGTTAATGACTACAACGTCTGCCATTCTAAGGTTGGTTTCACCTGGATAGTACTCAATTTCATCGCCCGGTCTATGTGGGTCGACAATAACAATATGCAAATCGGGCTTGTAGAATGGAATGTCATTGTTCCCTCCGTCCCAAGTGACCACATCGCATTCCTCCTCGGCCTGCTCAAGGATTTTCCCATAGTCTACGCCAGCATAAAGGATAACTCCCATATTGATCATTGGCTCGTATTCCTCTCGTTCCTCAATGGTACAATTGTACTTGTCCATGTCACTGAGTGTTTCGTAGCGCTGGGCAATCTGTGTTGTGAGGTCTGGATCGTAGGGCATTGGATGGCGTATGTTGACTGGCTTCAAACCCATTTTAACAAGAATCTCGTTAACCCGCCGAGAGGTCTGGCTCTTTCCACATCCAGTTCGAACTGCACATACTGCAATTACTGGCTTCTTGCTCACGAGTGTAGTCGTTTTTGCTCCCATTAGACGCATATCTGGACCAAGACTGTTGACCCAGGCGATTTTGTGGCCAACCGTATCATATGGCAGGTCCGAGTATGCCAAGATACACTGTTCAACATCGTATTTCTCAATCAGCTCTGGGAGCTGCTCTTCAGGGTAGATTTTAATGCCCTTTGGATATAGTTTCCCTGAAAGCTCAGGAGGATACATTCTATCTCCTATACCCGGGATTTGTTCGGCCGTGAAGGCCACAACTTCGTAATCTTCATTGTCTCTGAAATACACATTGAAGTTGTGAAAATCCCTGCCTGCAGCACCCATAATGATTATCTTCTTTCTAGTCATGTTCATCTCCATCCACATGAGATAAGTACAGTCTGCTGGCATTCGTTCTGCGTTAAGAAATTGGTGGTTGGTTCATCAAATGAGTTTGCAGCATGAATTCGAATTGCTGTTTTTCGTAAAGTCTTTCGAATAATCATAGGTTTGATTATTCACCTAATCTATTCGGAAAATCGGAATATAACACCTAAGTTTAAATATGACCTTTCGCTATATCTTCGGGAGAGTGCTCAGAGGAGCCTCACGCCGGCTTGTCATTGGGGTGCAGATGTGAAGCTTGTTGAGTTGGCGAGTGAAGCCATTAGAATTCTTAAAGAGAGTGGCGATGAGGGGATTCGGTCTGATATTCTCGCGGAGCAACTAGACGCCCCCAAACGCCGTGTGTACGATATTGTGGCTATCCTTCGCGCACAGGGTCAGGTTCGTTCCAAAAGGAAGTTTGATGGAACAACAGTATTCTGGGTTGACAGATCCAGGAACTTCGTTGCCAGAAGCGAGCACGATATTGTAATTCATCAGCTCAGCGAGGTTAGCGAAGAGCGAAAGAAGCTCCAGGTGGAAAATGCTGAACTCAAGGAAAAGCTGCGAACCACCATCGCAAAGGTTCGTCGTGATGTTCAGGCAGTAGAATCCAATGATAAGGTTGAATTCAATACTTCGCAGCTATGTATCCGTGCCCTTTCAAGCAGTGGAATTAAGAGAGTTCGTAACTGGGGCTTTGAAGTCGTTGTTGAAACCAACGATCCAGGAATGCTTGTAGATCCAACAGAAGAAGAAGAAGACGAAACTGAGCAGCTTCTTCGCAACCTTCAGAAGATATAGCTAAGCATGCGCTTTCATGAAGTCTTGATGATTGCCCGACTGCCCCTTCGAACCCTCTCTAAGATACTAAGGTCTTTTTCGTCACTGACTTGACCCAGTATGTTGACAGGGCTAAAAGTCGTCATATCCCTTAGGTAGATGCACAAGGAATCACCAAGCGGCATGTAAGCAATGTTTCCGCGTTTCACCTCTTTTGTGGGCTTAAGGTTTCCTTTGTTGAGTGCCATTGTTATTTTCATTTCCCCTCGAAGCAGTGCAGCTCTACCTTCAATTGGCATCTTCGACTTGATTTCTTCTATTATCAGGGGCGCTGCAACGCGGTTTAGTACTGCCCGCAAGATTATCCCATCCTCGAACTCAATTTCTATTGGCAGTTCGCTCTCGCTCATCACAGGTCAATAGGTGGTTTGCATAAGGTCCTAAAAATCCCTATGATTGCCCTTCGGAAAAAGCTTAATTGCGGCACCGCCGAACTTTACCTTGGAGTGGATATGGCTGGCGACGGCGAAGCTTGATGTTGCTTTTGTGGTTGACACAACTGGCTCAATGAAGGACGATATTCGTGCTGTGAAAGACAGCCTCTTTGACATTGTAGAAAAAGTAGTTACCAGGACAAAGGGGCTACGCATTCGTTTTGGGATTGTATCGTATCGGGATCACCCTCCTCAAGACCGAACCTACGTGACTCATCTGTTCAACTTTTCAGATGATATCAAGCGAGTACACAAGGAAATATCGAAACTAGATCCTTCTGAAGGTGGTGATACCCCTGAGGCCGTTGCTGATGGGCTGCGCGATGCAAGAACCAAACTGTCTTGGGACCATGATGCCTACAAGGTACTCCTTTTGGTCGGTGATGCACCGCCACATGGACGTGAATACAACTCACTCGGTGATGACCACTTCCCAGATGGCTGCCCATTAGGGTATGATCCAAGGATGGAAGTCCGAGCATTAAAGAAGGATTTCGGAGGAACGGTTTTCATCTTTGTCTGTGGGTGCAATCCCCAAGTAAAGGAGTCCTTCAAGAGCATAGCTGATGCAGTAGATGATGGAAGATACTACTCGCTTCATGAGGCACACGAACTACCTAATGCGATTCTTGAGATTCTGGAGGGCGTATCAGACCTCATCGCCGCTGATCGTCGTGTTCTTGCATTCTATGAGGCTAATGACGGAACATTCGATATCGCGGATGCCGCAGAGAAACTGGAACTGGAACTAAGAGATATGAAGACCAGCCTTTCGCGTCTGCTTGAGCTTGGGAAAATCCCAAGATGGCCAAAAGGCCGCCCATTGGTCGCGTCCCAGTTGGGCCTTCTGGTTGAGCCAGGCGAAGTACCAGATGCCATCGTCGCTGGGAAGGCTTTCAGGTATTGGTTACGGATAAAGAATCCAAGCGAGTCTGTGCTCTCAATCAGGATTATTGCTACATTGGTCACCGAACAAGGGGTATCAGAGATTACCAATGAGCGACACGAAATCAGTCCCAATTCCGATCAGCGATTGGATCTGAAATTTGTGCCAATGTCGGATGAAAAAGGCAAGTCCAGCATTCGTGTTCAGGTATTTTACGGTTCAAAAGCACTTCTGACGAAGATACATCCCACCAGGCTGTTTTGAGGAAATGCAATGATTATTGAAGGAGACGGAGTAATGACTGATGACTTGCCAACTTTGTTGCAGGCCCTTTATGGGAGCGAAGAACTGCAGGGCTACATTTGCTCAGTGCTCCCTCCTGAGGGTCTTAGGACGGGATGGTTGGAGCAAGGGCTTACTCTCAAAAGCCTCAAGAGTTCCTTGTCCACAAAGGCAAATCAGAGCAGATACGTACGGCCAACTGAAAGTGTAATCCGGTTGATGTGTGACAGAGCGATGGACTCTCCAAAGAACTTTGGAATTGCAATAATGGGAAGAAGCGGGCTCTCTGCGGAAAAAATGTTTGTGCTTATCAGCGATTCAACAGCAAAGAAAGGGTCAAAATGGGCCACGAGTTTCTGGAGCAAAAGCGATGCTCCTCTTAATCTCGTCCGGATAGTCAACAAGTCACTTGCTGGGCCAACTCCTACAATGGAAATTGATGAACCGAACATCGACTATGTCGAGCAGCTCAAGGAGGATTCATCCGACGGTGCGGTTGAAGAGGCCATCGTACTTAAAATTCCCAAATCCCTGAGCAATGAGGCGACTTGGCTGAAGAACGCCCTGAGCAAGACCGATGAAACATCGGATGACCTTCTCTTCTCCTATGGAACGATTAATGAGTCTCCCGCCTTTGGGTTGCTATTCAGCAAGGCTCTCTCGAACCTTGAATTCCCAACGCCTGCTAAGAGTCTGGTTTTCGCCTCCATCCTAGTTAAACATAGGGTCGTTGAAGTAGTGCTTTGGGATTCGCCTCGTGCCATAGCATCATTTATTCTATTCAAAAAGATGTCCCCGGAGTCAATTGCTTGGAAATATCTTCTTCCTTTGTGGGCAACATCGGACGATAGACTCGAAGTATCTGCAAGAGGGATGCATGAGATGGCCGATTCCCAAGATGCTTCCGAAACAGTTCTAGAGTCTGAGGCGATTTCCCCTCCACTAGACAAAGAAATCAAACTTCTTCATAGCCGAATCGCGGACATCGATGCTTCTCTTTCAAAGGTGAACCCTGAGAAGCTCTCAAAGCAAATTGACCTCCTTGAAAAGAGATCCGAGTCTATCCGCCTAGCCATAGATCGGATAGGCGAATTGGAGAAAGCAGTTGATATGGCCAGCACTCAAGATAGTCCCGATTTCGCGTCTCTTGATTTGCTTCAGAATCGCCTTCAGGCAATCATGGATCGAATGGAACTCCTAGGGGAGAAACTTAGCGCCCTTGAGAAGCGAGTAATCGCAATTACTGATGCATGGTCGGAGGAATAGCGTATTGAAACCGAACTTGAAAGACCTCCTGGACAGAGTCAAGATGGCAGAGGAAATCAAGAATCATCTTCTTGACATTGAAACGCGATTCCTCAGGATAAGCCCTATTCTATCTAGTTCTATAGAACAAGTCACCGAATTGTTAGATGTGCCTTCAATCGCATCACCCCAGACTCAAGATGATATTAGACGAAGTCTCTCTCTGCTATTGGAGGAGCTGCGTGCAATTGTGGATGAAGTTGAAGGTGAAACTGAATCGCTTGAAGCGAAGGTAGATGCTATCGAGTCTCTTCAGTATCGATTTCGTTAGGAAGTTCATCCAGATGGTGTACAAGCCTATCAATTGTGTCAAGGAAGTAACCCTCAAAGAGATATTCCGAGAATCGGTCAACTGGCAATATTCTGGAATTGACTCCGCTTAGGATTTCTTTGGTCTTTGAAAGATTGCATTTGGGATTGAAGCAAAGCACATCCAACAGGAACCTGTTTCTTTGTTTCAAAGCTTGCAGAAATGGCTCTGATTCTCCTGTTTCATCTGATACTTGGCTTGTAAGAAACAGGACTAATGTTGGTCGCTCTGCTCCGAAATCCTCTAGAATTTCCACTATGGATCGGAACGCTTCTGATGGGACCGCTTTCCCACCTGTTTCTTCCATTGTGTCCAAAATTGAGTAGACTAGAGAAACTCTGGCTTCTTCTGAAGCGAAGTCGCTATGAAACTCCATATGATTCAGTACCCTCTCACCTTTCTGAATGGCAAACTTCCTAGCCTTATCCGAGAATGTTACAAAGCCAAAACGACCGTCCGTTCTGTTTCCCATTATATTGTTGAGGATGATTAGACATGTCAACGCAGCCAGCTGTGCTCTTGTCGGTCTTTGACTGAGGCTGTTCACAAACCTCTTCAATTCAGGTGTAAGAAGCGGTGCTGTTGCAAGCTTCCTCTTTATGGTTTCCATCCCCCTAAAATCAATATCAGTTTCTAACATACTAGTATCAGTTGAAACACAAAGTAGGATGTTTAGGGGTTTGTAGGTCTGAGCTGGTCGCAGAATGATTGAATCTCTCGAAAGCGTACCGACTTGCCCTTGCTGAAGAAACGGGTTAGAACTCATTAATTCAAGAGTCAAATCAATGAGCCCGTGTTCTTCCAGTTTGGTTCCTCTTCCCAAACGCAGTCCGTCAAGCTTTGTCAGAATTTCTTCTTCGTTGAGATGGACGTAGGCAAGTAATTCCGACGATGCCAGTTCGGACTTTGTTGAGAAAGCCAACCAAGCGCTTCTAATGTCCACAATCGATCCTTGGTATTTCGTCAAGTCGATCATTGCGGTGTTTCCAATTCCCAGAATTTCTGCATCCTTGCTTGATAGCAGCACAGTACGCACAGGACAATTGGCTGCGCCTATTGCTTCTACAACCCACCATTGTCCAGTGGTTGCTTCCAAAGCCACCAGAATGTCCCCTTCCTTCGCCTCCAGGCCTTCCAGATCTTCTGGGTTCATGGAGATCGACCCCTTTGGATGGTCTCCCACTTGGGTTTCAAAATGGAGCGCTGAGAGTATCTCATAGGGATTCTTAACACGAAGGCATTCCAATAGGGAGTAGTTGAACTGACCGAGCTGAGAAGGTGCGTCAAGAATTAGTCCTGTCGCGATAGTGGAACCTCGCACAAGAGTTAGCAAGAGGTTTGCATTTCTATGCTTGAGAGAATCGGAAAATGATTGCCTCCATCCTGAAAGACGAATCGATTCATTCCTCTCAGATACTATGCCAACTGCATTTGCATCTTTTGATGAAGATTCTTTGATTGTAAGAATAGCGCTGCGCGTATCAATCTCCCCATCATCCTTCACCATGAAATCGCAAGATACTACCGCTTGAAGCCCTCTCGTAGCAAGGATTCTTAGCATTCGTGAAAGCTCGTTCATGGCGGTTTTACCAAGCAATCCTTCTGCTGCCACTGCGGTATCGCTATTGACATACTTAAGCGCTCTGGGTCTTGGAGGCAACAGAGCGAGCAGGTTTCCTCCCAAGATCCGATGAAGATCACTAGGTTTGGCATCAAGTCCCGAACTCAGAAGGAAGCAGATTATCTCTGAAAGTGAATTACCCGCTTGTGTTGCAGGATAGGAACTGGCGAAGATGATTCTTGTTGACCAGAGGTCTCCGTCAGTTGTTTTAAGGTGCCTAACAATATCTGTTAGTGACGCTATTGTGGACCCCGATGTGAGGATCTTCGTGTTGGGTATGTCAAGGAGTCTAACAATCTCCTTTCCCCATTCTTTGTGGCTCTTAATGGCAAGCAGGACTGTAGGGGTTTCAACATCTGCATCTCTGAGAAACACCAACCATTGCAGAAAGGCATCCAAGTCCTCCCTATGCTCAATTTCAACAAGAAGCGGCAGGCCACCGCCAAGGTAATCCAATAAGTCATTCCTGTTTTGCCCGCTAAGAGCTGACTTCAAATCTGATGCGCGCAATATGCAGGCCCACCCAGGTCTGCTCTGATGTCCGTATCGCATTTCCTGCAAATGATACAATCTTGGAGCAAATGGAGGATAGTCTGTCCACCCATGCGCTCTATCGATGTTTGTCTTCTGCTGGGCATTAGGCAGTGGCGCATCCCCAACGTTAAGAATCGGATGTACAAAGAATTGGTCAATAAACCAGCATGTGTCACCGTATTCTGGAAATCCCGAGTACAATTCACCAAGAATTGGGGGTTTTCTAAGGTAGTCGTACGCGCGTCTTGGCAAGTATCTAAACGATTCAGGATATTTGGATGAGAATTCATGCAACTGGTTCTCAACGAGTTCAAAGAACCTCAACATGCGATTTGGGTCGAATTCGCGCTTCTGAGAACCAAGCTCAATCGAACCCAAACCGACTCGCGCATCTACCACAAAAAAGCGCCGTATCTCATTTGTTGAGGTGTCTTCTACAACAAGCACTGGCAGCGACCCCAATTCTATATGCAATTCTGCTTGGCCATCTGATAATATATGCATGATGTAGACGGATTTGTTTCTTTTCACAAGGAATAGTTTATCTCCACTACAAGGTCAAGTGAATTATCTAGGAGCTATGTATTGATGCTTGTTGTGCGTGCCCTACATGACTTACCTGAGCAAAGCATAAAGAAGGGCGACAATTTCAGGCTCTATATCGTTGATGCTCATCATCATATGGGGAAAGAGAAGAGCCATAAGAACAGCCCTCCAGGAGCGTATGAGTTTTACGCTCAGCTTTGGTTTGAGCTCCAACGAATGACTAAGGAGTGGCTCAATAATGACATGCTATTATTCGAGCCGGTTGAAGTCATCCCACCCGATTTTCCTTCTAGGATTTTTTCCTGTCGCGAGAACTGGTCACGTTTCAATCATGGCTGGCTAGTAGATCGAACGGTTGTGTTTCCCTACTCCGATGACTATTCTACTAGTGACTCTCCTGAGGTGGCTTCCTTCCAAGTATCAAATGATCGGATTGCAGGATGGACCACACGTGCTCCTCATTCTTCTCGACTCATTGGGTTCTGTCGAGTTGATCCAAAGGATTCTGAAAAGGGGAACCCAGATCTACCTCTGAATGAACTTGAAAGAGCTGTAGGTCAATTAGGGCTTCGCGGACTTAAGCTTCATCCACTTGCTCAACTATTCCTGGATGAAATCGAGGATGACATGACAGGTCGAATTGTGAAACGAGCCGGAGAGATGGGAATTCCAGTCATCTTTGATACACGAAATATGAAAACTGTTGTACGAATAAAGTCGCTCATCGATGCGCTTAGGACGGAAGAGAGGTCTCGCAAAGCTCTAGACAAACTGAAAGTCATTATTGCTCATTGCGGGATGAGCCCTGGCGACCCAAAGCTCTATGAAGTTCTGAGAGACCCGTGCATTTTTGGTGAAACGTCCACACTCCACGGCAAGGACCTCCCTGTTCTTTTCGATATGGCCCGGGAACGAATAGGCACCCAGGAAACTCTCTGGTCAGACAAGCTTCTTTTCGGAACGGATTATTCCTTTCTGTCTGTTCAGGCGGTAGAAGTAATTCTCTATCTTCTCTCTAAGGACTTCGGAGGGACACTAAGCGATATCCAGCGTATTCTTGCAGGAAATTCGCTGATTCTTACTCAAAAACCCTTTAGAACATGCCGCGGAAAGCCACGACCACCAAAACGTGTTGCAGTTGCCGGCCATTCTCCAGAGGTTCTAAGTGATTTGGAGGAGCACATTCTGTCTTTGATTACGTCCGAGGAATGGGACTTGGCCTCTCTTGATTTCATGCTTCCTCCTAGACACACTTGGCCTCAGCTAAGGCCGCTGTCAGCGGATGGATACAATGGCATTCACTTTGATTCTTACATAGTAGCCATGTACTCGAAATCACTTGAGCGTGAGATTCACCTCTGGGTGCAGCAGCGTTCCGATAACTCAGTGAGCTGTGCCGTGTTGGGAACCAAGGGAGCAAACAGCCTTGAAACAACGGAGCTCGCAACGCAACGTATCGGAATGGATTTGTCAGAGATACTATCAAAATCGGAAGTGATGCTCGAATCCAGTGATAGTTTAATAGAGGCGGTATCTCGACTCGTAGCATTTGTTGGATAGCACAATTCTTTTCTGCGAATCCTGCTGAGGTATCAATAATGAATAGAGGAGGAAAAGGCCATCACCAAGAAAGTCACACTCGAAATTGTTGACGGCGGAGACCTGCGTGGTTATGCAATGTTGCATCCTGATGTTGCGGAAGCTCTGAATGCGGAATTGGGATCAATCGTTGTATTTGAAGATCCTCAATCATCTTTTTGGGGCGCCGCGCAAGTCCGCATCAACAAGGAAGTTCCCTCAGACCAGGTTTTTGTTGACACACTTGTGCTTGAAGCCTCATTGTTAATGGAGGGCGATACAGGAATCGAGGTGACTCTTTTCAATGAAGACATGATTGCCCTTGACTATGTAGAGTTCGGCCTGAAGGCTCTAACAGAGGATGCCAATACTGAAGATCTCGTTACACGAGCAGTAGAGAGGGTTGAGTCACTTGAGAAGCTTATTGATGGCCGCCTGGTTTACCCCGGAATGTCTTTCAACTGGCCTGAGCTGAACGTTAAGGTAGAAATCATGAATACTCGCCCCACCCTTATGGGCAAGAGCTTTGCCAAACTCGCTTTTGAGGCATTGAAAGAAAAAACCGGATATCAGTTCAAGACCGTTGGTGTGGCAACGCCATTTAATGCAGTTCTGTGCATCGATACAAGTGGTTCAATGAAGACTACTGATGTGCCTGTCCAAGACATTGCCCATGCGCGAGAAGGCTTGAAGGATTTAGCTGGTGACAATCCTGAAGTGCAAGCATTCCTTGATCGCTTCAAAGAAGGACAGAATGTGAGCCGAGCAGAAGCCGCAGCTATGGCGGTCCTGCTCTACTTGGCCGAAAAGGTTGGCAGGGGTTATGGAGAAAAGGTTGGCGTAATTACATTCGAGAAAGACGTTAGCGAGATGACTTTTCTCAATTCAGAAACAGGTGAGGTCCAACCCTTCGTTGAATGTACAGGACGAGAAAAGGCTCTGGGCCTGCAAATCATTAGTACGCATGTTGTTGACAAAGTTGAGGAGGGCGGCACTCTCACCGACATGGGCACCGCTCTTGTTCGTGCACATGAAGTCATCGAGGCCTTCGGAGACCCTACCAAACCCATTATGCTGATAATGCTAACAGATGGGATGACAACATCTGGGCCTCCCCCCCTCAAAGTCCTGAAGGAACATTTCACAGATAGAAACAGACTTGTAATCTACTCCATAGGGCTTGGAGAACGAAGTGAAATTGACGAAGAGCTGATGCTAGCGATGGCCCAATACGGGAACGGTACTTATCGTCATGTCGACAACATGAGAGACCTGCTGGAATGGTATGGTCGACTAGCCAGTGAATTTGCAATTGTAATTAGAGGGACTGAGTAAGACGATTTAGCTTGGCTCTAATGCCTGAACAAGCGCCTTTAGTGTTTCGACATCCATCTCATGAATCTGCTCTTCAGGAATGCCCTCTAACATCTCGTCTGATACCATCACGAGTACATCCGCCTTTTCAGACCCATACTTGGCCCTGAACATTTCGAGCCGAATCTCCTGCTGACGTGCGTCACTCAACGTACCCTTTGTAACAAGCTGCTTGAGGTCGTTTTCAGTCAGCTTCTCCATCATTTCCGTGGAAATTGATGACCGGATTTCTCTTGGCAGCTGGGTGATTAATTCATCTCTTTCGGCCTTTCCCTTCTTCTTTATGTCTTCTGCTTCCTTCTTGGGAGATCTTTCTTCGGCGGGCCCTTCTGTTGTTGACGCAACTAAGGCCTCCAATTCTTCGTAAGTCAGTCCCTTCAAAACATCATCAGAAACCGACTGCTTGACTTCATCAGGAATGCTATCCAGCAGGTCCTGCCTTGAAGGTCCAGACCTCTTCCTTCGAACTTTTGTGACCTTTCGGACCTTGACCTTCTTCTTGGAGGGTTCCTTTGATGGTTCCTCTTTCCTAGGGAAAGATGCCTTAATGGAATCAACGAGTTCTCGAGCCGTATCGGGTGTCAATCTCGCCAAATCCTCTGATGGTAGTGTTTCTCTTACGTCCTCAGGAATCTCGCTTAGAATTTCTTCTACTTCCTGTGAAATACCTGACTTAGGAGTGGGTCTCTTTCTGATGCTTTCAAGATCTGCTTCGTCATCAACGAACTCCTCAACCAAAACAAGTGGTGTCTCTTCAAGCTCTTTGATGAATTCGGTGACATCAATTTCTACATCGAAACTTGCTGCTTTCCACTTTAGAAAGTTGTCAATTCCGTTAGGTCTGACCTTCAAACGCTGAAGGAAAAGCCGTATTTCATCATCACTCTTCTCAGGAAAGCCCTGGTTCATAACATTCAGGTCGTCTTCTCCAATTCTGCCCCAAATCGGGCCATTCATCAGCTTGGAGAGGCCCGCGGCGCAGTGTGACCTCACCCATGTGTTTTCATCCTTGAGCCCCTTCATTAGGTAAGGAACTGTTCGTGGCTGATGATAAAACGCCAGCGCCTGGGCCCCTGCGATTCGGACATCGTCGTCATCGTCATCTAGCGACTTCACAATATCGGTGACCAACGTCGGGTCTCCCACATCAATCGAAGCCATCAGAGCTCTTTCTCTCACAATATCAGAAGAATCAGAAAATGCAGCAACTAGCGCCTTCTTTACCCTCTTGTCCTTCTGTGCTCTAATGCCAACTTCCTCGGTTTCAAATTCTAGTAGTAGACGTCTCGTTTCTGACAAGAGAACTCCTCCTGACTACGGACAAGGGGTTTCCTCGGGGGTACCAAGTAAATCTTACCTGACGTATTGCTGGAACCTTAGTGCCCGATACACCAAGCCTAGTTATTAAATTTGGCAATATGTATACCTTCTGGGCAATCCTATTCCCCCTCAATTATCACCGGATTCTATTTAGCCTTGTTTTGTGCCTCGTCACGGGAATAACAATGGGCAAGAACAAAACCAATGGGATTATTCGAGTGACGGGATTTGCACTTGTTCTGCTTTACATCATATTGCTTCAAGAAGTCACAATTCGTCTAACATCCGCCGCAGACCTCCAAACTCGGGCTTTGGCTAGCACTGCTGTATTCTTTGGCAGTTTCTTGCTGATGTACTTAGCCATCCTGGGATTCATTAAGTGGGAGGGTCACTCAGACGTCACTGAGCTAGGCATCAAGTGGGATAGTGAAACACACATCCATCTGGTGATAGGTGCAATCGCAGGGATTGGGGCTGCGCTGGCGGTTTATCTGGTTGCTCTTGTGTTCGGGGGTTCCTTAACTCCCATTGAAAGTATCAATGCGGACCTGATAATTAGTGAAATTGTAATCACTGCTCCCGTTGCCTTCTTTGAGGAACTGTGCTATCGTGGTTATCTCATGACCCGAATTGAGAGTGTGTCCAATCGTGGCGCTGCTTTGATATTGAGCTCTCTTTGGTTTGGACTGCTACACTTCGGATGGTGGTTCCCATTTGGAACTATTCCGCCACATCTTATCCTGACATTTACAGCTAGTATGGTTCTTGGAGGCATTGTCCTAGGAATTAGTTATTACTTATCTGGCAGGCGTCTCTGGGTGGCCATTGCTTTTCACTTTGCTTGGAATATGCTGGCTTACATACTGTTCCCGGTCTATCCGCGGGAGCCGGCGGTGCTCCCTGAGATATTCCAAATTGAGTGGGGCATTACGACTCTGCCTGCAATGCTCTTCGGACTATCCCTCATTTGGATTCTTCTGGATATTTTCAAAAAGAAAGAGATGAAGGGCTCCGGTTGAGCCCCTCTTATTAGAACTGCCTATTGATATTCCTGTCCACTTGATTTGTCGACAAGAAGAGTTAGTCCGGTGACTCCCTTCACCACAACGCTCTCGCCTTCGGAGATGGGTGGTCCCTGAGTTCTTGCCCACCAGATTTCTGCACCTACCTTGACTTTTCCTTTTGGATCTATGTCTGTAATTGCAGTCACATTGCGGCCGGCTCCATACTCCGAATATTGTGGCCACTTATCGTAGTTACGCAGAAATGCCATATAGAACAACATGAGCGAAAAGACTGTCCCAACCATCATGTAGACGGTTAGCCTCCGTGACGGGTCAGCGAACACCGAGAGGAAGATGGCCAGTCCATATAGCGGAAAGAGCTTTATCGATACCTTTGCATCAATGAAGCCACCTTCAACAAACCCTCCTCCACCTGTAAACACGGCAAACATCAAGTACAGCACTCCTGCCAATATGACTAAGCTAAGTTCATTGAATTGATAGGTTGGATTCAGGAACACCTGCATTACGAACAAGATGATGATAATGGGGATTATCACCTGCGCCATTGCTTTTCCGGTTGCTGGCTCAAATGTTATCACCATCAATGTTAGCAGGACTGCTATGAGAATCAGGCCTATGAAAGGCTCAACCAAAACGTATCCGATGAACATGCTAAGGACCGACATTAGCATGAGTACGACGAAGATTTTGATCCACGCATCCATTTTTCATACCTCTTACATTATCGGAGGGTCTAATCTTCTTCCTTGCCTCTGTCCTTTGGAACCTTTAGGCCTCCAGTACCTGCCGATAAGGCTGCCGCAACCCCTGTTGTCACTCCCACTTCTGGTATGTTCGTAGGAACCATTATGATCAAATTGGCGTTCTTAGAGATTTCTTGCATAATATTCCACGTACGCAGCACAAAGCCAACTTGTGATTCCTCATACCGCTTAGCAGCTCGGAGCATATTCTCGGCGGCTTCCAGTTCAGCGGTAGCTAAGATTATTCGTGCTCTTCCTTCTCTGTCTGCTTGAGCTTCTCTACTCATCGCATCCTGAAGGGCAGATGGTATCACAACATCCCGAATCTCAACTGATGTTACCTTCACGCCCCAATGCTCGGTCTTCTCATCGATTAGTTCCTGAAGGTGCTGGGCAATCTTGTCCCTCTCCGAGAGCAATTCATCCAGCGTGACCTTTCCGATTGTTTCCCTCAGAGTCGTCTGGGCCGCAAGCTCGACAGCAACGGTGTATCGTTCTACGCTTAGAATCGCCTTTTCGACATCAATGACCCGGAAGTACATGACGGCGTCAACCACCACCGGTACATTGTCCTTTGTCAATGATCGCTCTGTTTTGAAGGCATAAGTTAAAAGTCGTAGGGAAACCTTCATGGCTACCTTATCAAGAATTGGAGTGACCCATATGACACCAGGTCCTCTAATATGCTTGAATTTTCCGAGCCTTAGTATTGCCACTCGTTCCCACTCCTTTAACACCTTGATGCCACTTGCTACGAACATCAGAACAAAGAACACCAGAGCTATCACGGAAGCAGTAAACACAAAGTACGGATCAAATATCTGCAACTATTCATTCTACTCCTTTCTTACTTGGACAAACGGATGTATAGTCCCCGTTCATTAATACCTTTGGAAAGTAAGTATATGAACATTGGTTTCCCCCTAACAAGTTGGAAAGATGGGAAACTCGGCCGCCAATCCGACCGAGTTAGAAACTACTGTATCTCTTCTTCACTCAAATCCAAAGTGGCGCCTGAGCTGATTGGTGACGTTGGTAGCGTGAAATATGCAGATGAAAGGCTCTCAATTAACGCCCCAAGCACAACTACAATCACCGCGGATCCAATCAATCTCTCAATTGGATAGATGAACACAGCAGATACGTAAAAGGGTGCTATTGCTTCAAGTGGCGCTCCTACAAATAAGATGAAGTAGAAGGCACCTATGGTCGATCCTACTAACTGATCTAGAGTGACGCAGACAATGGCTAGCAGAAAGAGCGCTCTCACAGTGGACGCCTTGTTAAGCTCAAGCTCACCAAGTAGTGTGTCCCTTGTTTTTGGAATCACGAAAAGTATCGAGAGTGCAAGTGCAATTAGATGGAACCAGATCAGTTCAGGAACAACAAAACCCAAAGGGCTCAAGAAGTAAAGAGCCATCGTAACGGCGTAGAACAACGGAATGAAGGCTGTATTTCTGGTTCTTATCAGTCCTGCCGCTAATGCCCCCGCAGCTGTAGCAATTGGCGTGGCAAAGCCAATAACGGCGAGTTCTATATTGAAAAACATGGCTAGATACGACCCAATTAGAACTGAAATTACTCCAAAGAAGGGTCCCAATAGGAATCCGACAATGGTTGCTGAAATCATTCCGAAGGATATGATTCCGGTGCCACTAATACTCAGACTAAATGGAATAAGTGTGATTACAAGATGCAGCGCTGCGAACACCCCGGTGAGTGCCCAAGGATACGCCTTTGATTTAACAACATCTGACACGAAATGCCTCTCCGTTTTATTCAATGTACTTCAGTAAACTACATAGGCAGCTTTGTAAATTGCTGTGTAGACACAACGAGTATTTTAATCTGATGGAGGTTCACGAGAAATGTCTTCTACCAATCATCTGTGGCCGTATGTTTTGCTTTTGCCTGAGAGTAACGTTCGTCGGCCGGAATTCATAAGAAGAGTCTTGGCATCCAAGGTTGCTCCTGCCGTGCTATCAAGATTTGACAGGGAAGGACGAGCGTTTCAAAAGGATCTTGTGAGCGAGCTGAGTCATTCAAACAGAAGCATACTGATTTACCTCAAAGCGCTCCAAGAGTTTGGGTTGGTTGAAACAGATTCATTGGTCGAGAAGGGTAAACGAGTTGTTGTCCATACCCTCACAAGAAGTGGATGGGGTCTGGCTCGTTTCTTCTCAGAAGGCATTCCCTCTGATTTCAGAGAACTGACCGAGTACTTGCTTGAAGACTACCTTCTAAATCTGATTAATCTCTACCGTGAAAAGGGATTGGAGGCATCCGTTCTTTTTGATACCTTCAGCCGCACCAGGGCAAGGTCGATGCTGCAGAGCTCTCCTACTTACGCTAATCCTGATTTCATGTTGTTTGGTGCGGCAGCATTCTTCACACAAATTGAATGTCCAAAACTGCCCGACTTAGGTGACGAGGTTGGCTGCAAATCTCCAATCCGATATGTCGATGGTCCAACTGTTAGGTTGGCACTTGCCTTGGCGAGGGAAGGTCATGATGTGTCCTTTTCATCCTCAGTGGGTAATGATCAAGATGGATGGACGATCATTTCGGAACTCATTGAAAAAGGCATTGATGTTTCGCACATCGTAATAAACGAAGAGATGTCCACAAATCAAACAATCATTGTTGATGTTGATGGAAATCAGCGGATTCTTGTAGGAATTGGCGATAAGTCTGCCCTATCGCTCACATCTCCCTCACAAGTTTCATGGGACACGATAAAGGAAGCAAAGGTGATCTACCTGGGAGAGGTGTTTCTCGAAGTGGCTGTATCAATCGCCGCTTTCGCACAATCCTTCGACATTCCGGTGGCATATCGGTGTTCACCGCACTATTGGAGGCGAGGCTTGCAAGAATTGAAACCGGTACTAAGTCAGATAGACTTCCTTTTGCTCTCTTTGGAGGAGTGGCAGGAAGCGAAAAGAACCCTGGGGTCATCCTCGATGAAGACCCTCAGAAATATTACAGGTGCAACGATAATTGCGAGGACTAGTAGCACCACCTACAAAGTTGTCCTGCCTGAATCCTCCACGGCAACTGAATATCATACTGCGTTTCATTCTGAAGAAATTTCTTTGCCATTCACAATTGCATTACTTGAAGCGGCATCGGAGAGAAGAAGCATAGATAATGCCCTTGATGCTGCGATTAAGATGGAAGCGTCTCGACTGAAAGACGTTTAGCTAGATGATGATGCCGCAATCCAGAAGAATAGTGACCCTAGCACCCACACAAAGAGGCCTGCTCCAAGTACTATTCCCAGAGTTGCTCCAAGAGTGGAAGAACCAAGATTAACATGAACATTCGACAAACGCTTGAATCCACCAATATACTTGGTTTCATATCCACAGTGGAATTCCTTGTCGGTTATAGCTCCACAGATGTCGCAGACAAATCGATTCTGAAGTGCTGCTCCAATCAGACTGTCGAGGTTGCATCCAACGAATCCTGTGAGTATAGAGAGAGGAATGATGAATAGCAACTCAGCAAGATTCGATACTGGAACCGAACCCCAACTTGTTCCTGGCGAAACCAAGGCAAAAACGGCGGCTATAAGGCCAATCGCCAAACCTGCCATTGCTGCCATCCCTTCACCTAGAAGGGAAACAGCACCGATGGTACCGCGAGGCACTTTTCTTCTCAAGTTTGTGATGAGTCTTGGCTTTGAATTGCTGAATACGCCAACCTCGGATGCCAATGTGTCTGCAGCGGTTGTCGCGACGGCACCAACAAAACCCCCAAACATCCAAAATGCTGGAATTCCCAAATCAGGAAATTCCCTTGCGACAAACCAAGCTATGGAGAATATCATTGGAATGATTCCGCTCGCAAGGACATTCTTGTAGGATCGCTTTCCTTTTCCTTCCTGAGCCAATCCCTGTTTCGCCTTTGACTTGTATTTGAACTTGGTTGCAACTCCAGAGCTCAGAAAGAAGAAGAGGACGATTGTAAATGCAGGCGGGCCTCCAGTATACCAAACTGTAAAGCCAACGACAAAGGCGCTGACTAAACCGGAGATATCCACAAACTGAGCCTTATAGGCCAACACCCCAATGACGCCCATAACGAGTAGTCCAGATACTACTGGATGAGTAAGCAGTTCAAACATTAAGAGTCACGTCCATGCATTATTTCTCTTTAGGGGAGTTTCTCCACTTCCAACCGGATCAAGTAGTATTCTATATCCATAAACTACCTGGCACACTTCCACTGTAATTAACAATCAAGACTCGTTGTACCCCTATTATACCTTACGAAGGAGAAAAGACAAATGTCGAACTCTTTTTCGCCAACTTTGGTCTTTCCTTCTATGACTATAGATATGTCAAACATCCTGCTAAACTATCGGAACTAGTATACTGTGAATTGCCTTCGTTCTTGCTCAATAGCCCGCTCCGGAAGGGGCGTCTTCCCTTGTTTGACTAGTGCATCCAAATAGTACCCGGTGACAACATCAATTGCAGGAGTTGTCCATTTCAAAGAAATCACATTCTCCAGCGCTGCCGAATCAGGAAATGCAACCTCAAACTCCTTCTCTGCTTCTCTTCTTGACATTATTCTGACAACAAGAAATAGATTCTCCATGTTTTCTCTGGCGCTCTGAATGTGTGCCGTTATTAGCACCTGGGTGAGTCGAGGAACGAGTCCCGGTACTTCAGCACCTGATTCATTTCTAACTGAAAATGTGACATAGAATAGAGGTTCCTCAATCGCTTTAATCTTGAAGCGAGCCCTCTTCTCCGAAACCTGGTCATTGGCCTCGGAAATGATTACTAAGTGTGCAGCGCTCATTTCGGACCCAAGAGGCGCTCGGAATTCGAGGGGAAGAAGTTTTTCTTCATCTGCTAGGAGAACCAACTCCCGTTCCAAAACAGTCTTGGTTTCACTAATTGCCTCAAGGACTACCTTCAGCTTTGGTTTCAACACACTGCCGCTATGATTAGAAACCCGTAGTGTTGGTCTAACCAATTCATCAGGTGCCACAAAATTTGGCAGAGCCACGATATCTATTCCCGGCGAGACCTCTGGCAATTCCTCTGAAAGCTGAATCTCTACGGAGCTTCTATCTAAGTCAATTCCTGCATAGGACAGCCTAGCTTCAAGGGTTACTTTCTTAGGATTCCTTAACTCACTTGGTTCAGGTATAACAATAGGGCCATAGGAAATTGATAGATTCCGGCTCTGCTTTACAGGTTGGCTCAAAACTTCCTCCTCCTCCCCATTCGAGAAGATCAACTTCATAGTGAGAAGCGCCGGGTCCCCAAGTTCTGTATTTCTTCTGACGCGTAACCATCCTGATATCCTCCCACCAATTCGTGCTCTCTCTGGCGCCCGCAATGAGTCGATACTCGCTTTAACGCCAAGCTGTGCAATTCTGAAGCGTTCCGAATGAGCCGCGGTTAGGTCTTCGGTTCCCTGCCTTACAAGGGCGCGTATTACTCCAGCTCTATCCGAACTCTCATTGGAGGGAATTGATGGCACTCTCCAGTGGAAATTCAACGGTCCTTCTTCAAGGGTTGTGGCAGCTTGTTCCAGAATTCTATAGGCCCTATTAGAATCGGTTAGGAATTCAAGCACCAACATCATATCCTCTTCAATTGGCCTTCCTCCTGCTTCAATGAACACCTTCCCAAGTAGGATGTCTTCGGGCAGGTGCACACTTCCTAACTCGGCTTCAAGACCAATCTGTGGACCTCTCTTTACAAATCCCACATGAAATGATTTGGAAACTCCAACAGCTATTTCATCACCTTCTTCGTCGATTAACCAAATCTGAATCGCACACCGCTCTATACCCGCTGAAGCATGGCCCGGTATGATTAAAGCAGGAAAGTCCTGGTGACTGAATAGGGCGCCTTCACTTCCCTCCAAAGAAATGCTTGTTTCCACTTGAGAAAGGATTTCTTCTTTTGCAGGAGCAATTACTGCTACCCTGCATTTTATTGTTGTGCTCTCAGGGTAGTTTGTGTCAATCTCGCCATTGAAGTATACGGGGGTTCTACCATCAGCAAATTGTATTGACGACCTTCTATGAATCGATGCTTTCATCCAGTACGTGTTAATTGTGCTTGAGAGAGCTATTTGTCTATCAGCTATTCCAATAGAAGCAAGGATATTGTAGGCTGAGATTTGCTTTTGAGTTAGAAATGTAAGATTGTTGACAAGTATCTCTCCAGGATCGATGTTCTCAACATGGAGCATTCCTTGGTCAACCAAATGCCTTTCAGAGTCTTCAATGGAGTATGAAACATCGATGTCAATGAAAGCTCTTGGTCCGGTATTTCTCAAAGTTAGAGTAAATCCTGCCTCTTGACCAGCAAACACTCGATCCTCATCTGTTATGATTTCGGGCTCCAACCCTTTCCACCAGCAAAGCCATGTTGGCAGATGTGGGGTACCTTCTAACGGATCGTAGAGCCAGTTGGTGCAGCATTCCCTGGTTATGTTGGATAGACTCCTCATCAATACTACCATATTCATATCTGACTTGGCGAAGACGGAGAGCTGGAAATCTGCCCCTGTGGTCCGTGGAGCAACAAATTCGCTTCCAAATATGGACACGAAAAGCGGTTGAATAAACGCGTTCTCTATGACGTTTAGCTCCTCTAGTTCACTTCTGATGAAATAGAGCATTGAAGAAACAGCATCGCCCAGGAAACGGTTCCGATGCGCTTTGCTGACGGTACCATCATCATCAACCATCATGTTGTAAGTCTGCATGAATGCCTTGTTCGTGGAGCCTTCGCCCGGCCGAAAAGGCCCCCAAAGGCCCGCTGCAACTGCTGACGCTCGATTCGCAGCAAGGGAATCCGGTCCAACATCAGGTATCTTCTCTCCGGCTTCCACCATTCGCTTGGCCTTAAGGGCCAGAGCTTGGAGAATTATCGCTAGGCCAATCCTTCTGGGAACTGACAATTGAGTGTCAAACACTCTGAGTTCGACCGTACCATAGTCGGTGAAAGGATACATATCTACCATGCGGGCGAAGCTTCGATTCACATGACGTGCAAACCCTTCTTTGTCAGCCTTTGTGAGATATGGTATATACTCGAATTCATTTATTGGTCCCATTTGTGTTGTGTTTTTCATCAATCGAATGGAACGCTTACATCGTGGTGCTCGAACTCTTCCTTCCTCGTCTGCCTCAACCTCATCAGTCGGCTTCTTGTTCTCAAAGGGCGAATTCACGGATAATGCAATTAGATGTGGGATGAAATTGCGTATCAGGTTGTATACCGCCAGCTTCACCTTCTCTGTCACTTCTGGTCCCAGAATATGATGATGTTCTCCGAATGAGAGATTCTTGAGGTATTCTTGTGCTGGGTTCAAACCTGTGGAAATCAGGATTGCCCTGGATTCCTTTGGAAGTGAATCATAGGAAACAGCCACAAGTGTTTGCACCCACCAAGCTAGTTCTTCCAAGGAGGTACACGGTGGAGTGGCAACCTCAAGGATCCACGTTAGACTAGTCACGTTTGGGTCATGCCCGATTAGCGTGTATTCCCTAGATTCTCCATCGGGGCTCTCGTAGAGGGCGACAATTCTAGACCCGCGTTCTCCCTCTTCGGTCTGAGCTGACTGCTTAAACTTCCTTTTTACGGACTCCACTCTGGCTGTACGTATTCTTTGGTCAAGGAGCGATTTGGCGTTTCCAACGAGCTTGTCAAAGACATTAAGAATCTCCTCTCCCTTTATCCAAGACCCATCCCTGCTGATTATCTGAAGTTCCACCTCTATGCCATGGGTGAAGGGCAGGCGAATCTCTTCAGGTTCAGGGACATCCTCGATCATTTCTTACACCTTGACTCGAGACACACAATGAAGCAACTCTGAAACCAGTGCTGTGTTTTTGGCAGTTTCCTTGTGTATTGTCATTTGTAAAATGGCCACGTCTCTCTTCGAGAAATGTGTCGTAAGGTGATATGCAATGGGACCGCCTCCGTACTCGCCGTAGTCCTGATAGAGCTGGAATCCACACTTCTCCACCACATTCTCAAACTCCCTCTTGATTCCGCATAGAATCGTCACATAACGGTTACCAATGTATACGATAGGCTTCTTTTGGCCTCTATCTGGAAGATACGCCCATCTCAGGATTAGTATGATTCTGGGTTTGTCCTTCCTCTCGCGCGCAGCCCTGAGGAACTTTTCTTCTACAATTCTTACTATTGCTCTACAGGTTTCTTCAGATTCGAACCTGTCCTTCAGTTTTACTAACGTCGGCCAATCATCTGAGGATTCTGATAGGTTTTGGATTGCCATCCCCAATGGATCATCTTCTTCCAGCGCTGATGGCAGAATAATGATTTTCTGGTATGTGCCCTCAGTTTGGGAGCTAGCCTCGGAAATGTGCTGCAAACGCAATTGATTCTCAATTGGATCTAGTTTTAGTCGGATTGCTGCTACTCGGTCTTTCATCTCCTCAAGAATTCCTTTTGCATGCTCGAGCTTTCTCACCAGCCCCTCTGTAATCTCTGATTCATTCATCCTTCTCAATTCACTCTCTGCCTTATCCCCGGCTAAGGCTATAAGTCTTGAATGTTATTATCTTTGTTAGTTCTCAGCGACTAAATTGAATACCTCTTCTGTCATGTCACTTATCTCTTTAAGGCGGTACCATACTGACTCGCGGCCCCGCCGTTCGGCAAGCATCTCTACAAGAATCTGATACTCGAAGTCAACGATATCTCGAAGTAGAGTGAATGCCTTTTCATTCTTGAAGTACGATTTGTCTATTCTGCCATCTTTGAACCTCTTTGCCAAGGGCTCCATTGACTTCTCAGCCGCATCCAGTTTGATGAGGGCTGTCCTATAGTTATCCTTGGGGTCTTTCATTGCATACCCCCCCACAAGAGGAGTCATTCCAGTCCCCAAAGTGCCTTTGCCAATCTCGTCCAGCTCATCCATTGCATCTAGAAGGTAGCTATGGGCATCGGATAGGCATTTCCTAATCGCACGCAGAAACCTGGTTCTTTCAGTAGTGTCAATCAGTCCACTCACTCCCCAGAAACTCTAGAAAATAGCAGAAGTGGGCGGAGCATTTGATGCCACCGCCCGATTGTGCTTGTTCGCTAGTAGGTTGGAGCTTCTCCAAGCTCTCCAGCGAAATGACAGGCGACAAAATGACCATTTCCCATGTCTCTGTCTTCAGGGATTTCTCGTACGCAAATTTCCTGAGCGTACGGACATCTTGGATGGAATCTGCAGCCCGGTGGTACATTAATGGGGCTTGGTGGTTCTCCCTTTAGCGATTCAACCCTTCGCTTTACCGTTGGGTCTCCGGATGGCACCGCTGAAATGAGTGCTCGAGTGTACGGATGCATTGAGTTGAACGCAACCTCGTGGGCTGGGCCCATTTCCATAATCTTCCCAAGATACATAATTCCGATTCTGTCGGCAATGTATGTTGCTACTGCCAGGTCATGTGTGATGAACAAATAAGTAAGTCCCAGCTGTTCCCTCAATTCCAGTAGCAGGTTGAGAATCTCTGCTCGAATGGAAACATCTAGCATCGAAACCGGTTCATCAGCCACCATGAACTCCGGATGTAGAATGAGTGCACGGGCAACCGAAATCCTCTGTCGTTGCCCTCCTGAAAGCTCGTGCGGATACCTATCAATGTAGTCCTCTGCAGGAATAAGTGCAACGCTCTCAAGTGCTTCAAGGACTCGCTCTCGTCTCTGACTTGGGGTCAGAGGAAGCTTATGCACGGTCAAAGGCTCAGCAACTATCGAAAAGATGCTTTGCTTTGGATTGAGTGATTCGTACGGGTCCTGGAATGTAATCTGCATTCTCTTCCGCAATTCCTTAATTTCATTCCTATCTAGAGTGGATAAGTCCTGTCCTGCGTAGATCACTTTGCCATCAGTTGGCACCTCAAGAAAAAGCACGCAACGACCTGTGGTTGTCTTTCCACAGCCGCTTTCGCCAGCCAGTACAAGTACCTCTCCCTTCTTGATATCAAAGTTTACTCCATCAACTGCTCGCACGTAGAGTGATTGCTTGTAAAGGATCGAAGATAGGAATCCAGTGTTCACGGGGAACCACTTGCGCAGATTCTTTACTTCAATAAGTGCATCACCTTCAGCAATATGCGTTGATTGCTCAAGAATTCGTGAATTATCAATTGTCATTTTTTCCATCACTCCAAATCCACGGTAATTTCACCCTTCAGCTGCTCAGCGAAGTGACAGGAAACAAACCTGCCTGGCTCAATTTCTTCAAAGGCCGGCTCTTCTCTTGAGCATATGTCCTGAGCATACGGGCACCTTGGATGGAACCGGCATCCCGGAGGCGGGATAATCAAGTCTGGAGGAGAACCTGGGATTGAAGTAAGCTTCTTCTTCTCGGCTTTCACCATGCTTGGAATCGCCCCAACTAGCCCCGTCGCATAGGGATGGACTGGGTCCTTGAAAACTGACACAACATCAGCGAGTTCAGCAATTCGTCCTGCATACATGATTGCAGTTTTGTCACAGGTTTCCGCGATAACGCTAAGGTCGTGGGTAATGAGGATCAACGATAGGCCTAAGTCCTTTTGCAGTTTCTGCATCAGTTTCAATATCTGTGCTTGGATTGTAACATCTAAGGCTGTGGTGGGTTCATCCGCTATTACCAAGTCCGGATTGCAGGCCAAGGCCATAGCAATCATTGCCCTCTGGCGCATGCCTCCTGAGAACTCATGAGGGTAGTTGTGAATTCTACTGGGGTCAAGACCAACCATCTCGAAGAGCTTGGCACACCGGTCAAGTGCCTCTTCCTCAGTGACATTCTCATGCATAAGAATGGCTTCTGAAATCTGCTCGCCAATCTCAAATACCGGATTCAATGCATTCATTGCACCCTGAAAGACAATGGCAACACTCTTCCATCGGATGTCACGCATCTCCTTCGCAGTCTTTTTCAGCAGGTCTTCTCCTTTGAAGAAGACGTTGCCTCCGACAATGTTTCCAGCAGGTGGCAACAGCTGCATAATTGAATATGCAAGACTTGATTTACCACATCCTGATTCCCCTGCGAGTCCAATTGACTCTCCAGGTTCAAGCTCTAGCGAAACATTATCGACAGCCTTTACCAGACCTTTATGAGTCTGATAGTACATTCGCAGGTTCCTAATATCAAGCAAAGGCATGTCTTTACTCTCCGCCGGGGATCGGATGATTGAATCGGACTCTAATCCATTCCCTTCAAGGCGGGGGTACACTTCTTAAATACCTAACGGCATAAGCACGCTTTCCTCCATTGCTACGGCAAGTTTTCGCCTTCAAATTTACCCCGACGATAGCTCTGCAATTGCATCGGAATTCTTTTCGCTTCACTGCTGCGGTCCTGTGAAGTATTGAGAGCGTACTGCTCGTGTCGAAAACGGTAAAAGGATTGCATATCGTTCTTCATGCGAGGTACTATGTCAATCCGAGCGTTTCCGCGGACCAAGCGAGAGCCAAATAGGAGAGTCTTACTAATTCCAGTGGTGCTCCTTGTAGCAGGCCTCATCCTGAACTTCATCCCCCTCCTTCGCTTTTTTGGAACCATACTCGCTCTAACAGGAGTCATGTCTGTGTTTCTTGTCGGAATGGTCTACGCCGATTTGTATGCATCTTCGAGAAGAAGCAAGGATATCATTAAGGCACGTGAGGCCCGAGATGCCGAGCTGGAAGCCTCTGACGGCGAGTCCACCAAGGCGGAGCCTGAGGATTTTGTTGTGTCAGATCCCTTTGAGGAATCATTTGGCGACGAGGATGCATAGTGAGGTCGATAACTCCTCATTGCTCGTCTTAGAAATGGTTAAACACTGGCCTACTTCGGGCAGCGCAAACCAAACGTTTTTTTAAGCCTCAGATTGGAGCGTGAGATGTTAGAACAAAATCTCGGAAGAGACTCAAGCTCTCTTCTTAGGACGATGGAGGTCAATATTTGTCCGAGCCCGAAAGACGAAACTGGAGAGATAGCAACTGGTACGTTAGTATGACTGGTTTCTGGCGTGAATACAAGAAGCATAGAATTGGAATTCTTGGGATTGCTGTTCTTAGCCTATTTGTTTTCATGGCAGTGGGAGCGCCGCTTATCGCCACTCACGACCCGTCACCAACGAACAGGCTAGCGCCACGATTTGCAGCACCCCAATGGATGGCAATCTTTGATCCAACGGGTGTTGTGAGTGCTGACTACGCACCGACGCCAACACTCGATGATCCTAATCTCATAAACATCATCCAGAATATCAGTACGCCTGGTGCCGAGGCACGTTTCACTGGACAGCATATGGTCAGTCCAGAAGGTGATGGTTATGTGAATCTCACATGGACACATACTGCAAACGACACAATCGACTTTCGTGATACAGAAGATGCAGACGTCAATATACCTGATGCAAACGACTTCGTCTACTTCACTCAGGCAATCGACTGGAGTCAGTACAATACCTTGCCTAAGGACGTCAACGTCACAATCTCGTATGGAGTGAAAATGACTGGTGATTTTCTGACCAATACGTACGGAGGACGGATGTTCGAAATCAGCGTCTGGCTTATAGACTCAAGTGGAAATTGGCGCAAGATTTACGTTACTGACCCGCCCTATCTCCAGGTCATTCAGAGCTTCACTATTGATATTAGCTACTTGGAGATGGTTTCTGGATGGGGTGGAATGATTGAGGTGGATGGCGTACAGGAGGATCCAACCGACATTCTGAACCTTGCGGTGGGTCTTTCTCCAACAGACAAATTCCAGTACCACTTCATTTCGAACTCAACCCCCTATACCTACTACAATGGCAGTGTAAGCGCTATTATTTCGGGAGTGAGCTGCACCTGCTTTGGTGACTATTTTGGCATTCTTGGCAGCACGAATGATGGAGCGGACGCTTGGAGTCAGCTGGTCTACGGAACCAGAATCTCGCTTATCATTGGAATACTGGCAACTGCCTTGTCAACTGCTGTCGGCGTTATTGTTGGAATGGTTGCAGGGTACTTTGGTGGGAAGACTGATGAGATTCTGATGCGTGTGGTTGACTTCCTGCTCGTCATACCTGGATTACCGCTTATGATGGTGTTAGCGGCTTTCCTAGGGCCATCAATAGATACTATCATTGTAGTGATAGCAGTCCTGGGATGGACGGGCACTTCGCGGCTTATACGGTCTCAAGTTCTCGCTGAAAAGAACAAGGCCTACGTGGAGTCCGCCCGAGCTATTGGTGCATCTGACACCTACATCATTTTCAGGCACATTCTGCCAAATGTGACCCCCATCTTGTTTGCTAATATCACACTGGGTGTCGTTGGTGCAATCCTTTCAGAGTCCGGCCTTTCCTTCCTTGGCCTAACCGATCCCAGCGAGCCAAGTTGGGGTAGAATGCTGGCTGATGCCCAAGGAAATGGAGCCTTCACATCTGGAGCATGGTGGGTTGTAGTATTTCCAGGTCTAATGATTACGACCTTGTCCTTGTCCTTCACCTTTATTGGACATACCCTTGACCAAGTACTCAATCCTCGACTTCGAGAGAGATAGAATCCAAGGATGAGAATCGGGGATTCCTAGCCCGATTCCTCCTCCTCCTTTATTTTTCCACAATCGGCATTGAACAGCAATCTTATATATGCCAGAACTGCGTGACGATATCAGAGTCAGTACTTAGTACTGCTAGGTACTGCATATTATACAGATGGAGAGTCTGCGAATGGGATTAAGAGAATACGTAATTAGAAGAAGCATCTACATGTTTCTTCTTATTATTGCAGTGGTCTGCTTCAACTTCTTTCTATTCAGACTTCCTACGCTCATATATGGCATTAGTCCAGTTGACCTCATGATTAGTGAGGAGCTGAGACAGAATCTAACTCAGGATTTGCTGCAGCAGATCTACATCAATTATGGTCTTGTGCCAGATCCTGATGTATTTGACTGGATCTACATGTTCTGGCGATACATTGTCAACATGTTAACAGGCAACTTTGGTGTATCCTTCTACAGCATGCGTCCGGTCATGGATGAGATTCTTGCCCGACTGCCTAACACCCTTCTTCTAATGGGGACTTCCTCAATTGTGTCCATTGTAATCGGCATTTGGACGGGAGTCAGGGTTGCTGCTGAGCCTGGCTCAAGGAAGGATGTCAGTGCAGTCACACTTGCCCTCCTTATCTACGCCCTGCCAATATTTTGGCTCGGTATGATATTGCTTATGACGTTTTCATTCTACCTTCCAGAATTGATAGGGGTTGGATTGCCGCTTGGCGGGACAGTCAGCTATGAGGCATGGGTTGGCTTCAAAAATGAGCCTCTTGGTGCTCTCTTCATTGCTGGCGATATCCTTACTCACCTCATCCTACCCATGTTGACTCTTGGCATCGGAGGATATGGGGGTTATTTCCTCTACATGAGAAACAACCTCATTGACGTCATGACAGAGGACTACATCTTGACTGCGCGAGCAAAGGGTCTGGATGAGAATCAGGTGCTTTACAAGCACGGTTTGAAGAATGCCATGCTGCCCATGGTTACGATAATTGCGATGACTATGGGATTCCTGATAAACGGAGCAACCTTAACAGAAACGGTGTTCAACTGGTTTGGTCTTGGAAGGTATATTTTTGAAAGCCTGTTCTTGCTTGACTATCCAGTAGTCCAGGCAATATTCATGATTATTGCCATCACAGCGGTATTGGCAAACTTTGTTGCAGATTTACTATACGGTGTGCTTGACCCAAGGATAAAGTACGGATAATTCAATTCTAGTTGTCTTTGGAAAGAAGCAAAACGGAGAGAGTATCTCTCCGTTCCTACTATTTTTGCCGCGAAGTGGCAGTGTATTCTGATAGGATGAGTTTGTGGGAAGGTTTAAGCGGCCTGAAACCTTGCCGAGAAGAAAGCGGCGCTGAACATCACCCTTATTATATTCCTTATCGCGTAAGTACCTAGTACCACTAGGTACTGGCGGTGAGCCAATGGGACTAAGAGAATATGTAATTAGAAGAAGCATTTACGTGTTCCTTCTTATTATTGCAGTGGTCTGCTTCAACTTCTTTCTATTCAGACTTCCTACGCTCATGTATGGCATCAGTCCAGTTGACCTCATGATTAGTGAGGAACTGAGACAAAACCTTACGCAAGATCTTTTGCAGCAGATTTACATCAATTATGGTCTTGTGCCAGATCCTGATGTATTTGATTGGATCTACATGTTCTGGCGATACATTATCAACATGCTGACAG
>RDOF01000019.1:0-41342 GCA_011365025.1 Candidatus Thorarchaeota archaeon
CTCCAGCTAGTCGTTCTGCTTATATTCCATCACCATTGACCTGATTATATCTCATAATCGTATCTAGGAAGTAGCTGTGGTTGATACAACCTGAGTCAACAATTGCTACTGTAACGCCGTCTCCAGTATAATCCATTTCGTGCAATATGTCAATCTGCATATACTCTTGAGCTCCGATATCTGTATTAACAGCATCTACCAGATGTGGCATATACACACCAATAACCCCAAGTATCATGAGTAGGGTCAGAATCCTCTTTCTTCTCATATTTCTTCATTCATAATTCTGGAGACATGCGTAATGAAGTCAACTTGAAGAATAACAAGAAAAGACGAAGTTTGTGTGCACAGAATTGGCATTTTCGCGCTCAATCTTTCTTCTTTACGACTCTATTCATAACATTCCTTGTGAATCTTTTCGAAGGTGCAAATGAAGCTAACCCATTATCTCTAACTCAAGTCTTTGCTTCCCAACATGAAATAGCCCATTCCAATTTCATCTTGATTCACAACCTTTTTATCACAATCGTGACCCACGCACCCTAGCAGCACTATGCGGGCCCGTGGCTTAGACTGGTTATAGCACCGCTCTGATATGTGATAGAGACTTGCTCTTTCGCTCTGTTAGGCGGGGGTCGGGAGTTCAAATCTCCCCGGGCCCACCATTCATTCTCCAACAAGTAGAGTTTGATTTTGGAAATTAGGCAATTCTTCTCCTCGTTTCTCCAAACCCCTTTCTAATCCATAGACGCAGATTATGTAATCAGCTGTTCCTCTAGTAATGGCTCACTGTGAAGCCCTCTCCTTCAAGACGAGCGGTCACTGCTTTGATCAGCTCATCGATATCATCATCGTCTATTATTCGACTTCTCAAAGCCCTTTGGACATGACTGTCAATTAAGTCACGAGCAATTGCCTGGGTCTTGGTCACCTCTGACGAGATACTGAGAATTTTGATCACATGGATGTCATTTTCGTCCTCGATACCTGATAGATGAGCTACAACATCAACCATATGACTTCTGATTCTCTTTTCTATACTCAAATCCACAAATTTCAAAGTAGGACCAGCAGGTATAATTTCCTCCCCCATTTCTTCATCTTGGGAGTCGGATTCTTCCAAGCTCTCCATTAGGCTCATCAATTCGCTTGAGATACGTGGATAATCTTTCAATAGGTGGAGAACTCTCAAGGCAAGGAGTTCTTCCGCATCTATGGTCACTTCATGGGTGTATCCAGAACCTGTGTCCACCAACTGGCTGCATTCAGCCATGAGAGCAACGTGCCTTGGATTCTTGGAAAAACCTGACATTTGGCATACCAGTCTATGCCACGGGCCCTTGCGTAACAGTTGCACATGTAGTGTGGATAAAAAGATTATGACTGGATGCCATATTAGGAAATTATCCTATGGCTTTAGTAGCAGGAAGTCTTTAGAGTCCGTTTCGTTTCTTGTCGCGCATGAGAAGGCAGGTTTGTGTTACGGGAGTAGTTGTTCTACTTGTTGTTGCCGTTGGGGTGGTCTTTCTATTGGGAACAAATGGAGATGCTCCTGATGTGTTTGACAACGAAGACAGATATGATTCAACGGTCCTCAATAATATGGGTGTAATCTACAGCTCCCAGTCAGACATTGCATACTTCAATGACGGATATAGTGAGAGTGACAATTGCCCATGGGGTTTCGAACACAACGGCATAGACTACTTTTTCCTTAACAATTCACCTGTCATTGCTGCATCTCCTGGAATTGTGGAAACAATTGAGATAGGATACGTGCCAGAAAGTACCTTCTACAAGGTGGCGGTACAGGTAGGATTCAATGGCTCAATATGGCTCGAATACTCATTTGAGGGCGACTCAGCAGATGAAGCTGTAAGGGCACAACAGGTTTCGATGTTGGAGGTGGAGGTAGGTGACTGGGTTGCCAAGGGAGACCAGATTGGAAGATTTCTCAGACCAAGTGAATATGATCACATTCACTTTGGTTTATATCTGAATGATGAAGCCATATGCCCAAGACGTGTGATGGGAGATGTTGATTATAACGAGATAATGAGTCTCATTGATTTCTTTCATCCAGGTCAAGGCTGGGAACTCTGTTATCCCTAATATCGATAGTTAATGGCCAAAACCGAAACTAGAGAAAGATTAAGAACGCCTCTTGTGTTTATCCTATTGTGGAGGAGAAGTCGTAGTTGGCTTTTGAAACCTATCCAATTGTTATAGATTTGTTTGCAGTTCTAGTCGTTGTTTCTGCAACTATTTCATTCGTCGTTGCATATGCATTATCACAAGGATGGATAGACCCCGTACACGGTGACATTTCAAGACTGATGAAACGAGCCAAACTGATTCTCACTCTGGCCATAGGCCTCCCTGTGCTCTTGATGTTCATTGTGCCTCCATTGGGATTCTGGCTGGATATCGAAATACTAGCGCTTTCATTCTACGTATTCCACGGTCTAATCCATATTGAAACAGTGGTCTTTGTTGGTGTGTTTCTGGGCCTTGTCTTAGCAATTGGCTACTACATTCGAGGGGTGTCAGGATATTGCCTCTTGACCTTCTTTGTTCTTCTTCTACCAGTCTGGGCAGTACTTGGCACAGGAGATGCCGAACTAATCCTTGGCTTTGCTCTCGATGGACTTGATTCCCTTGTGTTTGCTATGCTGTTTTTTCTCTGGGAACCCACTTTGATTACGAAGCTGCTTGGCTGGGAAGAAGAAACGAGCAAGAGTGCTATTGCAATCATATCAAGGGATATGGCACGTAGCCAAGTCGCCAGATCCATAGAGAGTCTGAAAACAAGAGCAGAAACTGAGGGCGATAGTATTGCAAAGGAAGCAATAGAAATCCTTCAGGAAACAGAAGGCGCGATTGGGCAATTAATCGCGAAGGCAATTGCGAGTTCCGAATTTCCCAAGAGTATGGAGTATCCAGCTGAGGACACCCTACCCGATTCCTATCAAGTATCCCTAAGACGAGCGGCAATGGGCAAGAGGCCAAAACCAAGAGGGATTTGGATGCTAACCAACTCGGAGTTCATGCGGCGTGTCAGACTAAACCGTTTCGTATACCTAGTTCTGCTCTTTGCGATGATTGGTTTGACAATTGGCGCCTTGACTGACATGAGCCTTCACGTAAACCAATGGATAGGGATTCTTTCCACCGGCATAATCATTACTTCACTAGCCCTAGCTTTTCTTGATAGCACATTTGTGGGCAGACGGTTGAGCGCCAATTCTGTCGTGAAACATGTGTTAAAGCCACTTAGTGGCATTGACGAGCTTCTGATTGATGAACCATCAGCAGAAGAGGAGATAGCAGAAACAGCCCATAGAGAGCAGATGTTGGGAGATGAAGAAACTGAGGGCGAGGTAGCCTTTCTTACGGATGAGCATATCGTTGCCGCCTCTGGCCATACGCGGAAATTTCTGGAGAGAGTGAGGCCAGGAAAGAACGAGGTCTATGAGGAGAGCATCATGCCGTTATTCGTTGAAGCTGCGGGTATACTCATGTCGTTTCCAACTGGCTTGCTGGCGGTGTTAACCTATAGCGAAACGCTGGTACTCTTCAATGACGCATTAGTAATTCTGTTTCTTCTTGGGATTACAGTGATAGTAATTGGGGCTCTATGGTGGCTAAAGTGGACCCGAGAACGGTCATTCTATGGAATTCGACGTAGCATTTTGGCCTCTGCAATATCCTATCTTGATATTAGGGAAGCAGGAATTGAGAATATTGGACTTGTTACATATCCAACTCCTCAAGCCCATGTTGTGCTAATCAAGTTCCGGGGTCCAATTGCAGCAAATATTACTCTTGAGAAGTTAGGAAAATCAGCGAATATTCGACGTGACCTTGCCTTGACCAAGGAAACCATCGAATTCGAGAGGAGGTCGCTTCGATTGGTTTGGTTCCTTTTTGCAGTGGCAGTCGCAGTTGGTGTGTTTATGATTCTCATTATTGGCTCTTTCCACTTGGATGTGCTTATGTTGTCCTTATGTGGAATTATGCTTGCATCTCTAGTAGTAGGGTACATCAGCTATTATCGACGAAAGCAAGCTCTAATGCATGAAGAAACTTCACCGCTTGGCGATGAACCAGTGGAAACACTAAGCCAGATTCTCAAAATGATTGAAATGGAGTATAAATTCCCTCTTCGAGTCCATGTGATAAGAAACCACAAGGAACTCCTCTATACAGGCACTACATTTGCAACTACTACCGGGGTGATTCTGCGAGAAGCGGTATTCCTGCCCAAGTAGATTCGATTTGAAAATGAATTGCGCCAAGCAAATCATTAAGTTGTGAATGAACAGCGCAATCGCATATGACTTCACATCCTGAGAGAGCAATACATCAATCGCTGGCATTCGGTTCTATATTGTATCCGGGCAAGGTATCAGAATCTAACTCGCTGCTACTAGCCGAAAGCATTCGGGAGTTTGGGGGGATATTATCGAAGCAGCCTATTTGGTACTTCACGCCACGACTTGGTCGTGAATTGTCATCTGACACGAAAGACCGCCTTCAGAACTTGGAAGTGGATATAATCCCCTTCGAAATGGACTTGGACATTCTCAAATTTCCATTCACAGGTCACGCGGAGGCCGCTTTTCTTGCTGAGTCTAAGGCCATTGGAAATGTGGACCTATTGGCCTGGCTTGCGCCAAATACACTTGTACTTCATGACCCAAAGGATTTCCTGCTTGGGGAGGATGTGGTCTTAGGCTATCGACCAGTGCACCATAAACTCCTCGGACTCCACTATGGCGAGCCTCCCGATGACTTTTGGAGAGCCGTATACAATCACTATGGTGTAGGTGAGAAGCAGTTATTCCCCATGAAACCGCATGTTGAAGAGAAGCCAATCAATCCATACTTCAATGCAGGTTCCTTGATCATCCGGCCTGAGAGTAGGTTATTCACGAGCTGGCGCGATTCTTACCTCAGAATCTATCAGGACCCCATTCTAAATGGACTGTACAAAGAGGATGAGAGATATGCCATTTTCATTCATCAGGCAGCTCTCACAGGAGTGATACTCTCACGCATTAGCAGAGAGAAGATGGTTGAGCTTCCGGCAGGCTACAACTACCCAATTCATTTGTATGCGGAAGACACTACCAGTTCCAGACCAAAAGAACTGGAAGACTGCATAACTCTACGCCATGAGACCTTTCATAAAGATCCAGATTGGAGGGCAAACCTTCCTGTTAGTGAAACTCTCAAAGACTGGATAGCACAGAAACTGCTTGCCTAGTTCCCAAGAGCCTCAGGAACAACATCTTGAATCTTGGCCAAGGACTCTACGACTTCATCGGGAGCGAGTTCGAAGATGAGCGGTCCGTCATATTCATCCTTCATGAGTTCAAGTAGAAACTCGCGTATGGGCATCTCACCCCTACCCAATGCTGTATGTTCTGTTCGAAAAGGCCTGCCACCTTCAGGATAGCTGCCATCATGGATATGAATCTCGACAATTCGGTCACGGTGCTTCCTATAGAACTCCATGAGAGATTCATCCCCGGATTGCCGGCTCAAGACATGACCTGTGTCAAGACAAATTCCAGTATCGAACTTGTCAACAAGGTCACGGGTCACTTCGAAGGGAAACTCGATATTCTCAACTGCTAGCTTTCTTGGATTGATCTCAGTCTTTGCCAGAATGTCTTCGAGGCTCTCTTCTGCGAATGCATTGATATACGCAGCCAGAATCAATCGGAGTTCTGGCGGCAATGGTAATCGAGAAAACTCTGCTGCAAGTGCTCCAGTTGAGTGGAGTACAAATGCTTCAGGTTCCAATTCTTGAGCTAGCCTAATGGAATGAACGATGGCCTCTACGCTCGCTCCTCGAATATATCTGTTGAAGGAGGATGGCTCTACCGAATAGAGAGGAAGATGGACTGTGTACGAGTGACCCAGCTCATCTTTCAATTCCGCGAGTTCTGTGATGGCTCTGGGACTTAGAGCGTTGGGGATAATATGTTCTGTGTCCATGGTTATTTCTATCACAGAGATGTTGTCAGTTTCTAGGTCTTCTCTCACAATCTCCGAAAGAACGAATCTTGAGAAGTCTGGTATGCCGTTCCCAACAATCCTCTTTATTCCAGGCACGAACTCCAGTGCCACCATCCCGAATCGAAGCATGTTAGCAACCTCAATTAGTTAAATAGATCAACGAGCCAACTATTGAATGTCCACTATTTAGGCACTCCCTTTGAGCGAAGCTCTCGTGCAAAGGCATTTTATCTAGGGGCTATCGCCAAGATTTGAGTGTTTGAAGATTGTGGCTCTGAATTGCTGAATCGAGTTCTAGTACCTCTACCTTCAGCATTTTGTCGCCTTGTCGAATGTTTTGCACCACATCAAGACCATCTATGGTTTGTCCAAACACGGTATGCTTTCCGTCGAGATGTTTGCAGTTATTACCATTTAGAACAATGAAGAATTGAGAGCCTCCAGTGTCACGTCCTGCATGAGCCATTGAAAAAGAGCCATTCTTGTGTTTCTGTCTATGACCCCGGGTTTCGCATGGAATTGCGTAGCCAGGACCGCCTGAGCCCGTTCCTGTCGGATCCCCCCCTTGCACAACGAAATCAGGTACCACTCTGTGGAAAACCAGCTCATCATAGTAGCCTTTCTGTGCCAAGGTGGTGAAATTCTTCACAGTGTTAATGGCATCATCGGACCATAGCTCCGCAATGATGTCACCCTTTTCCGTTTGAATCCGTATCTTTGTAGTCACGTAAGTCACCTATTATTTGAAGCTTGGAATAGCAATATGCTCACTGCGAATTGAACACCCTCTTAGAGATTCCGGAGTAGCACAAATCAAAGAGCAGAACTGCGCACCGTGCATATCACCTTATTAGCGATTCATGAGTTTGAGCCATCAATCATGATTGTGGAAAAGAAGTACAAGGAGGGCAAAACTGCCTTCATCAGTGCGGACGTGGGCCACTATAGTGCAACAAAGAAGCAACCGACGACAGATATGCCAGTCTTTTACAATCCTAGAATGCGCCTCAATCGTGATTTTTCCGTCCTGTTCCTTTCGACATACCTTGAAGAAAATGAAATTGAACTCATGTGTGAACCGCTTGCGGGCTGTGGAGTAAGAACATTACGATATCTCAACGAGTGCCCTGGCACCTTTGAGGCGTTGATGTTTGATGCCAATCCTCTGGCAGTTGGAATTATCCAGAGGAATCTTGTGCAGAATGAACTGAGCAAACGAGCTACGGCCATGGTTGGCGATGCAAAGGTCTTGCTTCTCACGGAATCTAGAGGGAAGAGATTCGATTTCGTGGATATAGACCCCTTTGGCTCACCAACACCGTATTTGAATGCGGCAATTCAGTCATTTAGCCCAAAGGGAGGCCTACTCGCACTTACTGCGACAGATATGCCTGCGTTATGTGGAGTATATCCCAATGTTGCCTTGAGGAAGTATGGGGGGTATTCCATTAGAGCTCCTTTCTCGCATGAGCTTGCAGTGAGACTTCTTATTGGTCAGGTATTCAACTTCGCTAGCGCAAATAATTGCTCTATAATGCCATTGGCTGTACTGAGCTCTGATCATTACATCCGAGTTTGGCTTAGGGTGGCGGCTGATCGAAGGGGAGCAAATCAACAGACAAAGAACATTGGAATGGTAAGATTCTGCAAGACATGCATGCACTCAGATAAGATTCCCCTGAAAGAGTCATCAGACAATATTGTATTTGACCATAAAGAAGAAGCCTGTTCTGATGCACCTGTTGGTGCAGGACCCCTTTGGATTGGCAATTTGTACGACAGAACATTCCTGACGAATGCGAAAAATATGCTGCAAAAGGTGCAAGGAACCCTACACAAAAAAGCCTTGGATATGTTGCTGATGATGGTTAGCGAAGCAGAAGTGCAGAATTATCTGTATATTGATCTGCATGCACTCTGTGACCTCCATGGAATAGCGCCCCCGAAGAATAGTGCTGTTATTGAGAAACTAGTGGAAGCTGGATTTGATTCCGCAAGAACATCCTTTCGGCCTACAGCCATTAGAACAAGGGCATCGGTGGATGTCGTCCTTGAAACCATTATGGAGATAATAGGAGCGACTTGAAGAGATGGGAAGACCAAAGAAACCCCGAACCAAAGAGCACTACTACAAGTCTGCAAAGGCTCATGGATATCGAGCGAGAAGTGCATACAAGCTTAGACAAATTGCTACAAAGTACAAGCTTCTAGATGGAGTGGACAAAGCTATTGAATTATGTAGCAGTCCTGGAGGATGGACGCAAGTATTGCTGGAACTGAGCCACACGATTCAGGTCATCGCTGTGGACCTAGCCCCAATGGATTCTATTGAAGGAACCATCTTCATACAAGGAGATATTCTGGATTCTGATGTCATTGAGAAAATAATGGACACAGCTGGTGGACCGGTTGACTTAGTCCTATCTGATTGTTCTCCGAAAGTAAGTGGAAACTGGGACTTGGATGTTGCAAGACAGCTTGCCCTTGCTGAGGCTACTTTGGAAATTGGTTTGAAGCTTCTAAGTGGCAATGGGAAGGTGCTAGCAAAAGTGTTTCAGGGGAAGGGGTTTCAGGAGTTTCTTCAATCTACACGGGAACAGTATCGTTCGGTAAGACTAGTGAAGCCTCTTGCATCACGCAGCACTAGTGCTGAGATATACCTTCTAGCAATTGGGCCAAAGAAATGAGTAGTTGGATATTTCTACGCGTTAGACCCCGACATCCACTCTTCAAGCTCTCTGCAAGTAACGGGTGAATCAAGCTGTCTCACACCGCATTTGCCAATTCTAAGACAGTGAAAACAAGGGCAACCATTCATGTCGGAAAGCCTTCCCGAATCGCCATCTTCACCTGCAACTGCCTTGACGAGGTATCGTTCTTCTTCTAATTCCTGCTTTTGCACTTTCACCAATCCCTTGGATTCTAGTTGCTGTATAGTTTCCACAACCCCTTTATTGTCGATACCAAGGCTAGTCGCTAGCTCGTCAATGAAAAGACCTTTTTCTCCAGCCGCTCTGAGAGAGCTCAGTATATGGTCGAATTCATCATTCATTTAGATGACCTTTGTCTAACACATGGCAGCATCGGACATTCTGCACGGAGTGATATTTAGATTTCGGAAGCGGCTCTGCTGTTCTGTTGCATTAGGTGCGAGTGAAATCAGCAATGTACAAAAGTGAACATCACTTCTTCCGCACAAAAAGGTAGAGATTCTGGCCCAAGTACTTCTCCGGGGAGGTTCCCTTGAGGGGACGGACGGCAACATAGGGAGTGTTCACAGGGCCGAAGACATCAATGATAGATCCGATTTTTTCGGCGTTTTTATCTACGACAACAGCATGTTCGCCTGAAGGGGGTGTCTTTTCTGCTCTGACGATTAAGGAACCTCGATTTGATACATGCAAGACTTTCCCAAGTTTCCTCACAGATTAGCCTCCAACAAACCAAGGACTTCTATCGCTTCTTTCCTTTCTTGCTCTTTTTGCCCTTCTTAGCAGCAGCTTGCTTTTCAGATTCGCGTTGTGCAACTACCCTGCGAACTCCTTTGGCCAGCATAAGCAACAGACGTTTCTTCTTGTGGCCATCTGGATTCTTTAAGACAATATATCCAGAGGGGCCAGTCCATTTGCGCGGAAACTTCTTTTCAGGGCTAGCCTCGTACTCAAACCCAGTCGCGGTGGCCGCTTCCTTCAAGGCACTTAATGTTACATCTGGAGCGGCAAGGTTCTTGGGTATTCTTCGACCTTTTGCCCTACTCAGGTTGGAGTCAAGATAAGAAGGCCAAACAATGATTCCGTCCTCGTGTTTTCTCATGGCCATAGAATTCCTCGAATGCTCTGTTTCTAGTCCGGAAAAGAGCGTTTTTTACCTTTGCTCTCTAACAAGCAATTCCTATAAGCATCATGAAAACGGCTAACAAAGAGCTTCATAAGAGCGCTTGGCTGTCAACCTGTTAGAATAGGAGCTGTTTGGTAATTGGCCAGAAAGAGTAAGGATGTCTACTTCTGCGAAATAGCAGATTTGGTTTCATCAAGAAGTACATGCCTCAGAAATCAAGTTGGAGCAGTTATTGTTAGGAACTCTCAGATTTTGAGCACAGGTTATAATGGTGCACCGAAAGGACTTCCGCATTGCGAAGATGTAGGTTGCATAAGAGAGGAGATGGGCATCAAACCCGGAGAACGACATGAACTGTGTCGAGGACTGCATGCTGAACAGAACGCGGTGATTCAAGCAGCGTACAATGGGGTTAGTGTTAAGGATGCAAAGATATTCTGCACGACTCAGCCTTGCAGTATCTGCACGAAGATCCTCATCAATGCAGGCATTGTAGAAGTGATTTACATCGAGCCCTATGAGGATGACTTAGCCGCCCAATTAATTTCGGAAGCAGGCCTAAAGACAAGACAGGTCAAATTACCAAGACGATATGGGCGCAACGCATCAGGAGAATTGAGCTCTTCAAGTAGGAAGGATTAAGAATCAAGAGGGCACGAATACACCCCCAAGAGTTGAAGGGTGTCACTCTATGGGAAAAATTCACAATCTTATTAGCATTCAAGATCTTAGTCGGGAAACCATCGACCTGATTTTGGACACTGCTCACCAGATGGAGCCCGTTGCTGTGGCGCGAAGTAAAGAGCTCAGTAACAAGATAATGGCAGTCCTGTTTTTTGAGGCTTCAACACGAACTCGATTGTCCTTCGAGAGCGCTATGCTACGGCTTGGAGGTAGCATTTTGGGTTTTGCAGATGTAACGACATCTTCTGCTGGGGTTAAGGGAGAAACTCTTGCAGATACAATTCGTACCGTTGAAAGATACGCAGATGTTATTGTAATTCGCCATCCTCTTGATGGCTCAGCAAGAGTTGCTGCTGAGTTTTCCACTGTTCCCGTAATCAATGCCGGAAGTGGAGCAGAGGAGCATCCCACTCAGGCACTTCTTGATTTGTACTCAATAAAGAAGATGAAAGGGAAGATTGACGGGTTGTCAATTTCCCTATGTGGTGACTTGCGCTATGGTCGTACAGTCCACTCCCTAGGCATGGCTCTAGCAAACTACGATGTCAGTATCAGTCTTGCCGCTCCTGAATCCCTTAGAATGAAACCCGCAATTGTGAATGAAATGAGGAAGGCCGGTCTTCAAGTCAGAGAAGTGATTTCGATTGAGGATGCTCTGAAGGACGCAGATGTAGTATACATGACAAGAATTCAGAAAGAGCGATTCCCTGATGTCAGGGAATACACTGCGGTTCAGGGCAAGTTTCGAATTGGCTCCGAGGATATTGCCAGGATGAAGAGCGATGCAATAATTCTCCATCCACTACCAAGAGTAGACGAACTTGATGCGTCAATTGACACAGCGCCCCAAGCAAAGTATTTCGACCAAGTGTATAGTGGTGTTGTGACTAGGATGGCCATTCTGAAGTTGATTCTTAGCTAGGAGTGATTGCCCGTAGTTCCTTGATTAATGAGTCAAGAGAACCTATTTTACTCACAGCGAGAGGTATTCGCATCTGTTCGGACAAATCCAGAGCAAGCCTATCTACCGTTCCCACTCCGTGAAGCATCACCATTGTTGGTTTGAACTCCTGTGATTTGATAGCGATTAGAGGTGCACGACCAGTGTTTGCTTTTGAGAAAATGAGACACCGTTCAGTAGTTGCTCCGAAAAGCTTGAGAAACGCTTCACTGGAGAGTTCCTTCACTGCACGTTCAACATCCACAAGGGTGTAGCCGTATATCTCTCGCTCAAGAAGCTCCTTACAGGTCAGGATGTTACACTTCAATTTCGAGCAGAACTGGCGAATTGTCATTGGTGAATGAAAATCGCTCATGGCTAGCACTATGTTCAGGTCGACCAAGCTCACATCCATAAGACGGACATAGGCTGCAATGACCTGTCCGCCATTTCGCTCATCAAGAGCAAGGAGAGCCATCACGAATCGGCGTATTGTGGAAGTTCCAGGCGATTTCCGTCGACCGGATTCGTAATCACTTATGACACTCGGGCTGATGCCAAGATGGTCGGCTAGCTCTATCTGTGGAAGTCTGAATCGTTCTCTCCACATACGCATTGTTTGCCCTGGATAGTCTGACAGCGCAATTTCACCGGCTATTCGCCGCGCGAGACGTTCTCGTACAGACGATTGCATCGACATTATCTATACAAAATGCCAGTTTAGGACATAAGGATTTCGACTATTGCCGAAGTGGCGCCTTGTATAATTTCTTTCAACCCGGAAATGGTATAGTGAATCAGCCTTGTACGAGCTAAGAATGAATGGTGGGCCGGGGGCGATTTGAACGCCCGATCCCCTGGAAACTTGCTTGCAGACCTGATCATCAGCAAGTCCCAAACCAGGAATCATAGCCAAGCTAGACCACCGACCCGTTGAACAATCGCAGGGTCCTTACTTTGCGGTTATAAGAATAACGGAGAGCATTGAACTCTGATTACTCTCGGCAGTCACTGCTTAGCCTCTTGTTTCTCAAGAACAGCTCCCTGGTATGGCTCAAGTGTGATGACTGATGATTGAACCGGATTTGAACCTCCAAGCGTAGAGAAAAGCAACTCCCCGTAGTTCTCAGGCGTTTTACTTTCAATTCGCTTGCTGGAGAAATTGAGCCATATTTCCACGGACTGATAATCATACTTGCGTTCGTACACTAAAAGCTCCTTCCTGTTTCCAGAGGGTTCCATGAGATGCATCGATCCTGAGTGGAGAGCTGGTGTATCCCTTCGAAGTCGCAGGAGGTTTTTGTAGCATGCTAGAAGTGAGTCCGAGTCAGGATTTTCTGTGCGAACGTTTATGTCTTCATACTGTGGCCCCACAGGTAGCCATGGTTCCACCTCTGCCGAACAGAATCCTGCATGGGAAGAAGAGTCCCATTGCATTGGCGTTCTGCACTCATCTCGATTGAATGAAACAGACCCTTTCCTTGTGAGCAGGTTGATGAGAAATTGAGGCAGCCAGCTGAACCTGAGAGCCACAGGATCCTGTGCGCCCTTAAGAGAAAACTTTGAGTTAATCATTCCAATTTCCTCACCGTAGTAGATGAAAGGAACCCCTCTGGCAGTAAGCTGCAATGTTGCATTGAGTTTTGCCTTGGACTGGTCATTGCCAAGTTTGCTGATCCGACGCGTTCTATCATGATTCGAGAAGACCCAAGTTGGGATATAGGGTTCCGAAAAGTGCTGCTCATATCTTGAAATAAGACTTCGAAATGTTTGTGCGTCCAAGTTTGCATTGAGTGATTGGAAATGAAAGGTGAGGTGAAGACCATTCGTCGTGTTCCCTTCTGCTTCACCATAGTACCGCCTTAGGGTTTCAAGTGATGCTCCAACCTCACCAACTAGGAAGCGTTCCGGATTAGAGTACTCGTTCATGACGCTTCGAAGCTCTTTAACAAAAGCAAAATTGTCAGGATGATTAATGGTATGAACATAGTCTTGGAAGAAGCCCCTCGAATTCTCTTCCGAAGGGAAGAATTGTAGTGCAAATGGATTATTCTCACTTACATCTGCGCTTTCATAGATTGTGTTTATTATATCCAGTCGGAAGCCATCAACCCCCTTGTTCAGCCAAAAGCGAACGGTGTCAAACATCTCCTCCTTGACTTCTGGATTGCGATAGTTCAAGTCCGGCTGGAAGGGCAGAAACTGGGCCCAGTACCACTGATTCGTCAAATCATCATAGTGCCAGCCAGAACCACCCACCATCGAACGCCAGTTATTTGGAGGCTTCTTCCTTCCAGGCTTTCGCCCATCACGCCATATGTACCAATCCCGTTTTTGATTCTCTCTGCTCGAACGTGATTCCAAGAACCACGGATGTTGGTCGCTGGTGTGATTGAGAACCATATCGAGAACGATTCGCATCTCGCGGTTGTGTATCTCTTCTATTAGCCTATTACAATCGGCCATTGTCCCGTATTCGGGCGCAATGCCCCTGTAGTCACTAACATCATAGCCATGATCTGCCTGCGGACTAGCAAAGAAGGGGGAGAACCAGATTGTTTCAATTCCCAAATCCTGTAGGTAGTCCAATTTCGAGATTATTCCAGGAATATCGCCAATTCCATTATTCGAACTGTCCTTGTAGCTTCGAGGGTATATCTGATACACCGTGGTTCGCTTCCACCATGCCAATTCCTTGAATCGGTTCTCGAGCAAGTGCAATACCTCTCAGAATTCGGATGAGAAGCTCCTTTTGTCATTTCTCACTGATGCGAAAGGTCATAACGCAAGGACCTAATCAAGGGATGGGTGCAATAAGTGAGCCTTCTTGGTCCTGATGATTTTGATCTTGGAAGAAAGGAGCGTAAGAAGAAACTGGCCAAGGACTTGGCGCCAGAAGTCTATAGGCAAATCGAGAGATGGCTAGAACTTGAAGATGATAGAGAAGCTTTGCGCAGAATCTCGGAGCTCGTAGGCCCTGAAGAAGCGAATCGGCTCCTTGCAAAGAGAAGACTGAAAATGCGAAAAGAGCCCCTATCCGATGAGCTTTAATGGGTGAGAGGCATGTCAGAAGAAACTGTGAGAAGAATGGCAGAGATGGCCAAGGACTCTGGAGACTTGCGAACATCTCTGGCAATCATTAGAACAATCGAAGCTGAGAAGAGAACACATCTTGCACATCTTCGTACTGGCATTGGTGTGCTAACAATCCCGCTCTCACTTCTCACTATCCTGATTGCAACCTCGGAGTACTACATAGTTGAAGATGTGCTCCCCCTAATTGTGAGCCTTATTGCTGGGATTGTATGCCTAGCCGTTGTCGGGAGCTACCTTGTTGCGACTGCATTACTGAAGCTACGAAAGTCTGAGAAACTGAAGAACGATACCTGCAGTAGTACAGAAAGACTCCTGAGAGATCATGAGATGCAGTCATAGGGAGTTTGTCACAGAGGAAAATGCAGGACCGGAACTGTAGCAATGCGCAGTTTGTAACTACTAAAAGCATCAATCTGCACTTTTTGAGTATTTTAGATTCGGAGGAATGAGAGGATTGGAAACAAAGCTGAAAGTTACAGTAGTCAGGAAGTTCACTCCCGAGGATGTCTTTGGAGATGACCATGGGATTACATGGAATGGTAGAACAATTCGTTCATGCGACCATGAAATAGGCGAGGAATTCATTGTTGATCATCACCTCAATAGACCGGAGAGGCTGTGCGGACGAGCATGGCATGACCTGTATACAACACTGATGGTGTATTATTTTGGTGGAGATTATGATTATCCTGAAACGGGAGTGACGTACCAGCCCTGCGGCGACGGTCTCAGACCAGTTGTCTTCAAGATAGAGAAGATGAAGGAATAGAAATAGTGGAGCCTCAGGGGGGATTTGAACCCCCGACTTCCTCCTTACCAAGGAGGCGATCTAACCAGTCTGAGCTACTGAGGCCTGAATATATAGTCGCCCTGAGAGCGACTCCATTTCGCAGTCCGCACTCAGATTAGACATAAAGCTTTCGACATTGTCCTGTTAGAGAAGCTAGGGCAGCCAATAGCGGCAGTCAGTTCTTCACACCTAAGAAAAGGCCCTCCTTCGAGAGGCCCGGCTCAAGAAACTTGGGCGATAGCCCACTCTCTTTCATAAGACTCATGAAGGTGCTCCGTGAGAAGATGCCCATCGGACTGGGGTCCACAAAATGCTCAACTCCCTTCTTTGTTGCCAAGAGGAAGTGGAAATCAAGGTAAGCAACATCGCCTTCAATTCTACTCATATTGACACGAGCCAGCTTCAACTCTGGATTGTCAATACAGCTAATTCCAAGTGAGCCATGACGGACGGTTTCCTTGGTGAAAAGCGGTTCAATCAACACAACGCCACCCGGAACTAGGTGATTCGAAAACGAGTGAATTGCATCGCTAAGGTCCTTGGTTGTGGTAAGGTAGGTGATAGACCCGAACAAGCAGGTTATCACATCGAACTTCCTGTTCAGATTCATGGAGGTCATGCTTCCATGTACCAACTCTATTCCAGGCAGTTTTCTTCGTGCAATTGTTATCATTTCTTCACTGAAATCAAGACCGCTTACATCATACTTCTCCCTGAGATATAGCAGATGATTGCCAGTGCCGCATGCGGCATCTAGCAAGGTGTTGCCTTGCGAGGTCTTGTTTTCCTGAACAATCTCATGGATTTTTTCTGCCTCGGCCTTGTAGTCCTTGAAATCGTAGATTAAATCGTAATATTCTGCGAGCTTCCCATAGAAGACTGTCATGACCCACTCATAGTTTGATGCTAGAGATAAATCATGCGTAATTCAAAGAGGATGCAGGAAGAGTAAGATAGAAACTCATTTAGGAATTGCATCTTCAGGAGTCATCGGAGCAACGAGAAAGGAACCAAAGGACCATGTCGAAAATATGTCTAGGCATTGAGGGAACTGCGCACTCGTTCGGAGCAGGAGTGGTTTCCAGTGAGGGTGCGGTGCTGTCCAATGTCTGGGATATGTTTTCTCCGGAAGAGGGAGGCATACACCCAAGAGAAGCAAGTCGCCATCATTCAGATCTCGGGCCCAAGATAATTGGGGAGGCCATGGAGAAGGCTGGAGTGACTTCTGAGGACATAGATTTGGTCGCCTTTTCGAGAGGACCCGGTCTGGGTCCATGCTTGCGGACAACGGCAACAATGGCGCGTACATTGGCGTTGAATCTGTCCGTTCCGCTAGTTGGAGTCAATCACTGTGTTGCACATATCGAGATTGGCTGTCTCGAATCCGGATTCCAAGATCCTGTGACTGTCTACGTGTCAGGTGGAAATACGCAAATCATAGCCTATGCAGGAAATCGTTTCAGAACCTTTGGCGAAACTTTGGACATAGCGATAGGAAACATGTTGGACACTTTCGGGCGAGAAGTTGGGATGCGTTTTCCAGCAGGACCACGGGTAGAAGCCGAAGCCAAGCGTGGCAGGAGCTATCATGTATTGCCCTACTCCGTCAAAGGGATGGATTTGAGCTATTCTGGAATGCTGACAGCCGCGAAGAGGTTGCATTCTGATGGAATCCCACTTAGCGATGTCTGCTTCAGTGTCCAAGAAACAGCTTTTGGTATGCTGGCAGAGATATCGGAACGAGCAATTGCACATACCAGGAAGAGCGAGCTCCTTCTCACTGGGGGCGTCGCCAGGAACAACCGGCTTACAGAGATTCTAACAGGAGTTGCAGAACGGCACAGCGCAGGATTTCATAGAGTGACTCCTTCCTTGGCTGGGGACCAAGGGGCCATGATTGCTTGGACAGGAATTTTGCAGCATCAGGCAGGAGACATTCTGGAAGTAGTTGACTCGCAGGTCTTGCCAAAATGGCGCACTGATGACCAAGATATCCTATGGAGGCAAGGGTGATGAAAGAACATTGGGCATTAGGTGCTGAATCGGTCATTTACAGAATCGAAAGATGGGGCGAGACATTGCTACTGAAACAGCGGCCAAAGAAGCCATACTTGTTGGAAGCCATTGACACTCAACTGAGACAATCTCGAACATCAAGAGAATGTAAGATGTTGAATGTGGCAAGAAGCCTAGGCGTTCCAACACCTGCAGTCCACTGGGTAGACAAATCTGAATATGCGATTGCAATGGACTATATAGCAGGGACGCGGCTTCGAGAACTTGTTCAAGAGGTTTCTCCCAAGAATCTTGAGAATCTTTGTAGTGAGTTTGGAAGGCTTATTGCGCTTCTTCATGCTGGTGATGTAGTGCATGGAGACCCCACAACAAGCAACGTGCTCATTGATGAATTAGGGAAGATGTGGTTGATAGATTTCGGCCTGGGAGAAATGAACGCAACCACAGAAATGAAAGGTGTGGATTTGCATCTCATGAAAAGAGCATTTGAAACCACACATTGGGACATTCAAGACAAGATGCTTGATGCTACCTTGGGAGGATACAAGGAAGCTCTTGGAGATAGTGCAGATCCAATCATGGTAAGAATGGAAGAGATACGCGAACGTGGTCGATATCATTAGAAGTCAGGGAAGTCAGTCATCAGTTGAGGACATGGCATCTAAAGATGACACACGGTAATGTTTATATCAGAAGCCTCGGCGCATGGGGGCAGACCCGGTTTCTTGGGGCTTATTACACCTTAGAGGAAATCCCGATGGCAAGAATGCATACAAGGCGCAAAGGCCAGTCTGGTAGTAGACGACCTTCTACATTAAGAATCCCTGAGTGGATGGACAAAGAGAAGGATGCAGAATGGGTGGAAACTAAGGTAATCGAACTGGCAAAAGCAGGAAACAACCCCTCTATGATTGGAATGATCTTACGGGACCAGTATGGTGTACCTCTAGTTCGAGTAATTGCTCAAAAGAGAATTCTGAACATCATTCGCGAGAGCGGTCTCGAGCGTCAAGTTCCAGAAGACCTTCGTAATCTGATAGCAAAAGCACTTCGGATACGAAAGCATTTGGAAGAAAACAAGCGTGATTTTGTATCCAAGCGAGGCCTTCAGTTGATTGAGAGCAAGATACACAGGCTCTCGAAGTATTACAGGAAGAGGCGCGTTTTGGCAGCTGATTGGAAGTATAGTCCCGAGCAGGCTGCAGTTCTTCTCAGGTAGCTTTATCATCGGCCACTCCTATTTGCTCTTAAGATGAGCAGAAAGTCCGGTAGAACTCCAAGTTTCAAGGCACTCAGAAAGAGCTATAGCGATATATCACCTGCTAGCTCCAGCCATATTCTGGTGGTGAGTTCTCCCGCTCCTAGTGCAACGATATCTAGTGCATTTCTCTGCAAATGGCTGCTGAAGTCCAACGTCCTGTTTCATCTGACTTTCTTGGAACCTGTTGTGAGCATTGATACTATAAACAATCTGCGCAAGTCACATGAAAGCTCGGCCATGATTGTCGTTGGAATAGACGTGGTAGGAGATAAGCGGGTTAGGAAAGGCTCCAGCTACCCAATATTCGTGGGAAGTCAATCCGAATCAGCTCAGGTTGCGGAATACACTATGGGAAGCAGAGCAACTGTTGCTGCTGCGACCTACGCATATATTATTGGCAACAATGAAACGGTCGACTCTCAGTCACTTCAAATGGCTGCTGCTGGATCAATCGTAGATGACTTTCCAGATCCGGATTTGAAGGGGGCATCAAAGGAAATCGTTGAATTAGCGAAAAATGATGGACTCATTGACGAGTCAAAGGGATTCAGGCTCTTCGGAGTCAATTTTCTTCCTCTGAATGAAGTGCTCACGTATAGCATCAGACCGTATCTGCAGAACCTGAGTGGGGTGACAGATGCTTGTGATAAGATATGTGTTGATGCAGACATTCCATCCCCAAAATTTCGCATGCCATTGAGTTCCCTTACATCATCAGAGGCCACGAAATTAAACACGCATTTATTGCAGCTTATTGATTATCAACATCAAACGATTGATCTGGTTCTGGGACAGGATTTTGTTTTGACAAAGGAGAAAGAGGATAGCCCGGCAAGGCTATTGTCTGGGATCAAAGCCCTGGCCGAGTGTGCTTGGACGCTAGGCGAGTGGGGCGCCTCGACTTCTATATGGATGGGGGAGCGAGGACAGACTCTGAGGGGGTTACGAGATTCGTATAGGTTCTACTCGAAAGATGTTATTTCAGGCGTTGAGGAATGCACTGAGACCCTCCTCAAGAGCTCTGAATCACTGATTAAAGGCAAGATTACAAGAATTCCTGTGAAATCTGTCCGAAGAGAGGCGTTTGCCGACGTTGGTAGGATTCTGATAGAATCGGAACAAGTAGAATCCGCTGTTGCCATTCTAGAACAGGAGAACTCGTTTGAGGTAGTGTGGAGGATGAATTCTAAAGGGATTCAGGACATCATTCCAGCGCTGTGGAATGCAGGACTCACGGCAACGACAACATCCTCTCAATCGATACGTGTTGAAGGTACGCCGGATGCAGAAGCTGCTCTTATGAAGGTAATAGAAGAGATTTGGTAGGAGAAACGGATTGCTAAAGGCACGCATTGAGATTCAATTTTCATCCCCAGCCCAAGCGAAGCAGGTCTTTGAGGCCGTCGTCCCTGACAATGAGCGACTCCCAACAGGGCTCAGTATTGATTCAAGCCTAGACGAGAACAGGATTTCCTTCGAAATCATGTCCACTCGTGGAATCGACAGCTTCGGTGCAACTATTGAGGATCTAATGAGTGCCATCGACCTCTCAATCAGAACAACAGAATTCATTCAAGAATAGAATCCATTGGTGACTAGATTCCGTTGCCCTTGGCAAGCTCACCAAATACGAACTCGGCACGGGTTCTGGCTTGATTTGCCATATCATCTGTGATGAAACCCCGCTGAACAGCACGCTTGAGCAGATGCTGGTCGATTACTCGAGTTTCTGCATCGACTGGTGCCTTAATTACATCAATCTCAAGGTCAACATATCTAACCCGTCCCGGACCAGTTCCGTTGCTTGGATACAACTCGACGCCTGTGTTTACGTTGATGTATGTCCCCTTGAACTCATCAGTCTTTGAGTAATACTTCGTCACAAGAGTCATTGACCCGGGAATAACCTCTGTTATCGCATAGTCACCTTCATCACGTGGCAGATTCATGTCTTCCGGAGCATCTTGAATGAGTTTCAGTTTGCGGCTTGTATGTCTGAACTGCCTGCGGACAAGCAGCCCTCGACTTGTTATTTCGGTGACTCTGCCTTTGGTCAGTAGTATTGATCTTCCGTCAAGCTTCACATGTTCGATGTTAATTGGGTCGTCAACGCGTGGCATATCCATATTGATGATTTTCTCAAGCTTGGCAGTGATGTAGCTGCGCTCCTCGGGACGGTCCTCAATTATTAGCTCTGCCAGGTCTACAAGAGGAGCATATCCTGCGCTCTTGTGGAAATGATGACGGTCTACTGTTGGTTTGATCTTTGCTCTGGTCTTATCCAGAGATTCCTTCACTTCTGCAGGAAACTCTATGTCCGCATTGCTGGTTCCTTCGAAAAGCAGCCTAGAGGACTCAGGACCGTCGTAATTCACGAAGATTTGCTGGGCTGTATCAAGCAGGTCCTCGACTTCGTCACGCAGCTCTTCGTCGGTTAAGTTTTGAGCAGCAGTCCGCCACAGAACACCCCAGTCCTCTGAGTGGTTTCGGATTTTTCGTCCCAAGTTCATTAGGTTTTCGCGAAGGTCTGGGTCCTTAATTTTTGTGCTCAGCCGAACCACTGGTTCTGGAAGAAGAACAACGGCACGTCCTGGAATTGTAATGCTTGATGAAAGAACAGGAGCCTTTCTCCCATAATCATGAGCGCGAACTTGAACCATTACAGGTTCGCCTCTCTTTAGTCGCCTGTCTGGCAAGAGGCCTGTTATGGTTCCAAGGTCAATCTTTGTGTGTCCGGTCTTTTCATCGCGCCCAAGAACAATGCCCTTGTATATTGAGCTCTTTGCAACACGGGGGGTTCGAGTGATTACCCATCCAAGTCGTTTTCTTAGGACTTCGGTGAGTCGAGTCAGGACGGATTCATAGGCAATGGCAACAATTCCTTGGAGGTCGCTTCGGTCCCAAATATCAACGTCAGGTATCTCAGTTCTGAAAGGAAGACCAAATCTTCTTGCCACTTCTGGAGTTGGTTGCACAACATCAAAGTGGTTCTGCAACATTATCTGTGTCAACGACTGAGAGTATATTCCTCTTATTCTTGCCTTAATCATCTGTGAACACTGGCCCATTCTTGGACGCCAATAGATGCCGCTGCAGCGGCCAATGGCTTGGATCGTACCCCGCTTTAGGATATCATGAGTCGCGTATTGGCTCCAAAACGCTCAGTACGCGCCAAATCCTAGTCCTTGCGTAGTTAGGACAGTTCGGGTCTTGATTGGGCTCGTCCAAGATTGCTATTGCATTCTGAGCCCGTGCAGCTGGGGAGTCAGACTCCTTCTCGAGCGCCGCAATGGCTTCATTTGCTGCTCGGCGTATATTACGGGGAACAGAATTGTTCTCAGATATCTGCTTGAGAAGATGTTTACTAAGGTCGATGCTCTTCTGTGTTTCGGGGTCCATTGGGACTCACCTCAAATTGTCTCTACGCACGGATGGAGTGCGAACAACAAAGGACTGCTGCCTGATTTCACCATATCAACGTTTTGGCACAACCAAATAGACCCCAGAATGCCTCTGAATGACGAAAAACGGGTATGCATAGCGGCATCTCTTATAACGAAATGCGCGCATAGTCTTCAGGTGCTCATCATGACCGAAGGGAGAAACTCCTCTGTCAAGAAAATGGCGGATCTGCTCCGACGCGGAGCAACAATGCTCGCGCAGGCCTGTCCCCAATGCGGGTCACCACTTTTGCAAGTGGGCGATGACATCTATTGTGCTACTTGCGATCGACGAATTGTATTTGCGGATGATGACGAAGAGGCTGAAGTTAAGGCAGTAAAAACCATGCTACCTCAACTAAGAGAAACGCTGATTCGGAAACTAGGTTCTATCACTGACGAGATTGAAAAGGAGAATAATATAGAAACCCTCACAAAGCTTGCAAACTTGATGGTAATGCTACTGCAAGCTCTCCATAAACTCGAAACTATGAAAGGCGGAGGCTAGTAAGGACTTCCACAATGTGCATGACTAAGCTTTAGCACATTCCTATTCTTTCTTAGTGGTTCTTCTGAGCCTTGCTCTGCGTGCCTTAACCTCTTCAGGACCCTTCAGCACCTTGCTCTTTCGAATCTCGCACTCTCGCACAGGAATTATCTTCTTCACTTCTTCGTGTACCTCGCTCGCGAGGTCTCCAAGGATAACCTTCTGGACAAGCTCATCGAAAGTGTGCCTCTTTGCATGAGCCCGGATAATCTTCTCGATGGTCTTTCGTACTGAGTGTTCCTGACTCGTCTTGGACCTGGTTGTTGTGAAGATGATAACTGATATTCGCATCAGGTAGTCGTCCTTCGTCAGAATTGGACCAATCCAATCGATTCTGGATGTTCCTCTGCGAACTAGGCCTCTTAGATAGTCTGAACTCCATTCATGCCCATGAAATACTGTACTGGCCTGTTGCCCTGTGACCTCCAGAATTTTAAATCGAATCTTGACATGAATTTGATCGAAATCACCCGTCAAATCATATAGGGTTGGCTCTAAAGTGCGGCCAATCAAAAGATCTGGATTACCAGCAGGAGTTGTTCCAATCTCCTTACTCTCAAAGTAATCCGGTGCGAGAACCTGGTACCAACTCTTGTCTCGCCATTTGTCTTTTGTTCTAGCCGCTGCTTGTCTACTTCTGGAGGACATTTGACCATCACACTCGTTGATTCACTTTCCAGTGAACCAGAGAATTGTAATTTGCTCGCTGGCTTATGGCCATCGAACCGCGCCGACATTCAACGAGTCGAATAAAAAGATTGTGACATGAACCGTAAATTTGGGAAAAGCATTATCCTGTACACAGCTGAGCAAACTAGATATTGGGATAAGCTTCAGGGTGCTAATGGAGATAACAGAAATGAAAGAAGTTGCTTGCCCTCGTTGCGGGTACAAAGAAACTGCCATGGTCAAGAAAGAAATGATGGGGGGCGGCGGATATCGTAGGCACTTCCGATGCCCCAGATGCAGCAATACTTGGGAAACGAAGGGCCAGGGTATTCAGTCTTAGCGCGGCCATAACGATTATATCAAGACCGCATTGTTTTTACCAACCACGCGGAGGTTGCCAAGCCTGGTCAAAGGCGCAGGGTTTAGGTCCCTGATGATGTCACCGTGGTGATATCAGGGAAATCTTGTAGAAGTTCGAGGGTTCGAATCCCTCCCTCCGCACCAACTCTGTTCTTCATTCATCATATAACGATTGCAGCAACTACAATCACCATCAATGGAATTGTCCAGAGGCTCATAATCCGACTTATTCCAGACCGAATATTACATCTCAATTCTCGGCATTTCATTCCGCATGCGTGGGACGGTTATAGAGATCCCAATCTACATCGGTTCATTTCTGACCGCGCCCATTCCTCGAATGCGACTCCTTCGGACGTATGTAGATTGGTTGGCGGACTATCGGGTTCAAGAACTGCAATCCAGCCGGCATCATAGGGAGATGAGTTGACCAAAGAAGGATTGTCTTTGAGCGTTTGGTTTACGTCAACAATAAGACCTCCAATTGGAGTCTTTATTGGACCAGTGTATTTGCTTGACTCAACAGTGCCAATTGCCCTTCCTGCCGCGAGGACCTTGCCAGCAGGACGTAAGCGAATAAACCGGATGCTGCCAATCGCATGCTCCAAAAGTGCTGTAAGGCCAATCCGATAATTATTCCCCTCAGCCTTAGCCCATATCTGATCGTCCGAATAGAGTCGGTCTCTGGGAAAAGGAATGCCACTTAGCACAAGAGATGCCAAAGAATTGTGTATATAGTCCTGCATACCCTTTGACATAAGCTGAATTTCATCTACGGGTCGCGAGCCAGAACGCAATTCAATTGGATATCCTGCTTCGTTCATCATTTCCGCGATTTGGTGAGCTCCTTTTGAATTGGTTTCCAAACCCATTCCCATCGCTCTAAGAATTGCAAATCCATATGGCGTGATCCATAGCTCTCGAAGATCAGCAATTCCATTATTCAAGTAGATTCGAGCAGACTCTGCTTGCTTCATTCTCAAATCAAGAATCTGTGGAATCAGACTTGCCAAATCTGTCCTAGACATTCTGTCAATATCTAGAAGCGCTGTTGGGCCTCCGCCAGCTATCTGCTTCTCCAATAGGTCCCGTAGTTTGGGTCTTAACCATGATTGCAATGACTCGGTTTCGGGAAGGCCGTCAAGTGAAGTTAGGAATTGCATAATGTTAACATCAATTCCAATGAATTCCTCCAACCCTAATTCATTCAGTATGGCAAAACCCAACTCGGTAAGTTCTCGTGGTTCCAAATCTGCCGTGAGTTGGTCAAGGTCCTCCAGAGCGCTTTCCCAGCCCAAAAGCATGACGTGTCTGTTCAGATCCAAATTCCGGACCAATGTTGAAACTGTATCTTTTCGAAGCAACTCAACCCACTGCCTACAATGTAGTTTGAATGAATTCGTATCTTAAGAGCACAACGCTCAGAGAAACCGAGATATCAATAGGACTCTATTCAAGCTATGCTGATATGACTTCAAGGTGGCATTGCATGTATTCTTGGGAAGGGCTCCACTGGTGACAGAAATTGTACCGCCCACCTTCCTTCATTGTCTGCAAACTTCGTTTCATCGACTCCTTAACAACACTCATAATCTGCTTTGGTCGCACGTTTGCTGTGAGTAACAATGAAGTATCTCTTTCTTGCTACAGATGACAACAAGATGCAACTATACCATCTTCTCCTTAATGCAGTCCATTTTCACGAGAATGGGCATGAGGCCAAGGCAGTACTAGAGTGTGCCTCTCCCAAACTCCTGATTGGAATCGCAGATGGTACAATCAAACTCCCGGTCTTTGACAAAGCGATGGAGGTTGGGATAATTGACCATGCATGTAAGGCATGTTCTGCTGCTTTCTCTGCCACAGAAGCAGCTAACAAGCTCAATGTCCCGTTGAAAGGCGAACTAAGTGGGCATAGTGACCTTCTAAGGTTCGCTCAAGAAGGATATTCGATTCTTACATTTTAGAAGAGAATCTATAGGAATTGGCGCTGGGAAACCGAGATACTGGCCTATGGATTCACGATGACGTTCTTTGAGAGGCTTCTAGATAGGAGATAGAATCTGCTCCTGATGGAGTCTTGTGAAGACGCGCCACCAGAATAACAATGAAACCACAGAAAAGAATGCCTAGACCAGCGACTGCGACTGCCAACGAGTACAAATCTATCCAAGGAAAGACATATCCAAGACCAAACAATGCAGAACCTAGGAAACGTAAGTTGGCGGTCCTTTTATCCGTCCTGTCGCTTGCGTGAAGAATAACAACCAAACCACAGAAGAAGAGGCCAAAACCAGCGATTGGAAAGGTCAACCCCCACCTCATCAAAAAGGCATGTCCAAGGACAATCAAGGCACAACCTAGGTGGTGTAAGTTAGCGGCCCTTTCTTCCATCTTGTCGCCCGCAAGAAGATAACTTGACACCACTATGATTAGGAGGAGCCCAACCTCACCTACACCATAGTGAGGAAGGAATGTCCATCTTCCACTGTAATCCCCAGTAAGGAATATCAACAAGAGTCCAATGAGAAAGAAATCTGGCTGTCTTCGCATCATACGAAGCGCCACGAGAGCCACAATCGCCAAGAGAGATGGGAAGACGAGAAACACAATGTATTCAATCGAATACATGACATAGATTGGACCAGCAAAGGCAGTGAGAAGAAGTTGATTCTGAGCTATAAGAACCAGAGCAACGACCGCCCATACAACCAGGGGCTGGGGGTTTTTTCTGGACGAGTAGAGGATAATGGCTGTCAGAGCAACTCCACATGCAATCCAGAGAACCACTAAATTCAGGAGAGCAAGATTCAGATGAGCAAAAAGCGGGTACGGGTCGCCGCTTTCCCCGTAAGGCCCTATCCATTGGCTCAGAGGTAAGTAAAGGCCCCACACGAAGTACAAATGAAGCCCTGAAGGGCCCATAGCCGTATAACCCACTTCTGCAAATGGAGTGACGACTGTGGACGCCAGCACTACAAGCGCCGCGAACGGATATCGTTTCTCCAACGATAGACCTCCCCATGGAATCCAGTGTCAGAATTGCTGAAAAATATATGTATTCTTTTGTTTTTACGCAAGTTCTGGATTGTAGTCAGTGTCAAGCAAGAGGATGGATGGATGATTTTTCTGAACCTCTAGGACTTGCTATAAACCACTGTCTTAATAGTAGACACTGAAAAATCGAATGGGGAGAAAAATGCCATCCAAGAAGTCCATACTGTCTGTAGCTCTTATCATTCTTGGTCTTGTTTCAGCATTGTTTGTAAATGGGATGACAAACCCGGATATGGTCATCCCTGGTCTAATGGTAGGGTATGATATCGAGGTGGATGGCGATTACGCGTATGTGACGAACAATGACGGTGTGGTTGTGATAGACAAGAGCGACTATGATGCACCAGTTCGAGTGGCAAATATCCCGGTATATGATGATGCCAATGGCTTGGCTATCGTAGATGATGTATTGTATATAGGCGGCAATCCACAGGGTCTGACTATGGTTGATGTGTCTAATCCATTGGACCCTATAGTTATTCACGAACATCCAATCGATGAAGGGATTCACAATGTATTTGTTAGTGGAAATTATGCCTATCTCTGCACGATAGATGGAGGACTAAAGATAGTAGATGTCACCAACTCGTCCAATCCATCAGATGTTTCCACCTTTGACGTGGGATCTAGGGCAAATGCAATTGTAGTGATTGGCACAGTCGGATACGTTGCAGATCCAGATAATGGTCTTGTCGTAGCTAATCTTAGTGATTCTGTATCTCCTTCCATTATTAGGACGGTTATCAACACACATGGTGCTTGGGACATCTTCATCCAAGGGGAAGTACTCTACTTGGGAAGGCATGGTGCAGGATTGAGTGTCTTCGATATTTCCTCTCCAGGGCAACCCTTCCTACTTGGGTCTTTCAATGACGGAGGTGAAGTCTACGGTGTCTGTGGCTTTGGAAATTACCTTGTGTTGGCTGATTTACAGCAAGGGGCTGAGTTCCTCAATGTTACTGACCCTAGGCATCCCGAATTGATTGCCAAGTACTCCACTGCAGCACCGCACGATGTGTTCTATGACGGGAATTATGTCTATCTTGCAGATCAGGACAAGCAATTCATCATGATTGATTTTCGAGGCGATGAACCGAGAGGTGTTATTGCTTATACGCCTAATGAGGAGTGGTTATGGGCTGTTCCCATTTCCTTGATGATTCTGGGAATATCACCGATAGTAATTGCATTCATAGGAAAAAGGACTAGAAAATCGGCAAATTAGAAGAAAATGGCGCCGAGGATGGGACATTCGAACTCGGACCAGAGTCAAAGTTTCTCGAACCCATGAGCCACAAGGGCAACGGTTTTCGAGACCGTCTCCGTAGCCGCTTGGATACCTCGGCGAGAATAGCAATGCAATTTGGTCCGGGTATTGATTTAACTCTAACTCTATTTACGAGCCTGCTCAATGGCTCTGTCCATGGCATCTCGACCGATTTTTTCGAGCGAATCAAGGGTTTCTTGTGTCCGAGCCCCTATGTACACTCTCGCTTTAGGTTCCGTTCCAGAAACTCTGACGAGTATATACGAGCCATCGTTTCGCTCAACACGGATACCATCCTCCTCTAGAACCCGATCGATCCCTGTAATCTCATGAACAAGCAAGTCCTTGACTATCGGGAGGAACTTTGGTTTAACCTCGTCAGGACATGGTATGTTATCACGGAGCATGGGATACTCAGGAATGGTCTTCATCAATTTGATGCAACTCCCATCACCAATCTCATCGACCATCTGGGACAACCGTGCAGCACCGGCAATACCATCCATCCATCCTCCCAAGTCGGTGAAGATCGGTTTCCACGGCTCGGAGGCAAAGACGATGATTCCTTCCTTGTCCACTGCAAGATGTTCCTGAAGAGAACCTAAGGGGGCACGAACTACTTCCCCACCCTCAGCCTTAACAAGTTCGTCAATGACGCTTGACGTATCGATGGAGACCACAACTCGACCCCCACCATGCCGTCTTACTTCGTCCTTGGCGAAAAGAGCTATGATTCGATTCTGGTCTATAAAACGGCCTTCTTCATCTATTACTGCCAAGCGGTCCCCATCACCATCATGACAAAGTGTCACGGCAAAATCAGAACCTTTGGCAATCTTCATGGTATCCTGGAGGTTCTTTGGCGATGGTTCTGCTGGCCTTCCAGGGAAGTGGCCGTCTTGATGCGAGTTTATTGTTGCCACGGAGAAGCCAAGGTCTCTCAAGAGGTGAGGTGTATAATTGGTTGCGGCCCCATTGGCAGCATCTACTAGAACTCTGGTTCCTTTGCTCGTGCCCCCTCTTTGGAGTACGAATTCCTTTACACGGCATAGGAAATCATCCCGGATGTCGTAGTGGGAAAGGTTACCAATTTGACTCCAATCAGCGACTAGGAACTTCTTATCATCCACTCGCTCTTCTAGGAAGACTTCTTCAATTCTAATGAACTCACGACCCTCGGTGAAGAACTTGAAACCATTGTCGGCGGGTGGATTATGGCTGGCGGTAATTATGACAGAAGATGAGATGCCTTTCAGCACACTATGGAAGGCTGTCGTGGGCATTGGAGCGATTCCAAGATCAACAACATCCACTCCAGTTGATAGCGCTCCTGAAATAAAGGCCCCCCTAAGCATCTCACGGGAAGTACGTGCATCGGTGGATACTCCGACACGTCCTTTTCCTTTGAGATATGTTCCCAGGGCACGTCCTAGGTCCAGCGCTAGGTCCGTCGTCACCTTATCAGCTATACTTCCGCGAATTCCGCTGGTACCAAAGAGCTTCCTCGCCATAGTAGACAACTCTCAACTCTGTGGCAATGCCAAGTCCACAATGTCCTTTGCAGCCTCGCCTATCCTGAGGAGAATATCCAGTACATATAGCTGACTCTGCGGCTCATTAGCTGCCTTAGAGAGGAGGAAATCTCTAGATTTTGCAATAGTAACCTCCAGTTCCTTCTCGGCTTTAATCACCCATGAAACCTTGTTTGAATCGAAGGCGAAGAGATTGGCAACGGACTTTGACAGCATTTCTTTCACCTGTGCCACAATTGGTTCAATTCTCTTCTGTATTCCGGCGTCAACGGCACTAGCCGTATGACTTGCAATTTCAACAGACAGGTCTGCAATCCGCTCAATGTACTGTGCTGCAAGGCGGAAGTCCAGAGCCTCAACTGGTGCAATGCTCATTATCTCAGACATACGAGGATATTGAATGGCTGAACGAAGCTCCCGCACAATGAGAAAGAACAGGCGGTCAACTTCCTCATCTCGTTGGTTGATGTGCTCCGCATTTTTTCTGTTTCCTTCAAAGAAGGCTTCCACTGCGTCATCTAGCATTCGGGATGCCAGAAGATTCATTCGTTTCATTGCCTTTCTTACTGGAAGTGTGGAGGGGTCAACAAGACACCTAATCACTATCTCGTTCTCATCCTCTTCTGTAATTTCGAGAGCCACAAAGCGTTTGATTATTTGTTCCAGTTCTAGTCGCTGCTTTCCTGTGATTTTCTTGCTACTCACCACATGAATCTCGTCAAATCCAAGAAGGTACTTGCTAGTGATTGCCCACCGAAGATTCGATTCTATCTGGACTGATGTGGATCTAGGTTCCCCTGCCTTGGATAATCGTGGGTCGACTATCAGACAACCATCCTCTCTCTCTGCTACAACAACAGGATGACCTTTGCTCAAACCCTGTCGTTGAACCCAATCTTTGGGTAAGATTATCAGGAATGAACTCCCGCTCTCTCCGCCAGTCCTTTGCAGTCGTCTGATATTGACCATTATTGACCAACCCTTTCTAGATGGCGCCAAAAGCTTCTAAGTTAGAGTCCCTATTACACTTTCCGAATGTACTGGTAGTCGATTTTGTTTCATCCTTTTGTTTTACTTGGAAATCCCGGAAGGTAGTCCTGAGTCACGAGCTGATGTTTAAAACGGATTCCGGTAAATCCTTGACTTGGTGCCTTTGACCCTGAGTACACGCAAGACGATATTGAAGAAGCTGATAGAATCTGGGCTTCAAGTATCGCCAGATGCACTTGAGTATATACTGAGTTTGGACTCGCCACTTGTGACAGTTGAAACCATTATGGCAACATCATCTACACACCCTCCTGTGCTTTCACTTGAATATATCAGAAACCAAGTTGCAGAAGAAGACCTAGAGATTGATGACCCACCGATGCAGATCAGGATTTCGACAGACACTGTCGAGATTGAAGAAACGGAAATTGACGATGAGAGCAGTAGTAGTTGGAATATCGAGATTATCAAGAACCCGTCTGAGGAAGTGGTTGGCTCTCAGGGTGTCGTCGAGGACTTTTTGACCCTCTTTAGGGACAGGTTCAGGAGAATTAAGAGCATATACATGGGACGTATTGATACACAGGGAGCAATTTCTCCAGCTGCAGCGAAACTACTCAAACGTGATGCACGGCGCTTCAAGGCAATGGATAGAGAGGGAAAAAGAGGACGCAAGCCGCCAAGTCAGAGGGTCCTTGGGATTGTACGAGAGAAGAGCGTATCTAAGTCAGGGAATGTGATAGTGGAAATCGAAGATGAAGGTGGATCTCTGAGTGCAATCGTACCAGGACGAAGAGAGGGATTGAAGGGACAGCAGCTTGCAGAAAAAGCGAATTCCATACTTCACGATGAAGTATTATGCCTTTCAGGGTTTATTGATGAAGAGGGGCGAATGATTGCAGACGATGTCATCTTTCCAGACATTCCAACTACACGTCAGACAGGACGAGCCCGTAGGGATGTCTACGCAGCTTTTGTATCAGACCTGCATTGTGGAAGTTATGAGTTTCTAGAGGATGAGTTTGACAGTTTCATTGACTGGTTGTGCGGACGCGACGTGGATGGAAATGATAGGGCCATGGTGGAACAAATCCGCTATCTTTTCATTGCAGGAGACTTGGTCGATGGAATAGGAGTATATCCGGAACAATTCGCAGATTTAGCGATACCGAGCTTATATGACCAATACTCAAAGCTTGCTGACAAGTTGCGCAAATTGCCTGACCGCATCAAAATTATCTGTATTCCTGGCAATCATGATGCAAGCAGGCAGGCTCTTCCGAAACCGCCGATTAACAGGGAGTTTGCAAAAGCGTTGTATGATTTGGGTGACCGGATACTAATGGTTGGCGATCCGACACATATTCGAGTCGAAGGCGTGGACATTCTTCTCACTCATGGGGATTCTTTGGATGATATGGTGACCAACATCCCAGGAGCGTCCTACAAGGACCCGGCACTGCCAATGAAAGCACTTCTTCAGAAACGTCATCTAGCGCCCATTTATGGAGGTAAGACAGAACTTGCTCCTCTCAGTAGGGACTGGTTGGTCATTGATAGTCCTCCGGACATAGTTCATTTTGGTCATGCGCATCATAACGCCAAGGACGCCTATCGCGGCGTTATGATAATCAATTCAGGAACCTTTCAAGCACAGACCGAATTCATGCGAAAACAAGGGGTTGTTCCAACACCAGGCATTGTCACCATCATCAACTTCAGAACGGGTGCAGATGAGTTGAGATTCTTCTATGACTTTTCAAAGCAACATCCTGCGTGAGGACACTCAGAGAATCTCATCTGCGATGCGGCCCAGTCTGATGTCCTCATCGAGAATGACCCCAATCTGCTTTCTGCTAACTGCTAGTCGTATCTTCTTAGTTCTTCCATATCGTCCCTTGGAAATGACGGTGGTATTGATTAGTCCTAACATGTCAAGCTCAGAGATTAGATCTGAAACCCTTCTCTGAGTCAGTTTATCAAGAGACAATGCTTGAGCCAAATCTTGATACACATTGTAGCATTCTCCTGTGAATATGTCCTTCTTTCCCTTGTTGGCAAGAGCGTATACTGCAAAGAGCACTGCCTTGGATTGCATGGGAAGGGTCTTCACGGTTTCGGATATAGTGTCCCGTTCTATGATTTTCTGGGCTTCGCGAACGTGTTCTTGGGTTACCAAATCATCGCCCCTTCTCTCAGCCAACTCCCCGGACGTTCTTAGAAGGTCCAATGCCCTTCGTGCATCGCCATGCTCTTGGGCTGCAAGAGCTCCTACCAAGTTGATGACTCCTTCGTCGGCAACAGCCTTCTCGTTGAACGCAATGTTAACACGTTGTTGAAGAATTCCCTTAAGCTCGACAGCATTGTAGGGAGCAAAAATGACCTCTTCTTCACCCAGTGTTGAGAGCACTCGTGGGTCAAGCATCTCCTTGAACTTTAGGTCGTTACTAATCCCAATTATCGATATCTTGCTTTGTTCCAACTCGCCATTCATCCGCGTGAGACCATAGAGAATGTCATTTCCTTGGCCAACATCGCGCTTGACCAGCGAGTCAACCTCATCAAGCACCACGACCATTATGTTTGATGATGCATCCAGCCTTTTCTTGAAGATTGAACGAATTTCGTCAGTAGGTAGTCCTGTGAAAGGAACTTCGGACCCATCTGGCATACGTGCCTCGATATCTTCACAGAGTTTTCTCAGAACCCGATAATTTGTGCCAACAATGCGGCAGTTGACATATGCTGTGAGCGGCGGTTGCACACTACTTTGATGTGCTTTTCTTACAAGGAGGGACAGCACGTAACGTGCAACAACGGTCTTTCCGGTTCCAGTCTTTCCGTAGCAGAGGATGTTCGAGGGGGGTGCATTTCGTAGAGCTGGGCCGAGAATCGAGCCAATTCTATTCATTTGTTCATCCCGGTACGGCAGTTCTTCTGGAACATAGGTAGGCCGTAGGGCATCTCGATCTCTGAAGATTGCCTGTCCTTGAAGGAATTTATCAAAGAGTTTGTCCAGCGGTTTTCCCAATAGCTCTGCACAGCTCCATATGAAGATAAGGTTAGTTCCAGTGGATTTCCAGTGGAGGGACCTATATTTCCACTGGAACTATCGCCCAGTTAAAGCTGCGTATTACCCGACAGTATACGTCCAAAAGGAAATAACCATCTGTGATTTCGCAGAGAATTCATCAAGGGTTTGTATCTCTGTATTAGTAGTATCAGAAAAAAAAGAGGCGTTTGTGTGCGACTCAAGGATTTGGAGATGGCGCTTCAATCAATAGAACGTATCAAGGAATTTGATGTTGCTCTTGAACAATATCCAACTCCAGCCAATATTGCTGCATCAATCCTATTTGCCGCACATATTGAGAATGGAGACATTCAGAACAAAACCGTGTGCGATCTTGGGTGTGGAGATGGTATCTTTGCCCTTGGGGCCGCACTTCTTGGAGCTGAGAAGACAATTGGCATTGATGTTCAATCCAAAGCCTTAAAGGTTTCCCGAAAAAACACAATAATGCTGGGAACGGATGGTACTACAGACTGGGTCCTTGCGGATGTGGCATCCTTTGAAGTAAGAGATGTTGTAGACACTGTGGTGAGCAATCCCCCCTTTGGAACCAAAAAGAGAGGCGCGGACCTGAGGTTCTTAAGCAAAGCAGTATCCATTGCAAAGGTGATATATAGTCTGCATTTAGCAGGCGACAAGAATAGAATCTTCCTTGAAGGAGCTATCAAAGCTCTTGGAGGAGTAGTCACACAGATTGAAACGTTTGAGTTTCCAATCGGTAGGATATATGAATTCCATAAGAAAGAGCAGCATTTGATTGGAGTAGACCTTTATCGGATAATTGTAGGAGAACGTGAAACGAATGGCTGACGTGAAGAGTGGGGATTTGGTGACCCCCGGAGACCAGCTGTGTGTGATAGAGGAGCTATCACCTGGCTATGGCACTTATGAGAAAGATGGCATTGTTTTTGCAGCTACAGCAGGTGGAGTATCTATAGATTTGAAGGACAGGTCAATAAGAATCCTTGAACCAAATGGAACTGTCCGGCTATCACTTCCAGTTCAGGGCGACACCCTAATGGGCGAAGTCCTTAATGTATACGAGCAGCGGGCAGAAGTGAGTCTGGTCAAACGAAATGGGAAAGACATCCTAAGCCCGATGGCAGGAGAGATTCATATAAGCAACGTGACAAGACGCTTCGTTAGATCAATGAGCGACGTCATCAGACCTGGCGATATTGTAAGAGCGGTGGCTCTCAATACCCATACGATACCTGTTGAACTAGGCCTGATAGGCCCTGAGCTAGGAGTATTGCTCGGGAAATGTGTGAAATGCGGTAACGATTTGACACTTACAACATACAACAATCTGATTTGCTTGCATTGTGAGCACCGAGAAACCAGAGAAGTCACAAAAGACTATGGCCACATGTTTGGGCTTGAACAAAGGACTGATCTGGCGCCTCGCAGGAGATCCTATGACGACAGGCGAGAAGATCGAGGACGAGGAGGGCCTGGCGGGCGAAGAGACGACCGTCGTTACGGAAGTCGTGATAGAAGAGATGGAGGAGGTCCTCGAAGGGATAGTAGGAGGCGACGAGACTAATGAAACCGAAACTAATCGAACATGATAGAGCAGAATTGAGGATAGAATTCCAAGAAGAAGACCATGGCTTTTGCAATCTCTTGCGAACAACCCTGCTTGAAGAGCCATCGGTTGAATTTGCTGGATACAACATTGAACATCCGCTTTTGGCTAGCCCGGTAGTGACTCTTAGAACCAGACGACGACAAGCAAATGTAGTCCTACGTGAAGCCCTTGAGAAAATGCTGGCACGCACGGAGGAGTTCAGAAAAACCTTCAATCGGTCAGTAGCAGACCATGTGGAATAGAAACAAACCCCAAATAACTGGTGAGAATTCATGTGGCGTTTTCTGAGCGACCACCAATCAGTTGAGGGTATTCTTCGAGATAAAGACCTAGCCAAACTTGGTGACAGTCTGGTCAATCTATGTTATTCGCTGGCGAAGTCGCAAATACTAGGCAAGCCTACCGGAGAGAAGGTACGGGATAGGGTCCTAGCCAGTGCGATTAGAGCAACTCCTCTCTACAGCCATTATAACCGAAGAACAGACGCCGGTCGTGCAGCTGATGCATATGAAGCTACAATGGCTTACTTATGGCTCAAAGACAAAGTAACTATAGAGGAGATTGTGAAAGCCTTGGTAAATCACTTGACCAAGGAGATAGATGAGAGTAGAAGGCGTGAGAATGAGATCTCAGCCCAAGCATTTCAGCATCTACTGGAAGACCTAATGCATCTCCTGCCCAAATAGGGAAATACAACGAAAGATGAGCTTCTTCAGCAAGCCTTAATTTGTAATGAATAAGTGAAATCAAAACCACGGAGACTGGGACAAGTGCAATTCTGTGAGAAATGTGACGCAATGATGGTGCCCTTTACTGACGAAGATGGCACTAGATTCCTGAAATGCCGAAGTTGTGGACACACAAAACCCATTGGGGGGAATCTCACAGTTTCTCAGAATATTGAGAAGACCCCGAGAGACAAGATTGTAATTGTAGATGATGATTCTATACCAATGCCAGTGACAAAAGCAACGTGTCCAAAATGTGGTAATAATGACGCCTACTATTGGACAGTGCAGACTCGTCGGGGCGATGAAGGTGCAACAGAGTTTTACAGATGCACCGAATGCAAGTATACTTGGCGCAACTATGGCGGCTAGCAATACTTCAATCCCACGAATTACGAGTGATACATTTATAGACCAAGGACATACTGGCCACTAGCGGACTTAATATCCAGCTTCAATAGAACTAGGAATAATGAGGACACCCGTTTGACTGAGGAAAAGAAATTCCCACGAACAAAACCTGCAAAACTCTCAACGGTGCGGGGTTTGTCAGCCGAAACTCAGGGGCCCGTGAAGATAATTGGAATTGTTATCGAGTCTAGCCCTGGGATGGCTTTGATTCAGGACATCTTTGATGATGTGGACAAGGCTGGAAAGATTATAGTCACTGTAGAGGGTACCCTCAATGAAACCGAGAAGTACGTACTAATAGGTGATATCACCGAAAAGGATGGCAAGAAGGGAAAAGAGCTCAGGCTTGCAGCAAACTTGGTGTATAATGTCAATGACTTGGATATCAAAACATACAAAGAGGCCTTGGAGCTGGAATCAGAAGTAGTAAAAGCACTTAGTAGATGATTAAAGGAGGAGTCGAAATGTTTCATGCGACGCTTGACAGTACAAGGACTTGGAAGCAAATAGTGGACGCTCTTGCGACACTACTCACAGAAGTTCATTTCGTGGTATCAGAAACAGGAATAGCATTAAGACAGCTAGATTCGTCCAAGGCTGCAATGATAGACCTCTTCTTACCCGCACCCAAACGAGAAGATGTTTCTGCAGGAATTTTTCAGGAATATAACTGTGAGGGGGAGCATGATATTTGCTTGGGAGTGGACGAGCTCAATAAAGTGACTAAGAGAATGGCTGGTGATGACCGCCTAGAATTCAATCTTGATACCGATAACAGGCGCTTTGAGATTAAGATGATTGGCCAGGCTGAACGACAATTCAAGCTGCAGCTTCTAACTCCTCCTGAGGACAGAACGAAAAAACCAAAGCTTGCATTCAACGTTGAGGCCGAGGTGTTTGCAGATGCTTTCAAGCAGGCTGTGAAGGATATTGGGGTTGTATCTAGCCATGTCAAAATTTCTGCAACGGATGGAGCAATCAGCTTCAGCGGCGAGGGGGACACAGGAGAGGCAGAAGTGGCTTTGAAATCTGGCGGAGAAGACCCAGTAGTATTCGCTCTCAAGGTGAAAGAGGACTCATCTTCCATGTATGCCTTGAACTACCTCTCAGAAATCACAAAGGCAATGGCATCTGATAGCCTTAACATTCAATTCAGCAGTGACAAACCAATACTCCTAGAGTTCTCAATTGCCGAAACCGGGAATATCAGTTTCATCCTAGCACCAAGGGTTGAACGGAGAAGAATCGATTGAAGCACCATCCCGGGAGAAGATGGGAATCTGTAAGACTATCAATCCTTCAGCAATCGATACATCAAGTCATTGTTGAAATCGGAAATGATCTCCTCCTGAATGAAGCGGAGGCATAAACGAAATGTCACACAGAGCTGAAGAAACGAGAAGCAAGTTCCTGCGGCTCTCATTTCATGAATACTATCGTGAACATAGTGACATGATAGATGAACCAGATAAGATTCACACCCGGGAGTTTGGAATCGAGTCATGGGAGTATACTTGGCGGTGTCCTGAACGGACAGAAACTGATGATTCTGGGGTTAGGAGAAAGAGAGGTTGCGGGAGTCAGGGCACCTCATTCTCGAGGATTGTGGCATGCCCGAAGTGTTCCTCAAAGGGCCTCCAAGTGACAAGTTGGAAACGACATGTTGGATTTCGAACACAAAAGGCACTATTAGACGAGCTGGTCACGTCTGCTCCGCATAGTGTATATCACTCTGCAGCTTTTTACTCAATTCCAGTAGCTAGAACCATGGAAGAGAAGGAGTGGCAGGGGGCCGAACTTGTTTTTGACATTGATGCAGACCATTTATCCTCGCCATGCTCACGAGAGCATGATACATGGAAGTGCAGCACATCAGGATGTACGGAAAGCGGAATGGGAAATCCCCCAGGCGAAGGCTGCCCGAAATGTGGAGGAACGATGTTTAGCATCAGAAAATGGCTGTGCGAAAAATGTCTTGATGATGCAAAACAGAACACCCTGAAAGTCTATGACAAATTTCTGGTCGAGGACTTCGGGCTGAATCCTGAACTCATCCAACTCAACTACAGTGGACATAGAGGATATCACATTCGTGTCAAAGACCCACGAGTGTTCAAGCTCGATTCGAAGGCAAGAGTTGAGATTGTTCATTACATATCTGGTACGGGATTTCGTATTGTGCCAGCAAAGGGTGATTCCCCACAGAATAGACACAGGGTGATTATTGTCGCACGTGATATGCCACTTCCAACCAAAGAAATGGACCAGCTTGATGTGCCTGGGTGGGGGAATAGAGTTGCCGATGCGATGGTCGAGTTCATTCGGTCCATCGAGTCCTACTCAGGCGATGAGCGGTGGGTGAAGCCCCTTAGGACTCATCGTGAGGAAGCTCTCAAAGGACTACTACGTACACCTCCTGTTCTAAGCACAGCTGTGAAAGGAGTCGGAGAGAAATCATGGCAGGAGATTGCGCAGAAGGCTGTGGAGTCTTTTGGAGGAGAGATTGATGTTCCAGTCACGCACGACATCCATAGAGTAATTCGACTGATTGGAAGCCTTAACGGAAAGACGGGATTCGCTGTAAGTAGTTTGACTAGAAACGAGATAGATGAGTTCAGTCCATTGCGAGACTCGATCGCTATCACTGAGGGGACCCTTAAGGTTGTCTTTCCTGAAAGAGGGCTTATGGTACCTAAAATTAGAATAGGGGATGAAACATACGGACCGTACCATGATGAAACCGTAGAATTGCCCATGGGAGCTGCCGTTTTCATGCTTTGCAAGGGGGTAGCAAAGATTGCCTGAAGATATGTATGAGAAAATCACAGAAATATGGGTAGCAGAGGTGCAAAATGAAAGCCTTCAGGATTTGGGAGACTTACGTCTTACCGAGTTGGCGAAGTACCTCTCAAGCGTGCGCCATGCATTGACCGAAACTGAATCATCCGATGACCTCCAAGCAGAGATCTATACGCAGGAGATTATCAATCTTGAATTCATGCTCAGAGACATGCTAATGCATCGGAGAAGCAAAATAATAAGAGCCGCAATCGAACAGAAGCGTCCACTTGGAACCATGGTGCTTTCCGAGGAGGACCTCTTCAATCGCCTTTCGAGGGAAATTGAGAAGCATCTTGGATTTGTGGTAGAAACCCTTGCTGGGTTTCCTCAGGCGACAATGAAAAGAGAGGGAAAAAGGAGCAGTTCAAGGTCGGAGGAGTCCGAGGAAACAGACTATGTCCTCGTGAAGTTCCAGCGTCCAATTGATGAGGCATTCCTTGGCATTGACGAAGCAACTTATGGGCCATTCAAGAAGGAAGACATAGCGACAATTCCTGCAGATAATGCAAAGACGTGGCTCCAGAATGGAACCGTCACTAAAATAATCACAGATAGAGGGGGACCTTGATTGGAGGGGCAACCTAAATGGCAATCCGACCTAGCAGAACTACTACAATTTGCCAAGAAAATTCGAGATGAGATGAATACCGATTGTGAGAAAATTCAGATTGCTCTGACAGGAGTACTAAGGCTCGTGGGTGGAGAGAAGACCCAGATACTTGAAGGTCTTGGAGGGCGAAGGGAGGATTTACAGAGATATTTACTGGACCTCGTATCGGAGATGCGGCAGAAGTCTAAAGGGCAGTTGACTCAGCTTTGCAATGACATAGAACAGCTCTCTGAAACGATATCAAAGAATGAGGGATAGAAAACTCTAAGAGCCGCCTTTGGTCAGCGAGATTCATGCGTCCGAGGTCAGAGTGGATTATCTACGCAGCGGCGATAGTATGTGTGGGTTTAGCCATAGCTGGAGGACTCATGTATCCAATCATTAACCAAGGGCCAATAGGAATCATCTTATTCGAGGCTCCAGTCTTTGTTGGCATGATAGCTATCTTTGTTTTGATTTACAGAAAAGGGCTTCCTGGTTCTTAATCTGAATATGCACAATTCATGTCGGCTCTGCAAACTTTTAATATGGGGCAGAATTTCGCACTCTTCACACACAGCAGGTCGTATCCTCGGTGGTGCGCGCACTATGACTGAAACGGAAGAAAAAGCTGGTCCGCCTCAGACAATGATTGAACCAATCGATATGTCCAAGTTGGATGTGGGTTTTCGTAAGGAAATCCATAGTATGCCCAATGCTGAGGAGTTGTCTGCATGTTTTGCATGCACAACTTGTACAGCAGCTTGTCCAATTGCCAATCAGTGGGACTACAAACCACATCAATTGATTCGTATGATTTTGCTTGGAATGCGGGAAGAAGTTCTCTCAAGCAAGGAGATTTGGGAGTGCCTTACGTGCTTCCAGTGCCAAGAACGATGTCCACAGAAAGTGAAAGTGACTGACATTTTCTTTGACTGCAAGAATTTGGCTGCGGAAGAAGGAAAAATACCCCCCAATGTACTGGCATTAGGAAAATCCCTGATTGAAAAGGGGCAATTGTATGAGGTAACGAATGACTGGGAGCGAGAGGATTTGGACCTCGAACCAGAGGTCCCAGGACTAGAAACTGATACAATAAAGGAGATATTGAAGGGTACTCGGACGGGCCGACTTGTAGGAGGCGAGGAGTAAAGTGCCAAGTTATAATCTCTATATGGGTTGCAGCGTTCCAGCCAATTATCCAAACTACGAAGCCGCAATGGTCAAAGTTGCAGAAGCCTTGGACATGGAATTGAACTACATGGAGGGAGTAGCCTGTTGTGGAAGTCCAAATCTGCGGGCCTTTGACTACTTCGGATGGCTTGTTGTGAATGCAGGAACCATTGCGATTGCCGAGAAGAATGGATATGACATCGTTACACCCTGCAATGGGTGCTTTGGCTCTCTAAAGGATGTATTAGTTCACCTGAAACGCCACAAGAATGACCTTGAGAAAGTAAATGCGGAGTTGAAGAAACACGGACTGGAAATGAAGGGTACAGTCAAGGTGCGTCACATTGTAGAGGCAATGTACACCGATATTGGTATCGAGGAGATTAAGAAGAAGATTACGAAACCGTTGGACGGCGTGGGAAT
>RDOF01000019.1:41352-56054 GCA_011365025.1 Candidatus Thorarchaeota archaeon
GCCATCTTCTGAGACCCATTGAAGTGACCGAGTTCACTCCTGAGATTTTACAGAAGATGGTCCAGGTGACAGGAGCGGAGGTCATTGACTATCCGCTTTGGAAGCAGTGCTGCGGAGCGACTGTTCTCCCGGTTAACGAGGAACTGGCTATTAGATTGGCACGCGACAAGCTGAAGTCAATGAAAGAAGCAGGGGCCGTTTTTATCACAGTCGTCTGCCCTGCGTGTGGCAACCAGCTTGATCTGCAGCAGATTGGATTGAAGGATTCGTACGGTGAGGTCTACGATCTTCCGGTGCTCCTCTATCCGCAGATATTAGGACTAGCAATGGGGATGGATGAGGAAGCGGTAGGTTTGGGAATGAACAGAGTTCCTGCAGACCCCATCTTGGAACATCTGACTGAATGAGGTGACCGCGTTAATGACTGACCCAGTTCTGGTCATTGGTGCTGGCGTTGCCGGGATGACAGCTGCAGTCGAACTAGCTGACAATGGAGTTGAAGTTATACTCGTTGACCGCAAGTCAACCATTGGAGGAAATGCTCTTGACCTATACAAAGCATTCCCGACGGATGACTGCTTTTACTGCTTTGAAGGAAACCGATGGCGACCTGGTATCCGCAAGTGCTTCTACCGAAGTGCTATGATAGACCAACCAAATATTGACCTCATGACAAATACAAGCATAGAGGACATATCCGGCACTCCTGGAAAATTCACCGTGAGACTGTCCATAGGCCCGCAGTACATAGACCCGAAGAAATGCATACTGTGTGGTCTATGCATTGAAACCTCGGAAGCATTCGCTCTCGAATCGCCTCAGTGTCAACCTCAGGCAGTAACGTACGATCCAGGCAAGATGGATGAAAGGGCAAAGAAGGCGGAACAGGATTGCCCCACCAAGGCAATCTCATTGGATGCGGCTCCATCTGAGAATACAATCAGTGTATCCGATATTGTTGTGGCAACAGGATATCATGAGATGCAACCGGTGGCAGTGGATGAATATGGATATGGCGTTTTGCCTAACGTAATCACCCAACTGGAACTAGCTCGGATTCTTGACCCAAATGGCCAGTATGGAGGAAGACCTGTTCGTCCTTCTGACGGAAACCCGGCGAAACGAGTTATGATGATTCAGTGTGTTGGAAGTAGGGATGAAAACCACTACCCCTTCTGCTCCAAAATTTGCTGTGTCTTTGCTCTCAAACATGCAAACATCATAACCAATGAACGGGAAGAAGGGAAGGTTAGCGTTGTCTATATGGACATAAGAACTTATGACCGGCACGAGAGGTACTACCGGGAGGCACGAGAAGCGGGAGTCGAGTTCATCAGAGGAAGAGTCAGTCGGGTTATATCCAAAGATGATGATATGTTGGAGGTCACTGTCTACGACTCACTTCTGGACAGATACCTACTATTTTCTGTCGACCTGCTCGTATTGTCATCAGCTCTTGAGCCCTCGGAAGGTTCTGAAGGTATTATCAAGACGCTTGGACTCAGGATGGCCAGCGGATACATTGGACCTGCAGATGTTGTATCTGAGAATGAAGTAGTTGTTGGGAACCACGTTTACGCATGTGGAGGCGCCCTAGGACCCGCAGAGGTTCCGGAGAGTGTGAACCAAGCTAGAGCTGTGGTGAGTAAGATTCTCCAAGGGAGGAAGTGATGACTAATGGAAAACAAATCTACAGTCCTCATCTGTACCTGCGGCAAGCAGCTCAATCTTGATTTTGACCTCCTCAAGGGCGAAACTTCGAAATCTAACTTGGTTGAGTCAGTCATTGTTCATGACCTTCTTTGCCAAGAAGAAGGCCTTGCTACCCTTGCAGACTTGATGGCAAAGAGCGACAGGAGAGTTGTGGTTGCAGCCTGCACAAGTCAGAAGATACAGCCTCGGATTGAACAGTATCTACGTGAAAATGGAAAAGACCCCTCTTTGGTCACCTACGTGAATCTGCGCGAACATTCCGCTTGGGTTCATGACAACTCTAAGGATGCCTCAAGGAAGAGTCTTGCCATGATTCGAGGTGCAGTTGCGAGAGCTAGGAAATCTACTCCGCTCCCTTCCGAGAAGAAGGAGATGAAACGTCACGTTACCGTGATTGGTGGAGGAATTGCAGGACTGGAATCCGCCTTGAGTCTTTCAGCCCTTGGATACGAAGTGACCCTTCTAGAGAGAGGTGAAGAATTAGGCGGTCATGTTCTTGATCTTCCGATGGTAGCCCCAACTGGTAAGTCAGGAAAAGAGATTCTGAAAGGTCGTTTGGAAGCTGTAGAAGCAAGCAGCAAGATTACCGTTGTCACCAATGCAAGGGTCAAGTATGTCCAGGGGGAAATGGGCAATTTTCAGGTCCACTACATAATTGGAGAGAGCGAGAAGGAGTCCAAGATTCTAACCTCTGCAATTGTCATGGCAACAGGCTTCAAAGAATTTAAGCCCACCATGATGGAGGTGTACAGGTACGGCAAAAATCCTGATGTGCTTACGCAATTGGAACTCTCAAGGATGCTCTCTTCAGGAGAATTAGTGCGTCCTTCCAATGGTGAATCTGTAAAAGAGATTGTCATGGTTCAATGTGTGGGGAGCAGAGACGAGGACTACAAGCGAGATTGTAGCAAACTATGTTGCACTTTTGCCATAGACAACTCGTTAGAGGTTCTCAAGATGAATCCGGACGCGTGCGTCAGAGTTGTATACATGGATATTCGTGTTCCCTTTGAAAACGAGATGATCTACAAGGAATCGAGAGAGAAGGGAGTTGACTATATTCGAGGGAGAATCAGTATGGTCTGGGAGGAAGAGGGACAGACTAAGGTTCGTATATATGACTCATTGATGAACAAGTATATTGACACCTCACCAGACCTGTTGGTGCTTTCCACAGCAATTCTTCCACCGGAGGGAATCTCCGAGCTCTCTGAAACTCTGGGTTATGCCGTGGAAGATGATGGACACATTAAGGACTTGTATGGGAAACTTAGACGAACTGAAACGCGCCGAAGGGGTGTTGTTGCTGCAGGCGCCGTGACAAGACCTCAGTTTGTATTTGAGGCCGTTACTGATGCTCAAGCTGCTGCTCTAGTGCTACATAACGAATTACAGAAAGGTGTTATTGAGAAAGTTGCACGAGGAGCAGTTCTCAATGTGGATGATTGCGTGGGTTGTAGCCTTTGTGCTCAACAGTGTCCACGAGGTGTCCCATTGATGATTGAACAGACTGAAGCTGAGGAGTTAGACGAAGACCAGAAGTTTCTCTTCAAGGCAGCCATTGATACCTTGAATTGTCATGCTTGTGGTGTTTGTCAGAGCTTGTGTCCCTCTGGTGCCACTCAGTTGAACTTCTTGACAAACGAACAGCTTTGGGAAGAGATTGATGCTGTTTTAGAAGGAGCAGGCCCTGAAGAACCAATCACACTTTGCTTCTATTGTGAGGAGTGTGCAGTTTCTACAATCGACATTGTAGGCACAAAGAGAATCAAATATCCTAGCAACAATCGGCTCATTCCGGTTCCGTGTGCTGGGCGTGTTTCAATTATTGACATTCTTCGTGCCTTTGAGAAAGGGGCCAGTACTGTTATGGTAGCTTCCTGTGAGAAAGACCGCTGTCATGTTGGTGGAACAGGAAATGAAATTGCGCAAGTGCAAGTGGATGTTGCTCAAGACATTCTGAAGGCGATTGGCTGGAAGGGAGAACGTGTGGATATGTTCAGAATGTTTAGCGCCGAACCGGAACGATTCATCACAGCTATTGATGAGATGACAAAACGGGCAAAGGAGCTTGGACCGACCCCTGTTCACAAGGGAACAGCCGGCAAATGGGCGGAGGTGACCAAATGAGTAAGCCAAAGAGTTTGGATCTCATGGCGCCAAAACGCCGCCGGATGATGGATATGATTCTCGTCTTAGGAGGGTTAAAGGAAGAGTCAGCAATCCCTCCAAGCAGGGTAAGCAGCGAGCTTGAGAGTCTCAAGGGGGAAATTGCACCTTTAATCAACGAGGTTCTTGCATTTCCTAATGCATATTTTTCAGAGCTCTCATCTACCATTGAGAAGGCAGGATTGCTCTCCCAAGTCGTAGATAGAGCTCTACTATCACAAGCGGTGGATAAGCTGGAGAAAGCAGTAGCGTCAGCGAGTAATGAGGGAATCGTCGGGCTACTCGAACTGCTTAGAGCTGCAAAGAACAGACTGGAGGGCTCAGAGAAAGAGGATGTGAGCCAGACTAGGGTCGATGTCGGTTCGGTACTTGTGCCACTTCCCGAGATAGTTAGTGGTCTCGAAGCAATCGTAGGGGAGTATGAGGCTGCTTCAGTAAAGGAAGCAGAAGCTGCTGGTTCTGAATTGACATCTTTGACATCTGCTGTTTTGGATGCGGTTGCGTCACTTGAGAGTGATCCTGATGCATCACTTGATGCAATCCAAAAGATCGGCACAAAGACAAGATACGGACCATTTCTTAGAACCACAGCACAGGTCAAACGTGGAGTTCGAGAAGGGCGAATTGATGGAGAGCGATTCAGGGAATTGCTCTCTCGAAACATACTCACCGAATTGCGCCGTGGAGTCATCATGTTTGTCTTGAGTAAGATGGGTTCAAAGACGGTCACACAAATCGCGGACTTGACAGAAACCTCCTCTACTGAGATTCAGGCTGCAATTGTCAGTATGATTCAACGGGGTGAGGTCGAGATGGTAGGTCTCGATGGCGATGCTCCAGTCTTTGCCATGGTTCATGAAAGCGTTCCAGGTACAACTCTGGTTCTGAAGAGAGTCATACAGCAGATACGAGGAATAACGAAGGTATTGGAAGGCCCTACAAAGGTCAAGGTTAACGAACCGCTTCAGCGTCTGGAACAGCTCCTTGGTCGTCTTCAGAAACTGGGTCAATATGATGAAACTGCATTTGCAGAAGACATGAATAGACTACGAGATACTGCTGATACTGCAACGGAAGCGGCATTATCAACCAGTACTGACGAATCGTCTGAAGATCTTAGGTTGCTTATTTCTGCGGGATTGGAGGCGTTTGCCAGATTCAGACTGAAAATAGCGTTAGAAAAGGGACCAAGTCTTGTTACTGAAACTAATGTATATGGTGAGAAGCTTGACCCTGTGGTCTATGAGAAAATGATGTCGAGTTATCTCGATAATGAGATTGAGCGGGGCACAATTCTCATCCTGATTCGTCAACTGGGTGCTATGACAGCAGAAGACCTTGCAAAACGAACACCAATTCCGCAAGATAGGATTCTCCAGCACTTACTCCGAATGAAACGTGATGAACTACTCACGTTGGCAGGAGAAAAACATGGGTATGTTCTATTTGATGTTCCAAGGATACCATCCGAAGCTGAGGTAGCCGTGAAAAGCGCCAGCGAACTCGCGCTTCAGCTTTCAGAAGCTAAGGCTGAGCTTGATGTTGTTCTCGGGGACTTCAAGGCTGAATATATCGGAAGATTAGCTAACTCACTTGAGGCCATTGCAAAAGCCCGCGACAGACTGGAGAAGATAACTGTTGATGGTGCTACGGTTGGCTCATCAACCCTGAAGGCCGTAGAAGAGAGTGCAAGATCAGCTGTTGTAATGGCTTATCGAACTAGGGCAAGATTGCCAAGTACGCGACCCAAGGTCACACTTGAGGAGCTCCAAAATGTGGATGTTCCATCAGTCCTTGATGAATACAGGTCACAAATGGGCTATGCACCATTGCTAGGTTTTGGTACCATAAATTGGGAGATGTCCAAGTGTCTTGGCTGTAAATCTTGCGAAATCTCTTGTCCTGAAGATGCCATTGAACTAAAGCCAGTAATCGAATTACCAAAATTCTTTGACTTCTCAGAAGAAGCAATGGGAAAATTGCCAGTGAACAAATCCTTGTTCTATACAACGGTCAGGAACTTGGCTGTTGCAAGACCAACAGAAAACATTGCACTGGCCAAAGAAGCGCCAGGATTTGGTACAGTTGAAGTCGACCTTTGGCTTTGTGTTGCATGTCGAACCTGTGTAAGACGTTGTCCAGGTCCTGAAGATGGTGCTCTGGAGTTAGAGCTCAAGTGGAATCTCCCCGAAGTGGTCCGCCAAATCACCGCTGAGACTAGATAGTTGAGCAGAGATTTGGACATTGGGTAAGGCCCATATACTCCTAGGCAGTAGTGGAAATACTGGAATATTCAGCGAGGAATAGCAATGGTTGATTTTAGCTACACAAAGGCACAGCTCGATCTTCAAAAGCGTGCCCGTGAATTCGCGCAGAAGTATATGATTCCTTATGCTCACTACTATGACAAAACAGGTGAGTTCCCACGACCAATCATCCAGAAATGCTGGGATGAGGGGTTGATGAACCTATCAATTCCAAAGGAGTATGGTGGACTTGGACTGGGAGTAACCGAACAGTGTATTGCTGTTGAAGAAATGGCAGCTGGATGCGCCGGCATGACTACGAGCATTTACGTCAACAGCCTCGGCGCAGAACCTATTCTTGTTGCAGGAAATAAAGAGCAGAAGGAGAAATATCTTCGGCCCCTAACTGATGAACTCAAGTTTGTCAGCTTCGCCTGCTCTGAACCCGGAATGGGGAGTGATGTTGCTGGAATCAAGACGAAGGTTGAGAAGAGAGGTGACCGCTATGTATTGAGCGGGGCGAAGTTCTGGATTACCAATGCCCCTCATGCTGATTACTTCACAGTCTTCGCCAGCTTAGACCCCAGTCAGCGACATAAGGCTCTATGTGCATTCATTGTTGATGCAGATACCCCTGGAGTAAAGACGGGACGGCCTGTGGAGAAGATGGGACATAGAGCCTCAACCACATCCGCTGTCATGTTTAGAGATGCTGAAGTACCGGCAGAAAACATGCTCGGTTCTGAAGGAGAGGGGTTCAAGATAGCCATGCAGACCTTCGCTATGACTCGACCATCCATTGCAGCATTCGCAACAGGTCTTGCTAGGGCAGCAATGGAATATGCTCGGGAGTATGTAAGCAAACGGGAAGCCTTCAATCAGAAGCTTCGTGAGTTCGAGGTGATTCAGTTCAAGCTTGCAGAGATGTACATGAAGATAGAAGCATCGCGCCTTCTCTATCTGAAAGCTGCTTGGACTGCAGACAATAATGAAGACTCCACCGTTCCTGCGAGCATTGCAAAAGCAATTGCTACAGATGTAGCTATGGAGGTTGCAAGTGAAGCAGTACAGATTCACGGGGGTTACGGCTATATAGACCAGTATCCCCTCGAGAAGCTCTTCCGTGATGCCAAGCTCTATCAGATATACGAAGGAACAAGCGAAGTTCAGCGCTTAATACTAGGTCGATATGTGTTGAAGGGCTATGAGCCAGCTATGCAGCAGATACCAAAGTGGTTGAATAAAGACCCTCCTAGCTTCTGAGTGCCGCAGGTTCCCTCTTTCTAGTCCTAAGCCATTGGTTGCATGTGTGTTTTGCAACAAAAGAAGGACTATATCCATCGAAAATAAATGCATTTTCAAGCTTGAGGATAGAAGTTGAGGTTGTATGGCGACGCTGTCATGGAAGTGCTTTGCCTTCACAGGATGGCTCCTGCTCCTTATTGTTCAGACACCACTCATGGCAGTCGCGATTCTGGACACAGAACCTTCATTGAAATCAGGCCCATATGTTAATCGTTTGGTCTTCGAAGTGATTCCTGATATGGATGACCAAGTATTGCAGCTACTCAATGGAGAGGTGGACCTCATTGGAGATGCAATAAGCCCCGAGTACATTTCGGAGCTAGGTTCAGCAGAGGCGGTTGACCTAGCAATGACCGAGAATAGCCTCTTTGGGTGTCTTTCAATAAACTGCGCCAAGTATCCGTACAACCTGACCGTCTTTAGAAGAGCCCTTGCAATTGCTATTGACAAGCAATTCATCTGCAGCGAAATTTGGGATGGCCTTGCCACACCCCAAGACTCTCTCTTACCGTCAATCTCTGTTTGGTCTGCTGAACCATACCTCGATGAAACTTTCTATGCGAGCAATATGGTTCTGGCAAATCAAATGCTTGACGAAGCAGGGTTTGCTGATGTGGACGCAGATGGCTGGAGAAATGCTCCTGATGGCTCAAAGTTTCACGTTGATATTTCCTGCCCTGAAAATAGGGAGATACCAATTCAGGTTGCGGAAACAATTGAAGCAGCCCTACACTTTCTGGGTGTTTCAGCAAAAGCTGGCCCAAGAGAATACATGGAGTACATCACTCGAATTGCTCACCACTGCACCTATGATATGGCATATCTGGAGATGGTGCCAGAGGTCTATGATGTGAGCTGGCTGGCATACAACTTCGTGTCCAAATCAGCAGATCTTCCATTTTTCAACTATCCAAACTTCAAGAACGAGACCTACGACTCTTGGTTCGATGAAATGATCCACTCGACCCAATACCAGCAGGTCTGGAATGCAGCAATAGAGATGCAGAAGATACTCGTCTACGAATGTCCAATCATTGTATGTTACGTAAGCCGGCAAGTTTCGGCATATCGGAACACTGACTTTCAGGGTTTTGTGAACGATTTCCAGAGCGGTATAGGAAGCTGGTGGAGTTACTATAAGGCTAGGTTAAGAAATCCCACAGATGTGGCTCTTGGTGGAGTTCTTCGAACTACTATGTCCACAGACATGCCTTCGTTCAATTTCATGATAAATCCTGATGGTTTTGGCTGGAATGTGCTTGGTGAGAGTTATGATTCACTGATACGCATTGGACCTGACGGAAATGACATAAAATGGCTTGCAAAATCATATATCATTGAAACCCATTCGGATAATCCGGATGTTGCTAACGGACATACTAGACTTGTGTTTGACCTTGTTGAGAATGCCACATGGAGTGATGGGTATCCATTAACGGCTCTGGACGTCGCTTTTACGCTTAATTACTACCCGGACTGCTCTAATGGCAATCCGTATGCATCAGGGCTCCAGGATCTGATGGCAGCATATGCTTCAGGAACATATCAGGTGACTGTTGAGTTTGACACGGAGTCCTATTGGTATCTGCATACAGTCGGGCTCAAACCAATTATTCCGTATCATGTTTTTTCAGAGATGGGTCTTGATGGATGGGAATTATGGACCCCCACTCCACCAGACGACGCACTAGTCACTTCGGGCCCTTTCATGCTCCACTCCTATGAAGAAGGAAGCCGAGTTGAACTTGAACGTAATCCGAACTACTTCTATCGTTTCTTACAGGCAATGACTCTAATCCCGACCACCACTACCACAACAACAAGCACAGCAACCTCAACCCCTGATACGAGCCTTCTGGCGAGCCTTGTCTTCATTAGTGGAGCTTTGAGTGTACCCCTAGTCGTTGGTGGATTCTTCTGGCTAAGAAGAGGAAAAGAATCAGCATAACTACGTCCAGCCGCGCCTTGCAATAGCGGTTGTTCTGCTTGTGATTCTCAGTCGTGTGGGTTCGCAAGTCAATCGACTCTTGGCGGCTGCCTCGGGATTTGGGCCAATAGTACAGGAAGGCGTAGTGAGTTTCACTATTCTGAATCTGGCGATTCTGGGTCTAATCGTGCCATTGCACTGGCTTTGGCAGAAAAAGAAGACTGAAGCCACTGTGGTCGAGTGAACTCTGACCAAGACGCGCAGACTTCACTTGAAATATAATCAAACGTCATCTTTATGCAGCAGTATCTCCAATGAGTCCTGAGAAGGAATGGGATCATATTGATTGTGATGCGACTGAAGGACTGCAAGGAAATTGTTGCCCTAGATGGAACGATAGTACGTGAGCTGCTTAATCCCTTGCACTCGGAGAAGAGGATGCATCTTGATTACAGCATTGCTTATGCCATTGTGCGGCCTGGGGAAGCATCTATGCCCCATCGGTTCTTTGAAGCATCGGAGGTCTACTACATCCTAGGTGGAAGAGGAAGGATGTATGTAGACGATGAATCAACAGAAGTAGGTCTAGGAGATACTGTTTACATCCCACCGAGAGGGGTTCAATACATCAAGAATACTGGACAGGAAGATCTGGTATTCCTTTGTATTGTCTATCCATCATGGTGTCCTGAAGCGGAGGAGCTAATAGAGTAGGCTATACCATTTCCAAAGCGACAATGTAGTATTACCGAAGGCCATCAAGAGACCTCTTAATCAGTAGCCCAACAACCCGTTTTGAAATAGGGTCTCCAGCTACGGCATCGGCAAAGTCCAGCCTGTCAAAGTAGATACGCAGGCTCTTGATTTTGCAGCCCTCATAGATGAGCACTTCGGCCTGCTTTGATTCTAAAATCTTGCCATCTTGAAGGGTGCCCTTTACCACAAATTCCTCAAAGAATATGTTTCCTTCAACCATTATGTTGACTGGAATAAATTCGATACCTGATATGTGCTTGAAGAGCCAATTTACCCAGTTCTTAACCCCTTTCTTGCCAGTTAGCTTGATTCCAAGTAATTCGATCTCACAATCGTCAGCAAAAGCGGAAACGATTTCCTCCATATTCTTTGCAGTTAGTGCGCCATCAAAAGCCATTGCGACTTCACGGATTTTCTCGGGAGTCTGTTCCATAGACATATGCTGAACCTTCTCTTGAAACCAGAGGTACGCTTTCCACTTACATGTTTCCTCAAGGTTGTAGCTTGTTTGCAAAAGACTTCCCAAAGTCGTATGCCTGTTCAAGTTCGCTCTTATCAGGAACCCACTGCACTGTAAAGGGCTCCAGCACGATTTCCATCTTACCCTTCGTCATTGCTTCCTCAATCTTCTTGACAGCACCCCCAGCCCAACCGTAGGATCCAAAAGCAGCAGCCTTCTTCCCAGCTGGCTTCAGTGCTATGATGTCTGCGAGAAGTGGTGCAATTGTCGGGAGATACTCGTTATGCAGAGTTGAACTTCCTACAAGAATACCTCGAGCCTCCAAGAGGTCTGCAATTATGTCACTTCGATCGTTGTGAGGAATCAATCTTAGCAGGGGTGTCATTCCGGCATCCTTAATTCCCTCTGCCATGGCTCTGGCCAGTTTCGTAGTGCTCTCCCACATGGTATCCCATGCAATAACGACTTTGTCAGACACTCGTTCTCCTTTGGCCCACTCCAAGTATCGCGTCACAATCTTCAGAGGCTCTTTGCGCCAGATTAAACCGTGTGACGGTGCAATAATCTTGATTGGGAGTCCCAGCTCTAGAACTTCTTCTATTTTGCGCTGAACCATTCTACTGAGAGGCCATAGGATATTGGCATAGTACTTCTCTGCCTCTCGCCATAAGGTGGTTTGGTCAACCTCATCCGCAAATCTGTCCTCTGTTGCATAGTGTTGTCCAAACGCATCGTTGGGCAAAAGGACCTGTTCCTCGACGTAGTATGAGAACATGCTCTCTGGCCAGTGAAGCATAGGAGCCTCATAGAATCTAAGGGTCTTTCCTCCAAGGTCTATCTCATCACCAGTTGTAACGGTCTGGAAGGTCCATCCATCAGGATAGTGCTTCTTCAGCACATCTACAGCTCGTTTGGTGCATACAACAGTTGCATTGGGTACGCGTTCAAGAACGTCAGGAACGGCACCGGAATGGTCCATCTCAGCATGGTTTGCTATCATATAGTCAATCTTTTGAGGGTCAATTACATGGGATATCCTTTCAAACATCTCTTCAGCAAACGAGCCCATGACTGCATCCACAAGAGCGATTTTCTCCCCTACAATGAGGTATGCATTGTATGTTGTTCCATGGTGGACTGAATAGCTGTATCCATGGAAGTTCCTGACATTGTAATCGATTGCACCAACCCAATATACACCCTTGACAATCTGGACCGGTTTCATTTGGTTCACATGTAGTGGTATATTGGTTAACTATAATAAATGTAGTTGTTTCATTCTGGGAAGCAAGTTACCAAGAAGTAACCTTAAGCATTGAACTGGCCTATGAGTCTGTCAGTTACCTCTCGGACCGTTTAACTAGAGCTAATCCTAGGCCCAGTACGCAGTAGAACAGCAGGACCAGCAGTGGCAGTGTCACGTCTAGCAGCGTTGCCTGAAAGAATACTACCGCCTTCACAGCCATCACAAAGTAGGTAAGCGGGAAAAGATACGGAAGAAAGGCGAGGTAGGATGGCAGGAGCGTGAGAGGAAAGAGAAGCCCGGACAGGAACATCTGCGGTATGATGAATATGGGTATCATCTGCAACACCTGCAATTCGTTTTTCATACGATATGAAGCAGCTATCGCTAGCGTGACAGATCCAATGGCCAGCAAAAGCACAAGTGGTGTCACCAGTAGAATAGACGAGAGCAGTCCTGGTGAAAAGTAGAGTATCACACAGCTTACCAGTGCGGTCTGAACGAAACTGACCCCAATAAAGGCGATAACATAGCCTAGCACAATCTCGACATCAGTCAAAGGAGAAGCGTGCATTCTCTCGAGGGTCCCTTGTTGCCTCTCTCGGAGGAAGAATATCCCTGATATTAGAAAGCCAAAGAACACGCTTAGGAAACCAATCATCGAGGGACCGGCGAGGTCAATCATTGACATTCCCGCTTCTCCATAGACATATGTTACGTCGGTTTCGGTTTCTCTTCCGAGGATTCTCGTGAGCGCCTCCGAGAGTGCCTCTCGAATAGCTGCCAGAGCCGTCGCAGCCTCAGTGCTTTCAATGCCATTAATAAACAGCTCAATGGTGCATTCTCCACCAGTGAGGGTGGCTCTCGTGAAGTTGGTAGTGATATAGACTCCTGCAACTGCCTCCTCGTTGTTGATAGCTTCAACGACAGCATCGCGAGTGGAACGATGGAGAATTGACACATTACCGTTCTCCGACAAGATTTCTTCGAAGACCGCTCCAATCGTATCTGAGAATCCTTCATCTTCATCGACTAGAGAGAGATTGAATGAAAGACTCACGCCAAACGGAGGAAGGGGAATTGTGAACGTGATATCTCTCTCTAATTGAATCCCTCTCCGGCCAAAGATCTGGGTACTGGCCTCAGAAGTTGCATTTCCTATGACGCTCAGTATATAGTTGGCCTGCAACTCACTTGTGACATTGACATAGAGCTGCACACTCACATTCTCTCCTGTTACAAGCGCCCGGGTGAGGCCGGATGGGAACACAAGGACTGCCTGTACAGTCGACCCAAATCCGTCAAATGCATCTGTATGTGATCTGTGCAGAACAGTCACATTTTCGTTCTCTTCGAACAATGTGGTAATTGTGGTCCCCATAGCCATTCCCAGAGGCTCATCTTGGACACATACGGCTGTGGGCACACTTGTGATGGTTCCTGCAAACACGAAAGCAAAGAGAAAGGTAACAAGGATAGGTGCAACGACCATTAGACCAAGTGTCCTCCGGTCTCTCCGAATCTGACGGTAGATTCTTCTCACCATGGTGAGTATCCTGCGAGAATCAATGCCTCTGGTCATTGCCCGCTCCTCCTTACCAGATATGCAAATGCGTCCTCGAGACCGGGTTGGCTCACTAATATGTTACTGACTGCGGCACGTGATGCTACAATGGCTTCGAATGTTCTAAGGAGTATACTATCACTGGTTGCCTTTATGGTGAAACGTCTGCCTTTGAACTCAATGGGGCCAATACTCTCCAAGAACTCTGTGAACTCCGTTGTATCATCTGGATCTACGATGCCAGAGATGGTCCTCTCAAGAGGCAAGGAGGTGATGATCTCGTTGGGAGGGCCATGAGTTAGTATTCGCCCCTGGAATATCATTGCAACACTATCACATCTAGATGCCTCATCAAGGTAGTGCGTAGTCATTACGATTGTTTTGCCCTCACGAGCCAGCTTGTGGAAATGATCCCAGAACTCCAGCCGCAGGTCCGGACTGACTCCGACTGTTGGCTCATCAAGGAATATCAGGTCTGGATCGTGAACGATGGCGCAGGCAAGGCTAAGGCGTTGGATTGTGCCTCCACTGAGCACCTCTACTGGGCGTTCGAGGGAGTCGGTAATCTGGGTAAAATCTGCCGCACGTGCAATCAACTCATTTCTTCTCTGAGAGTCGAGTACACCATAACTCTCAGCAAAGAACTCAAGGTTCTCTCTCGCGGTCAAGTCAGGGTAGAGCGCCTTCTGCTGTGTCATATAGCCCATACTTGCACGCTCTTCAGGTGTGAGGAGATGCGATGGCTTCGCCCCCACAAAGCAGGTTCCGCGGGTCGGCCGAAGAATACCTACCATCATACGAACGAGTGTGGTCTTCCCGGCTCCGTTCGGACCTATCATTCCTAAAATTGTCCCCTCTGGAATCTCCAAACTTACGTTATCGACGGCAATAATCTCACCGAATTCCTTACGAACATTCACAGCCCGAATCATGTCTGATAGCCTCGCACGAATTGACAACTATTCCATATAGCAGGGCTCGTTTATCTGGCTGTTGGGTCTAGAAAAGATGCGCCTCAGAGAGCATGTGGGTGGGTGGGACAGGATAGCCGTAGTGCATAGCATAGAGAGTCCTGAGCTCCTCGACGATATCGCGGAGAATCTCATCGGCGCATTTCTCCTGGTCTGCCATTTTCTTCTTTCGAGTACGCTTGAAGCCCCAGCGGCCCGACTCTCCCGAGGTGTAGAGATGCTCTAGGAAGGGTGAGAGCCGCCAGATGAGGAGATTGATATAGTTGCGTGCATCCCGAACCGGAACAGCATAGATGAAGCACTTGCGACAGAGCTCGAACACGTGGGCTCGAATCATGTCGATGAAAT
>RDOF01000001.1 GCA_011365025.1 Candidatus Thorarchaeota archaeon
AACGTGGTTCTTGTATGCGGCAAATCCAACAAGCTCACCGTGATATTTGTAGAATGGCACGTTCCAGCTTATTCCCTCTTCTGCTTCTGGAATAGTCGATTGTACTATTTTCCGGAGTTCTTCGAGTATAGGACGGGCTTCTTTGTCTGAATTGGCAATGTAAGAATCAACATCTTCTGGCTTTGACACTTTCATTCATCCTTCCTCTTCTTTCCTTTGAATTCAAGTGCGCAGGAGTTTATGCAGAACCTTTTGCCCGTCGCTTTCACTATTCGACCGTTATTTCTTAAATACATCTGAAAGTTCGGTAACGTTTGCTTTGCAGCTCACCACCGATCTTCCCTTGATGTTTGGGTTCGAATCACGCCCGGTCCGCCAATTTCTCATATCACATTAATCATCTAGTCATCCAATTCCGAATCATTATTGCGATGAGCCTTTCTTTCTATTAACGCATCAATGCGTCTACCGGCCCTTGGCAACAGGATGCCAAGTCCAAATACATACCCGCCTATGAGAAGGACAAACATGCTTAGGTAGACTGGTGAAAGGGGAGTAGGATCACCAAACCATTGGCGCAGTATCTCTTGAAACCAATAGATGAGAAGAAGAGGGAGAAGTACAACCACTAATAGCGCAACGGTCTTGAGACATAGCAATTTTGCAGCCTCTGGTCTGAATACAATCTGCATTTCATCTTCTTCATCGTTCATGTTTCGCACATCCGAACCAAAGACCACTCTCTTGATCATTCCATTGCAATGCCGAATCTCGCCCAGTTCCCCCCTTTATTTGTTAATATCCTATCTTGGGCAATAACCTGCCAGTTCTCTCCATGTATTCTCGGTATTCATCGCCGAACTGCTCTAGAAGCATGGCTTCTTCATCTCCAACTCTGACGACGTATAGTAGTGTCCATGTCAGTATTCCAAAGGCACCAACAAAGAGATTGGAGCTAATCAAGGCGGTTGATATCACCATGATGTAGAAGAAGGTATACATTGGGTGTCTAACACGAGAGTATGGCCCCTTCGTGACAAGCCTATGTTCATCTCCCAGTTCAAGCATCATCGACCAATGCTGTCCAAGTGCCCTGTGCACCCAAATAAGTAGAACAAGTCCTATAATGTTGAAGACAATTCCAAATAACCTGATAGCCTCCGGATATGAAAATGCGAAGATATCAAACCAAGAAGTCAGAATATAGATGAAAGGAACTCCAATCATCCCTATGAAGTTGAGAAGCACCAAGATTATTTCCCTAGCAGGTTTCTTCTCTGCTACTTTTTCCGTCTTTGAGGCACTTATAACGCTCGGAGCTCTGATCAGGAAGAACGCGATAATCAGAATGGCCAGAGCGTCTCGGTAAAAAATCTCATCCATACCTAACCTTCTCTCCTAACGGTGTTGCCAACTTCAGACCATGGTATTAAATCATCCTTTCCAAAATGCGGCAAATCAAAGCAGATTGAAGAGCGGATAAGTCAAGCAAGGACCCGAAAACGCAAACCTTGTATATTTACTTTCCAAGGTATTATTGTAGTTGAGATTTTGGAGGTGAGAGGGTTAACAAAGGTAATCTCGGTTCAATGTCCGCGCTGTGGCAGAGTTTCGGATGGAGTCATTCCATGTGGCGCTCGATATCAAGGCACGTCTGGGTCTTGGATTACAGCTGGATGGACATCAAGCTGCACTCCATCTAGGTGTGTCCATTGCGGAAGGTCTTTCTACATAAATTACGTAGAAGGGCGAGGGTCCTCAGGAAGCTGCAAATGCAGACATTGAGAAAAGAGTCTTGATGTTTCAGTAAGGAGTTAACTGGACAATCGTAACAGCTCATACAGGTTTCCATCGTGTGCTTGCGACTGGTGTACCAGTAGCTAGCCTAAGTATTTGATCCTCACTTGTATTGATATCAAAAAGATGGCCAGGAGTTAACCCAAGCAAGCAACTATCAATGATTTAGATCTGATTCGGCGCTTCCAACTCCTCAACTAGTCCACCAACAACATGCCAATCAGCGAAACAGAGAATGCGTGCGCAGATACACATAATATTGGGACAAATACAAAACCAAGACTGAGGAAGATGAAGGTACTCGCATTCAACGGCAGCCCCAGAAAGGCCAGAGGGACTACTGATATCCTCATGGAGGCGTTCATTGCCGGCGCTAAGAAGGCAAACGCTGAAGTTGAGAAACATCACATCGCTGATTTGAACATTAACGGGTGTTTAGGCTGCTTTACTTGCTGGTGGGAAACGCCTGGAAAGTGCGTTCACAGAGACGATATGGATTGGATTCTTCCCAAAATCCCTGAAGCAGACATATTGCTTTTGGGAACCCCAATTTACGGGCGCAATGTAACTCACTATTTACAGCGCCTGCTTGAGCGAACGTTTTCGTTCAGTCTTCCGGAGATGGAAGTGAAAGAGGGGGAAACAATGCATCCGGCCAGAATCCGCAAGTTTCCTCGCTTGGTCTTGTGTGCCACTTGTGGATTTCCAGACACCAACAACTTTGGAATTGTAAGAGCCCTGTATTCGGGAGCAGTAGAGATACTCTTACCTGCAGCTCAAATGTTGTTCAATGAAGAGGGCAAGAAGCAGCTTTCAGGCTTTCTTCAGGCGGTCGAGCTGGCAGGCCAAAAAATGGCAAAAGGTGAGGAGATTCCACCATCCTTGCGTGACCAACTGGTTGTTGAGTATTCCGATGAAATAAAGAAAGGAATCATCGAGTCCCATAATCTGTATTCTGCTTCTCGTTTAGAGTGACTTGTTAGACTCATCTACGTTCGGAACCAGTATTCTCCTGCATGCGGTTTTCCTTCCAAGCTTTCTCTATTTTCTTCTCCCGATTGTAATGCGCCATCTCTCCGCCAATGGTTTTTGTGGTACCAGATAGAATTGCCAGACCTTCACTGAGGACCAAAAAGGCCGCAGTAATGAACCCGCTCACGTCAGCGGCAAGGAACCACCCAATCGTGCCAATAGAGAGAGATGTGATTATTGTCCAAGCCCCGGCAAAGAAGAAGAACCACTTTCTCTTGGGTGGAGATGCGGATAGGAAAGTCTTGTAGTCAATCTTGAGGGTGGGCTCGCGGTACATCCCTCCACTCATTCCATCTATTCTTATTCCAGCCCATCGTCCAGCAAGAAGGCGACCCAGAGGATAGAAGAAGAATGTCGCTGCCATAAGACTCCCCACTCTTTTTAGAAAGAGCCACCAATCGGAATCGGTCCATGAAAGCATACTAAACGGATCCAAAGGAACTGAAAGCAGCTGTAGGTACCAAGTGACGGGAATTAGGCCAATAAGGAAGAAAACTCCTATGCAGGGCCAGAGTGGATAGGTCCTCCCTCTTCTTGCTTTAAAGAGGAGATTTCGAATCTCCGAAGCTAGGGCTATATCCCCGGGTTGAGGATGTGAGGACTTCTTAATCTGCCTGACGATTCTCCAGAACGCTCTCCTCGTTTCCAAGTCAACATGCTTTGGATCAGTGGATACTAGCTCCCTGATTTCCATTAGCGACTCATGATGGTCATTCATTTGAACCAATACTGCATAACGGACCTTGCTAAAGAACTCTCGGAACTAAGTACTTGGAGGAAGGATGAGAAGACTGCGGTTCACTCCAGGCATACACAGCAATCCTCTCTCACTCCGACACAATGAAGTCGCCCGTATTAATGGAGAGCGCATCCCAGTTTGTCTGATTCGAGCCCAGAAGAAGAGTCACGTCAGAGAATTTGCAGGGCAATGGATTGGCAGTTAAGAACTCCATGCCATCCATCAGTTGATAATGTAGATGCGAATAGACCGTAGCCGCTCCTGAGAAGCCAATCTTGGCAATAGCCTGACCTCTCGAAACCTCTTCACCAATCTCTACTACTATGCTATTCTTCTGAAGATGATAGAGATGGCTATACTCCTTGCTATTGTGTCTAATTACCACATAGTTGCCAGCAAGTTCCTCAACTCTGTTCTCCTTGACGGCATGTTCCATGTCAAAGGAGCTATCATACAGATCATCAAGGTGACCGACAACATCCACTATCTCGCCATCAGCGGGCGCAAGTACCTCTGCGCCATCGGTGTAAAAACGCCTAGCATCATCAAAGTGAAAGTCGTAGTTTTGTTTGTACTCTGGAGGTGTCATTCTTCTTGTGTTACCATCATCACCCAGAAGCGTGAAATCGATTGCATACCGACTGAAGTTGGACTGGAACTTCCCTCCCGTGAAGTTTCTGACGATTGACATAGCAAATCTACGGTGATGAGAATAGAAATCGTGCCCATCAATAACTGTCAATAATCCCTTGAGTGGTAACGAGAGGCTGACCCTCTGCCGATAGAATTGAGGACGTACAATGATGTTGCCGTAGTATAACTCCTCCTTTGTGTCAAGGTCATAGAACGTGAACATATAGCGTAAGTAGTCCATCGGCAAATCTTTCGGAAAATGGTGAAAGGGATTGAATACATCAAGAGTTTCCCGACCATTGAGCTCGTATCTTCCAATCGTATGAATTCCAGGAGTCCCAACACCGTTATGGTTTAGATGGCGATATGTGACCAAATTCCCATTGGGGTCATAGACAGCAGCCTTGATGAAGCGAATTTGGAGCCTTCTATCAGTAAGCCCGGTTATGACAAAATCGAAGTTCAATTCCAGAGCATTTCGTGCCTCTTCGAAGAATATTGGAGTGGGCTCTGCTGTGACTGACACAACCTTCTCTTCAGACTCACAATCTGACAGGAATCCTTTCAATCTCGGGTTAGCTTCATAAGCAGCGTCCATTTTACTTGGCTCCGCTCAGGCATGATGTAGCCTCTCTAATGTACTATTTCATAACGTGCACAACAACGCTGCAATCGACGCGAATTGACAGAAGTAACATTGAGGGAGGGAAATCTACGGAGCTTCAACAGGAACATCATCTTCTTCTGCTTTTGGAGTACGGGGGATTCCGAAAGCCAGACTAAGCATTCCATATGGACATGCGTCAACACGCGCACCGCACAGTATACATTCCAAATCCTTTGTAGAGAGTTGATTGGCCATCTTTGACCCTAGTAGTGACATTGGGCAAACACTGTCACAAATCCCACATTGGTTGCACCACATTCCAGCTCGATTTGCTTTGAGATGAAGAGCTGGAAATCGCGAGTTATTACTCACCCGTGCGACTAGAGAAAGAGCAATGGGATGGAGTTAGCTATTGCCATAGATTTCTCCGATTTCAAGGAGTTTCACGAATTCCTCCTTCCTCTCCTCGGACACACAGTTAAGAGCACAGCCAAAATTCGGACAGCTTGAGCAACTCCAGTGGCGCAACGTTGCGAGAAACGCCACCGTCACGACAAAGTAGGCAAATAACCAATCAATCCGATCCCAAAGATAGAGAAAAGGAAACAGAAACGCAATTCCAATGCCCCAAACAAGGAACACCACTCTGCCGGCAGTGCTTACGGGAGTGGGGTCATACTTGAAGAGCTTCGGACTGGCCCAATTGGCAAGACAGTAGAACCTCTTCTCGTTTCCATGTTCTTTGCCTGAGTGTTCATAGCAGGGGCAATGTCTACACAAGACATACCATTCAATTCCACCTGCAAAGAACAACATTGAAACAAGAAACAGAATCGGAATCATAATCATAGATTCTGACAAGACGAAGGGGTCAAATCCCAGGAGGCTTCCGAGGTCGAACGAGAGGCCCAGATAAGCAATGCTGGACCCAGCCATTCCGATATACGCCACAATCATGGTTGCAAAGGAGATCGTTCCAAACCATCTTGCATCCTTGCTGGAATATCTCGCATGAATCCCACAGTACACAGCCCGTCTTTCTTCTGTACCGTTCTCAGACATTTCCTCACACTTCTGATAAGAACCTCTGTTAGAGAGTGTAGAACATTCGCAGATATTAAAGGCTCTGCGTTTTTCGCTGTCAGAATCGATGGGAATAAGCTAAAATCCTTCCAAGAAGAACTTAAGAGTGAATAAGGGAATCAAAACAAAGCACTCCCTAATCCGGAGGGACACTATCAATTGCAGTTTGCGCAACCTGAATACATGGATACATTCTTTCAGTATATTTTCGGTTTCTTTGACCAGCTCTTCTCGACACCACTGCAGCCATGGATTCCGTGGGGTCCTGGTGATTGGTTCTTCGTCATCTATACACTATTCTGGATCGTTGTGGTTGTAGCCGTGCGAAGACGGGGCGGACGTAGAGCAACCTATCAGGTATAACCAGTTGCGCCGCCAAATATTGCGGTGTACAACGTAGGTGGTTCGAGGTCTTGGAATGCCGTGCCTTGGAATGCAAGGAACTAGACTGCCTGTTTACTCATGGGGTTTGTAATAGATGGATAAGCTACTGCTTGATCTGCCTTCGCAATTGGAAACCAAGCATTTGATTCTGAGAAGATACGGGAAAGGCGATGGCGATCGCTACCTGGCGTTATTTGAGAGAAATGATAACCGAGAAGTCCTGAAGGAATATGTAGATGAAGCCAGTGATGTGGTCACTAAAGAAGAAGCCGAAATAAAGGTCAGGGAGCATAGAGCTGAATGGATAAGCAGAACTAGGTTTGTCATGGGAATTTGGCTGAAGGAGTCCCAAGAGTATATTGGAGAGATTTGGATCGAACCGAAGAAGTGGGATGTTCCATCCTTCGAGCTTGGCTACTTCTTGGACTCAGGCCATTGGAAGAAGGGCCTCGCTGAGGAGGCCTGTAATCGTTCAATGGAGTTCATCTTCCATGACCTGAAGGCCCACAAAATAATCATCATCACACGAGATTACAACAAACCAAGCTCTAAACTGGCGGAGGCTCTTGGTTTCAAAAGGGAAGGGCATCTTCGCGAAACTGGTTTCAAGGATGGAAAGCGGTGGGGATTGCTTTACTATGGATTGCTAGAATCTGAGTTTGATGCTCTATCCTAAGAAAGGAGAGACAGCATGTGGATGAAATATCCTCCTTCATAACTCCGCTTCAAGAAATAATGCTAGAGAACATATCTCGGAAAGGGGCAGTTCTTGACATTGGTGGTGGGGGCGAAGCATTAGTTTCCCGGTTAGAGCGACAACGAGTTTGTGCTGCAGATATTCGCCTCGACAAGATAAAAGAGGGGCAAATTTACGATGCCCTCTCGCAATGGATTCTGACTGATGCATGCGGCCTCTGCTTTCAAGATGCCTGCTTTGAGGTTGCGACATTTTGGTTTTCTCTAGGATACCTTGGGAGTTTTGATTTGAAACAATCTGCAGCTATGGAAGCTCACAGATGTTTGAAGCCAGGGGGGCTTCTGTCAATCATAGCAGCCAAAATCGTGAACAACGAAGAGAGGTATGTCTTCAATTCTCGCTTCATCTTTCCTGACAAGTCCGTTTCTCAAATCAAGTACGCAGTCAAAGGAAAGCAGAACCAAAGCTTGGAGTCCATCAGTCAATTGGTCAAAGACCTTGGCTTTCAAATCATCTATTCGGAGGAACATGAGCACTGGTTTCGAATTGATGCTACGAAGCACTAGTCGTCCAGCAAGATGATTCCAAAAGCTTAAAGTGGAGACCGATTTTCTGAGCGGCTAATTCTACAGGCAGGATAGAAAACAATGAGCCTTGCAGTATGGTGGAGACGCGGAAGCAAGCCCGGACTGGTGCTGATTTTCATTGGGCTAGCTGGGCTAGTACAGATTCCCATTCTTTGGCATGCACAGTCGTATATTCAAGTATTGAGTGCAGAACTCCAATTGCTGGTGGCTCTTGGAGCCATGGCGGTACTTGCAGGTTCCTTCGTTCTCATGGCCGAAGCTATGTATCGTTGGGCCAATATTGTATCAAAGAAAAAGGTAAGGAAGAGAGACAAGGCTAAGAAGAACTGGTTGAAGACCCTATCTGAGTTTGCTAGGTCGTCCTCAGATATGCCTGCCTTCACGGGTGTTGCTCTATTGACATGCATTTTTCTAATGGTCTACTTCATCCCATTTGCTGTGGCGGATGGAGTTAACATACCTTCTATCCTAGCGACGCTCTCATTTCTTGATTCACTGTACATCTATCCCATCGCAGTGAATGCTTCGGCGATTACTTGCGCATTCATTGCCAGCTATATGAACTACAAGATAAAATGAGACCTGCCTCCCGTTGGTATGCTGAATTTTTTGTGGTCGTTATCTTTATATCCAGAGGACCAAAGCTCGAGAAACAGCACCTGCCGCGGTAGATCAGCCTGGGAGATCGCACGGCTGAAGACCGTGTCGTCGCCGGTTCACATTGGTTCAATTCGAACCAGTGGCCGAAAAATCCGGCCCGCGGCACCACTACTTCTAATCAACGAGATTACGGCCCTCTGATTCAACCTAGACCAGCGGCGTATTCGAAACAACTAGTCTAGGGACTTCTCCAGCAGGGCAAGTTGCTCTCACAAAGAATCCATAGGCCTCTTCCCTTGGCAGGGGTCCTAGAGACATTGGTACATCGACAGTACCAATTGGTCTGAATATTTCGGAAGGACGATGCGAAGTAGCACTTTCGGCAGTTCCTGATTGGCTGAGGAGGACTAGTGTGAATTCCCATTTTGACCTCCAGTGCCGAGATTTTTGCCTGCAGCTCTGGAAAGAACAAAGGCTCTTGCTGAGCCTCCGATTTGGCTACCTTGGGTTCTTCGGACTTGAATCGGTCAAGCGTGCGCCTTGCGGACTTCTTGAGCATGCTTTGGACGTACTCTTCATCTTCCTCACTAAACTCAAAGAGCACTGCCAGGGGATTGGGTGGCTCCAATTCCTGCTTCTTCTTGTTGCGTCGAATCAAGCTAATTCCCTCCCTTCACGCGGATTGCCACCTATGTTTGCGACGTATTAATCTTTGCCTTTAGAATTACAGACTGCCATGCGAGGCCACTTGAAGGAGCCCTTGATAATTCAAGCAATGCTAGGGTCTTGTTTTTCTCATCCTCTTGGTGGCAGTTATCTTCAGAACCACTCCGGCGGAGGTCGGATCCGGACATCGTACGAACTCAGTTGTCACTCCGTCTTTGTTGATCACCTTCTCGTAGGGAGTGCCCTTGTATGACCACCCAAGTCTTCCATCGTATTCTAAGACCCGAATCATCTTATCAGCTGAGTCCAGAAGCCAGTGGCATATCTTCCCCTTATGTTCAGGATACTTGAGCTTCTGACCGACCTTGTGTTTCGCGCATCCACTCTCGAATATCTCTAGTTCAATATCTCTCATTGATTCGTCACTCACTCAAAGATGACCAGACCACCACAAAAGGACTTCCTATTCGCTCAGGATTTTCACCTTCTCAACAGCTTTGTGTGTTGACACACTATGCGTTTTTTTGGTGGTTTGATGAGTTGTCTTCGCAGGGGCGGAATATGAGTGGGGATGAGTTCAGAAATAGGTCCTGACTCTCGAAATAGAGCCAAGAGAAAAAGAAGTAGGGGGAGCAAAGTCCCCCATGAAATTGTCCTAGTTTATTGTGATTCGAAAGACTCCTGATAGCCATCCTGGTACCTAGAGCCTTGTTCATCATCCGGAGTGGACTTCCTGAATCTTCTCCAGAAACCCCTCTTTGCGGTGTGTCGCTCTCCCCAAGTCCCCTTCCACCAGAGACCTTTGCCCTGCCGAAGGTACATAGTGACTTTCATGGATGCGGCGATTAGTCTCCAGATACTGGTTACCACTACCATGAAGATGATGAATATCCAGATCCAATTGAAGGGTAATAACCATTCAAGTTCCATATCAGCGAATAGTGTAGCTATATCATAAATTTGCCAGACACCATTGTTGTTGGCCCAGAATCCAGTAGTTGGCCAACCAACATTGACCAGCACTGCTGCAAAGAGAATCCAGAGAAATGACAACAGAGCTTCAAAGAGAAGGTTCAGGTTATTCTCTCCTCCTACTGCAAACATGGTACCCTTCAAGGCACCAGCACCCAGTAATGCGATTAGAACTGGGAGAACCAATAGGAATGTAGAGGTGTACGTGATGACTAATGGTGGAAGAACAAGAACCACCATGAAAATCACGCCCATCACAGCCTCTCCAATTGCATCCCATCTTGGCTTGGGTTTCAGTGCATCGCCGCCAACACCCAAGAGACCCTCAAGCGTGGTCTTTTCCGTTATCGCCTTATCCCTGTCCAGTAAGGTTATTCCGCCGATAATAGAGAACGCAATGATTAGATTCACAACAATCATAATTGGAATAGCAAGTGGATCGAGGGGTGTTGCTCCAAAGAGCTCGTTGAAAGCCACACCGACCACGTAGGCACCGACAATGAAGGCAAGTGAGAGCCCAAAGAGTACTATCAAGACACGTGTGAGTGGTTGGACATACTCCGTTGGTACAGGTCCGACCTTCTCACCCGAATCCGCATACTCGTTGGCAACAGCCTTTGGATCGCCCATTCTTTCAATAGCCATCAAAGCAGAGCCTGCAGTCATCCTGCCCTCTCCAATTCGTTCAGCTTCTTCAATGAGATGAGTTCGAATCTCAACTAGAGCATCCTCGCTGTCATAGGATAGATAGACCTTGACGCGCTCAAGATATTGTTCAATAAGTTTCAGTGGATCACTACTACTCATATGTTTCAACCTCCATAATTATACCGTTCATTTCATGCGCCAGCTTGGACCAGGTCTTAGTCATCGCGCCCAGAGCCTCTGCTCCTTCGGGAGTGATGGCATAGTACTTCTTTGGCTTGGTCGGATCCTCATAGTCCCATTCGGACTTCAGGAGCTCGCGCTTCTCTAGTCGTCTTAGAAGTGGATAGACTGTGCCCTGCTCTAAAGCCAAGAAAGACATCTTATCGTCAAGCAGCTTAACTGCCTCGTATCCGTAAGCCCTCTTTTTGCTCAGAAGAGCAAGAATTGCGAGAGTCACAGCTCCACGTTTGACTTCCTTGGACCAGCGGTCCAGTTCTTCCTGTGTCTTTTTCGACATTGACAAGCAGTTCACCTTTGTTTTAATTGTGTTCGTTTGTAGTGTGCGTGACACTATACTGTACATCATATAGTACTATGTGCCATTTCTATATAAATGTTACCAATTAGGCTATGATATCACCCACACCTATATCAAACAGAATGCCACTCCAGAAGTAGACTCCGGTCTTCGGAGGAAGAACAATGCAGAAAGACCCTGTCATAATAGGCGTGAAACTGCTGACCCCTGGAGCACAAGTACCTAGGCTCGCAAAACCGGGCGATGCAGCCTTTGATCTCTTCTCTGTCGTTGACTATGTGCTGGAACCCGGGGAGTGGCATGCGGTGCCCACGGGAATATCGATTGAGATTCCGCCAGGCTATGAGGGGCAGGTACGACCAAGGAGTGGTCTAGCACTGGAACATGGAGTGACCGTCTTGAACGCACCAGGAACAATCGATAGTGGGTATCGCGGAGAAGTCAAGACGATTATGATTAACCTTGGAAAGAAACCCTTCAGGATAACGAAGGGAATGCGAATTAGTCAGCTCGCAATTAGAGCAGTTTCCAGAGCACTCTTTGAAGCTGTTGATGAGCTTAACGACTCTGACCGCGGTGAAGGAGGCTTTGGGAGTACAGGCTTTGACTAGGAGGACTCCTGCAAATGGCCGACTATGATGTGATTGTTGTTGGAGGAGGACCAGGTGGTTCTACAACGGCCAGAAGAGCGGCCCAGAAGGGACTCAGTGTCCTTCTGCTTGACAAGGAGAAGTTTCCGCGAATCAAGCCCTGTGCCGGAGCGATTGGCCCAACAGGTATAGATGCACTGGACTTCAGCATCGATGAAGTTGTGCAGAGGAGGCCATACGGATTCAGGATGTATGCACCCTCTGGTATGGTGGTTGACTGCACACAGCCAAAACCATCTGGAGTCATGGTGATGCGGACAGACTTCGACCATCTGCTTCTGAAGAAGGCGGAAGAGGCGGGAGCTGAAATCAGAGAGCGAAGAAAAGTCGTCGGAGCAGAGCAAGACTCCAAGGGAGTCAGTGTACGTACCAGTGAAGGGGAGATTTACACTGGGGACTATCTTGTGGGCGCCGATGGGATAAATAGTGTTGTGGCAAAATCGCTTGGTTTCTATGCAGGGTGGCCCAAAGACGGTGCAGCTGTCACTATTGAGCTGGAGGCGGAGGTTGGGAAGGATGCAGTTGATAGAATCTGCGGAGTGCCAGAGAAGAAGGACGGTGTGGCCTTCCACATCTATCTTGGAGCTGTCGAGTTTGGATATGCATGGTGCTTTCCCAAGAAGTCCATCCTGAGTGTTGGACTGGGAGGAAGACAGGACAGGGTTCAGAACCTCCGAATCACATTCGATGCATGGTTTGAGGAGTTTAAACGTGAACATGACTTGGAGCCAGAGATACTATCGGATACTGCGGCAAGAGTACCATATTCCGGTGCCGCCCCAAAGACAGTATTAGGTAGAACGCTTCTTGTTGGAGATGCTGCAGGTTTTGCAAATCCCTTTGATCAAGAGGGAATTTTCATGGCAATTAGGTCGGGAGTCATCGCTTCCCAGATTCTTGATGAGGCTGCCAAAACAGGGAATCCTGACGGTCTCAATAGGTATGAAAAGGCATGGTGTAATGATTTTGGGGATGTACTCAAGGTTGGAAAGAACATTGCCAAACTGGTGTTCAAGAGCAAAAAGAACATGGAGACCGTAAGCAGAATGGGAGTAGAAGACCCGGTCGTCAGGGACATTATGTTCGGGCTCATCGATGTTCGGGATTCCTACACCAAACTGTACAGAGCACTTGTCAAGAGAATTCTGCTCAAGCATCCCAGGGCGGGGCTGTCACTCTACACCTGATAGATCTGTCGCAATGTTTATGTCAATTTGAGTTGTAGTGGTTTCGAGTTGGATTGCGGGCTTAGCACTCTATGATAATGACTCGACCATGTCCAACTGCTGCGAGTATCCAGATTGGGAATTAGAGGTGATAGAACATGAAGAATACATCAGGGATAATGGTCATGATACTAATAGCGGCTGCTCTGATTGAACTCCTCGCTTTTTCTGTACTTCTATACGGATTTCCAGGTGGGATGCAGCCTGAAGCTGCTCTGTATATCAACGCAATCTTTGCAACATTCATCATGGTGGCATCTGGGACCTGGCTTCTCACTTACTGGCTTGAGAAACGCGGGGTAAAGACATGGGGTTGGGTAGCGGGCACGGAAGAAACTCAATGAGTGCAATCGAGAAGTGAGGCACCCACATTAGGGCTTTTCGGAAATCTCCGGAGCCATGTTGGTGTTGTCGTAACGTTTTTAATCGTCAGCAGTCGTCATGACGAACCTGAATGGGCCGGTGGTCTAGCCCGGCTATGATGCTCTTCTATAGAAGGTATCGCCGAGTGATGCCGCATTGACAGTGCGGCGGTCACGTGTTCAAATCACGTCCGGCCCACCATCGACTTTTCCAACAAGATATCATTTAGCAATCCATTCGTATACATAATACTCCTCAGGATTAGTATATCCCAACTTCAGAGCCATTCTTACAGAAGGTTCGTTTGCTGCATTCCAGTGGGGTTCAATTTCATTGTTTAGACAATACTCTATTAGGGCGATTGCAGCAGCAGTACCGAATCCTTTTCTGCGATATTCCGGAGAATTAACAGTTGTAATTTGCACGTCAAGCTTATTGGTATACGGTATACACGAACCTGCCATACTAATAGGATTGTTACCATGTTTCACACAAAATGCTATGCCCTTCTCTATGAAGTTGTCTAAGTTTCCAAAGAACGAAGGGATATAATCCCCCAGTATAGCGGGGAGTTGTTCAGCTGTTTCCCTGTCAACTCTCCGAACAACATATCCATCAAGTAGAGGTTTCTTCAAACAGGCAACACCATATTTCATTATGCCTTCATGATTTAGTCTGAATCTTCTCTTAGGACGTAGAATCCCTGGAAAATCATGTTCATTGATAGCAGGTAACCATTTGTCAGATTCAAGATTCATCTGTGTTTCTTCAGGTATTAAATCAAGTATCTCATGGACACCTGGTGAATTAGGACCTCCAGAAATAAAAGCATGATAGGGATAGAGTAAGAGAAAGATATGTGAGTCACTTGCATCATCAACAAATAGTTTCGCACATTGATGTTTGTAGGCACTCTCAATCCATGTTCGAGGAAATATGTCAGCATTGAAAAATGGAAGATAATTCTTGTACTCACAATTTGGAACTTCAAAGACCAAATGAGCTAACCTCCACAGATAGAGTTCTATAGCTATTCCACGATTGCTGATGTTTAAAGCATACTTCTCACAGCAAGTAATGGACTCCCCTGAGTCGGAACAAATCACGTCCGGCCCACCATCATTTCTTTAGAAATCATGTTTTGGCGGTTTCAAGTATATTCAATTTCTGTGTACTTGAGCGCATACCAATAGCTATCACAAATTGAAAAACACTTCACGGTAGAACTGGGACTCCCTATTCAAAGCATCGATACGTGTTTCTCTCTTGAGAAATCCGTGTCCTTCTCCCTCGTATTCTATGTATTCATGTTTTATCCCCTTTTCATCCAGCAACCGCACGATTTCACGGCTGACCTCTGGAGCGACTACTTTATCCTCTAGGCCTTGGAATAGAATCATTGGGGCCTTTAGATTTTCCAGATTATTGATTGGGGACCTCTCTTTGTAAACGCCTTCATCTTCCTTGAGTGAAGCACCGAGAAGGGAGTCCAAATATCTAGACTCTAGTTTGTGAGTTAATTTGGCAAGAGTAATCAGGTTCCCTATCCCAAAGTAGCTTGCTCCTGCTTGGAAAAGGTCAGGAAACATGGTTATGCATCGTTGAACTGCATATCCGCCGGCGCTTCCTCCACGAATCGCAATCTTGTGGGACACTTTACCATGTTCCAAGAGATAGCGGATTCCATCACGAACGTCCATGGCGTCTATTATGCCCCATTGACCAAGTAGTTTGTCCCGGTATTCTCTACCATAACCTGTGCTACCCCTATGATCCACATCGATAACAGCGTATCCCATAGAAGTCCAGAATTGGTTCTCCAGCGATAGTGAGTTCGACGTACGGCCTGTAGGTCCTCCGTGAACTTGTACTATCAGAGGTGGTTTGGAGTCAGCTGGCGGACGGAAATTTGGATTCAGGGGCTCATAGAATAAAGCAAATGCGTGTCCCCGGTCTTGAGTAGGAAATTCAATAGTAGTTGATTGCGAAACATGCTCTGAATCAAGAGGCATATTATAGCTCTCTTTTAGAACCTGCATCTCCTCAGTCTTGGTATTGAACCTGATGATGGCTGGTGGGCGGTCATATCCTCCTGCCAAGAGCAATACATTATCATGATCACCCTGTTGAATCATCCCTAGAGAATCATATGGCAGCTTCGTCCAAGAAATCGCGCTTGTTTCAAGGGAGAGATGGGCCAGTAAATCGCCTTCTCTCTTGTGGCAGATTGCGTGTATCGCTTCTCTGTCCAGTACATAGCGAGTATGGCCAACCGTCCACAATGGGACTCCGAACTCAGCTAGCTCCTGAGTTACTGCTTCAACCTCTCCATTCTTGTAGGAATAGATGTTCCACCAGTTCTTCGGGTCATATATATCATGACCTGCTTGATCCATTATGAAGAACAGGTCTCCTTCCGGCCCAAAGGACGGAAAACAAATCGCCGTATTGGTTTCTCCTACTACCTTCTCTGCGGATTCAAGGGATGTTTTAGCGCTGCTGAGCTTAGCGTGCCACAGTTCCGACTCATCCCAAGGCATCCGGGGATGATTCCACTGAATCCAAGCAATCTGCTTTCCATCAGAAGAAAGAATAGGATCTGCATAGAAGTCGCTTCCAGAGGCCAGTATGATTGGTTCTTGAGGAAGGGGCTTCTTGAGGCTAATCGCTGCAATGCAGTTCTCATTCTCACTATCTTCGAATTCCTTCTCAAAAACAAAAACTAATGCATTCCCATCGGGAGATACAGTAGGTGCTGCGTATTTCCCTATCGAGCCATCTTCGCATCTTTCGGGTGTAACTGGGACAGGAGTAGTATCACCTGCAATTTCTTGTTTGTAGAGTCGTTGGTCATTGAAGTTTGAATAATAGAGCACATCATCATGGATAGTAAATGCCCTTCCACCATACTCGTGCACTCTAGTTCTAACGTTAGAATTGGGAGGGCTGATATCTCTGATAACGCCCTCTTCATTCCATTTCACAACCACAATTCTAGCGTTGTCTTGAGGCCGAAGCTCGGCCCAATAATAGAAGCCTTTCTCATCAACGAAAACATTGAGAAAGCGAATGATATCTGAATAAATGTCTTCAGGGGTTACGAGGGGGTCCCACAAGCCATAGGGTTTCGCTTTTTGTTTCATAGGACTCACGGTCGTGCAGCTGTTTTTATGTTACATGCTTTTGATGATGATTGAATGCAAGCTCTCATATTTGCTTTTTTTCCAATTCGTGTATGTTCAAATCACATCCGACCCACCATTCATTTTCTCTCAATTTTGCCAACAGTTCATAAGCTGCTGATGCATAAGATATGGTAGCTGGATTGCTTGTGGGTGTTGTGAAAAATGGCGAGGACACAGTTTCGTCTGAGGAAGAAGTGCTTCGTTGCCATGTTAGTATTTCTCCTCGTTTTCTCATTCGGATGCGGATTTACTATAATTGATGTGTATACGCCAAGCAGTCCCCCTGAAGACATATTCGTTTGGGAGGCAACAGGCAATCCTGATTCCATGGACCCAGCGGTTGATAATGAGAACTTCGGAAACTGGGTGCTATCCAATATCTATGAAACGCTCTATACATATCCATTCAATAGCAGTTCAACATACCCACTAACACCTCTTCTTGCTGCAGAAGAACCATCAATCTCTCCAGATGGAAAGAACTACACCATTGAACTACGACAGGGTATCACATTCCACGATAGTACTCCATTCAATGCGAGCTGTGTAAAGTGGAACATAGAGCGCACAATGAAGATCTTTGCAGAATGGAGTGCAATAGGAACCTTAGTCGATGCGCTGCAGGGAGGTGCTCAGGTCAAGGAGGCTGCACTATCTAATGGGACAGATTCGTCAGTATTCAAAATCACCTTTGATAACTGGGTTGCCAACTCTGGAGCGTTAGAGGTGCTTGATGTCTATACGATAAGGTTCGTACTTGAGAATGCATTCTCGCCTTTCGTCACAATTCTGGCGACTGGAGCTGCCTTTGTTATGAGTCCCACGTATGCTATCGACCACGCTACCAATCAAGATTTAGCAACATGGGAAGCGTATGGAGTGGACTATGGCGAATATGAGAACTATATGGATACCCATACCTGTGGCACTGGCCCATACATGCTATATGAATGGGTTGTGGACCAATTCGTTCACCTCGTAAAGTTTGATGACTACTGGAGAGCCACAGAAACAGCCTCTGGGATATCACCACCATCCTATGCAGGCTCGCTTCCAGATGTATTCATTAGGATAAATGAAGATGCCCGAGGGCGCGAACTGAACCTTAGGAATGGTTTGATTGATGGGTGCTACTGGCCTATAGCAGATGCCAATGATGCCTGGGATTCTGATGAAGAAACCACCATTGACCCAAATATTCATGTTTCCACTGGAGGCCACAAATTTGCAGTCACCTTCTTTGGTTTCAATATGGGCAATCTCACAACGACAGTAAACTCTAACACCATAACTACTGAAAGCCCCTTCAAGAACAAGCACTTCAGAAGGAGCGTCTCGTTTGCCTTCAATTGTAGCGAGTTCATTGAGGAAGGGTACAGTGGTTTTGGAGTTCAGGGCAGAGGACCAATCCCCATAGGAATGTCAGGACATAATGGTTCCAGCTTCACATTCGACTACAACATAGCCGCTGCAGTAGAAGAATGGAATCTTGCAATGCAAGACCCAGAGTTCATTTCGGCACTGAATGCGATGAATTGCTCGTTCACGTTCTACTATATTGAGAGCAGTTCATTGAAACCTCCATCAATGGATCTGGTGCAACAGGGGCTTGAAGATGTATTTTGGCATCCTATGGCCAATCATACAGGATTGACCCACAACATGACGATCACCGTTGAAGGAGTTCTATTTTCGATCTATATTCAGTACAGTAATGAGGGCAGATTGCCTATGACAATCTTTGGGTGGGTACCAGACTATGCAGATCCAATCAGCTACTTGTACCCACTCTGTCATTCGCAAGGCGCGCTAGCTCAACAGGTTAAGTATAACAACACGGATATCGACTTGTGGTGCGATCTTGCGATTTTTGAAATTGACTCCCTCCAACGCCAAGCATACTTCAATCAAATTCAGGATACAATAGCAGATGAAGCTCCGTATCTTTGGGCAATTCAGCAATTAGAGTTCCGAACATGGAGAAACTGGACATCGGGAGATGGTTTGACCTTCAATCCGATGCGCGATGTTTACTTCTATCATATCGTTAAGAATTACCCTCAGTACTATTCGCCATACTTACTCCTCGGGTCAACCTTTGCTAGTGCGACATTTGTGGTATTACTGGCTTATGTAGGAGTGAATCGGTTCATATCACCCACTCTGATGCGCAAGAGAATCAAACTTGCTCTACTGGCAATCTACACAGGACTTGCTCTATGTTTGATAGTATGGGGCATCTACTTTTTCATGTCCTGGCCGTTAATACTCTCTATACTAGGACTGCTTTGGGTACCATGGTGTATCATCTATAGTGATTATATGAGTGAGCATGATTCCATGAAATCAACTCCACCAACTTATGACGTGGAGTAGCAACACGGTAGGATGGAAACGAGTGGATTTCCCAACTAACGCCGACTCACGCGTTCAAATCGCGTTTGGCCCACCATCTCTCAATAGAGAACTGATCCGTTTCTAGAAGGAGGACCACTAGAAACGGATCATAAGGACCCTACGCTCTTCTTCGCACCCAAACAACCGATGCAATGATGACCAAAGAAACACCAGCGCCCACAGCCAGCCCAGGAATCGACTCATAGCTTCATTTAGAATGCGAAGTCCTGCTTCGATTATTGCCACCAGACTCAGGATTGCCACCTTATACTGAATGGAAAGCCCATATATCCCTAGCACAAAAAGGAAGAAGCCGACAGTGCTAGCTAGGCTAATTACTGCACGCATCACTACAGTGAATTCCGTGTAGGGCAGCGGACCAATAGGCCAAGTAGTGAAGGTGAGAAATGTCCCAGTAGTGGTTCCAAATAATCCTATCAAGCTTCCCACTAGTCCAGCTAGAATGAGACCCCTGGGATCTCTGCCCAAACGCGATGCGCCCTCTCCTACAGATTGGTAATAGCTGCCGTCTTCCATATAGCACCCTCGTACGAAACTCAATCTTATTCACGTAACTCCATGAAGGAGAATAAACCTTCGCTGCAATATTCTGGCGACACGGTTAAAGCAGTAAGATTCTAAATGCAGGGTTGATTGAGTTAGTCGATAAGATGCGTCTATCCATTGGGATGGCAATTCGTTGGGACTAGAATCAAGCGGGATGGACGAATGTTTCTTAACAGCATTTCTAATGACTCCTTAGTTAACCTTTGGGACTGGTTATGGAGAAGGAGAAGATGACAAAGAAGAGGACCTATTGGCTTGAGGCCTATCAGGAGGTCGTTACAGACAGAAAGCAAGGTCCGGATTTCAAGTTAATTGAATATCTGGACATCGTCCCCAAAGGTCCTGTCCTAGATTTGGGAATGGGACGGGGTCGTCATGCCCTCTTCTTCGCAAAATTAGGCCGTGAGGTAGATGGTGTGGATGTTTCAACCCTATCAAAGGGCATTCCAGAAGTAGTCGAAGCTGAAGGGCTGGATTTTACCTATCATAGATTGGATATGCGAGAGTTCGAGATTCAGCCAGGAAGATACGCGCTGATAATAGCTTCAAAGATTCTACAGCTCTTTCGAAGAGCAGACATTGAGGCTCTGGCAAAGCGCATGCAGGATGGACTCAAACCTAAAGGACTCATCTACATCTATACGTTCTCGGTAGAAGACCTTCAACATGTCAAGAGCTGGGACAAGATTGAGGAAGTTGAGGAAAACACCTATTATCACTCTGAATACAACCTTCACTTTCACTTCTTTTCAAGGGATGAGATACTTGGGCTCTTTCCGAAACTTAAGCTTCAACATTATAGTGAGGGACTGAATTTCAATAGATCACCGTCCCGTCAACGACTAAGTGGCGTCATTCAATATGTCGGGCAGAAGATAGGGTGAGGAAATGGCCGCATGGATTGGAGTAATTAACCTCTCTCCAAGCGTCTAATATACTGACCAATAGGTAGTTCTTTGGCAGATTCTGGGCACTCGCTGCAGTTGGGATGCTTGCCGCAGTTGGTTTGAGCAATACCCATTTGGATGAGCTCCTCAGGAAAACTCTGAAACATACTAAATTTGTCGCTTTCCTTCACGTCGAAGATAGTGGTCCCGTATCTCTCAAGAAACATGTCTGCAATTTGTGCGAGTTTGACCTTGGCAGCTTTAGAACTGTCATCTTGGACTGCTATGGCAAAGAGAAGGTTGCGCTCTGATAGGATAACAAAATGGAGGAGTCCAAGATTGATTTCATCGACACCATGGCCAGCCAAGGTCTGTCCGATGGAATGCAAGGCGCTGATGAAGCCGGTCACCAGCTTGTCATCATCTCCGAAGGAGTGACACTCTCCAAAATAGGCGGATACCAGACTGTGTCCTGACTCATCCAAGATGAAAAGATTACGTATCATAACCTGTCGCCACTTCAGAGCTGCCTTGTGGCATGCTTGGGAGATTATAGCATTGTTGGTATACGTTAGTAGAACATCCCTGCGCGCTCAGGGTACTTCCTTCTGAACTCCTTTAAAGCAGATTGTTCAAGGATGTCTCGAGACCTAAGCATCTCGGGACTGAGTGTTCCCAAATCAGGCCGTGTCAGAACGGGCCCTGTGAGAAGATGGTCAACGTTTTCACTGGCCAAATCTGAAAGACTCAAGGGTGAGCGGCTTAGTATTCGTTGAAGCTGCATCCTTGTCTTTTCGGGTTCGCTTAGGGTGGAAGCAAGATTTCGCAAGTCCGATTCCTGAAGGGGGCGGAACCCGTATTCTGGTGTAGATCGCATTGAGTCAAGCACCTTAGAGGGGTTAGAAAGCTCAATTCCCGCACCGGTGAACTTGTATGGACTGAGGGGAATTAGCTTGAGCTGAAAGGCAGAATCCGCGCCAACAACTAGCATTTCGCCCCCAGGAGTGGACATTACTCTCCAGCCTCTAGGCTCAGCGGAGTACTGCTTCAATATACGGGGTAGAATATCGTCCACTGGTTCAATATCAGGCACTTTTCATCAGAATATATTGGGTCCCTTTCCCTCATAATCATGTTGCTATGGGAGAGATAACTGGAAGCAGCCTGTGTAGTTATAGGACACCTGGCTTTTGGTGCAGGGTAGATGACTGTCAGTCCTTTCTATTGCTTCATGGGCGCATAGCCAAGGCTTCTCCAAGCGATAGGCCCATATCGACAGCGCCTCGTACCAAGGTGCTACCCAAGTCCAATCCCCGGATAATCTCTGAGAGCAAGTCATCGCTTGTAGTGCTGATATCGTCGTATCCATCCAGTTCGTTATAATCAAAGACATACTTGAAAGTAAGCGTCACGTCCTTGACCTGAACTCCAAGAGCTGTAAGTGTCAACCTGCGAAGTCGCTTCTGGTCATTCAGGAAGGGGCTCGTGAAGAACTCCGGGGAGTATACCACAACAGCGGCGCTTCTTGCAAATCCTTTGAAATCTGCATAGTCATCCAAGATTACCGGAGGGATAGGAGTTGTTGATTCCTGTTTCATTAAACTCATCTCGCTGCTTCCATTTCAGACCCCCCCGCCCCTTCATTTCCACTGGAGCAGACGAGGGATCCACTGCTGAATTAGGCCTCCCGGCCAATCCTAATACTGCATATCCGTAGCTATTAATAAATGTATCTATTCTTTTATTCTTTTAACAATTTGCTTAAGTAAAGTCCTTTGAACACGTGTTCTAATGCAACGAAGCTCAAGTGCGTGAAGAGAATTGGCTGAGAACTACTCATCTGAGGACCACGTAATGGATGATTCCGATGGTTCTTCTGAGAGCGGGGCAAAGGACTCGCATACCCTTCGCATTCGTTCCAAGTGCTGACCCTTCAAATATGCGAGATATTCGAAGACCATGCCGACGACTTTCGATTTGGCGCGAGATGAGATGGAGAGATAGAACTTGTGCGACTTAAGCCCTCGCTCAAGAACCTGGTTGCATACCGTCACACGTTGGAACTGCAATGTCGAACCAAAGGGCGAAGTGAAATCAAAGGGATCGCTACTGGGAGGCGGCCACTTGCCGTGAATCCCCTGAGCCTCCTCAATTGTACTGAAAACCCCAGTGAACATCATGTCTTCGATTTTAGCGATGAACTCCTCTTCCGACTCCTGTAAAACTAGGAGAAGAGCTTGTACCTCAGGAATTTTTGTCTTCTCAAATTCATCCGCATAGTACTGAAGGTCGTTTAGTGCGGTAGCTAGCGCTAGATTCAGCATATGCTTGACAGGGTCCTTGGATTCAGACATGTGAGGTGGTCTATTACATACTTGAATAAAAGAAATTGTTGTTCATGGTCCATATTTTATGATGTGAACTGGTCCTTGCCCTTCAGATAGGACATAATCTGACTATACTCCTCAAAATCCATTAGGTCTTTTATTGCTGGAAGCCCCTCATCAACGAATGCAATGAGTGAGTGGAGCTTCAATTCTGATTCTTGCGCCTTTTTCTTGGCCCCTTGTTGTCTATCGATGATGACTGCGATGTCTTTGCACTCGATATCTTGGATTCCGCGCCTTTTGGCCTCTGCCAGTATTTGATCACGAGCTACGAGTTTACTTGTCATTCCTGTCACGAGATCATCGACAATGCAAAGAACGTCGCCATCTTCAAGAACCCCCTCCAGAAGCTCATGCTGACCATAGCTGTCAATGGCTTTCACTAGGTCCTCTTGAGTCTTGACTCCTAGGACCTTTCGCGTATGGCAGGCAGGTAGTCCTGACTCCAGAGAGAGAGCCGTGGCGATTGGCACGCCTGCAAAGGCAATCCCGACGAGCTTGGTGACACCAGGAGCTGACTCCCTAAGTAGCTGTGCCATGGCCTTTCCAGTCTTTTTCAACGTATCAGGGAAGGAGCTGAGAAGCCTAAGTTGGATATAGAATGGACTCCAGAGCCCAGAAACAAGAGTCCATCCCTCTTTCCTATCACGGAATGCGGTGAGAAGCATGCGATTCTGATAGATTTCCCTCATGATACTCTGCTTTAGAGAGGTCATGTTATCGGCCATAGGGTACGCCTGAGACTTCTGAGCTGCACTCATTCTTAATCCTGTCGAGGGAAGGCAGAAGGCATAAGCAGGATGAGTCGAAAGAATAGTTGTGAATTCCTTGGATCCTATGGAGTGGCTCCTGGCAAATTCGGGACCAGCAATTCGGTTTCAGGCGGTAACAGACTTGCTTCGAGAGCAGGATATCAAAGCGGTGAGTGCGGCACTCGGTGAACTCAATAGAAGCTCCATTGTATCCAGGTGGATGGAACGGCTTGGAAGAGGAGTTGGGATGAACCAGCTTCACTCCTCAAACCCTTCGGCCTTTGAGAATGTTGTGGGAAAACTCGTGGAACTCGGGATGCGAGCCGGTCTTCAGCCCTTCGACAACAAAACACTTCCATTCAGAGTATGGCTATCAGAGGGAACAAAGCAGAGTAAGTATTCGCCTTTCAAGGTGTTCTTACGTGTCCTTGTTGCCTCATTTTTGTCCTTTGCAGGCTATTCTGACACACAACCGGTTCATGAGGTGCTTGCTGAACGTCTGGACAGCTTGTATTCCTTTGCGGCAAATCCAAATTACCAAGACATCTATGAGGCGGTCCATGACACCGAGAAGAAGGAGAAGCGCGAAAGGAAGCATAGAGTAGTCAGCCCAGAGCTGTGTGCAGACCAGCAATTTGTGCTGCCATCGATTCACGATATTATAGGAATTGCTCATTCTAGGACAATTCTTCATGATCCTGCTCTTCGCCACAAGGCCGAGGCAGTAGTATCAATGATATTCAGCCCTGAATACCAAGACCTCTCTATTGGCTATGGCACGATGAAGCACCAAGGAAGATCGTATGTAATTGGATGGAGTGTTTGTCTGCCAGGTTATAACGCCCAGCCCAGCAGCTCTTCTATGGCAAAGGTTCTTCTTTACCTCCAAGCCTTTGCTCAGTTTAAGAAGGCACAGGAGAGTAATTGGTTTGCAGAAATGATGAAACTGCTGGAGGCGTGCTCTACCGAGTTCGATACTTACAGATTTCCGAAGGAATGGCTACCTGAGAAGAAGAGCGGATACTGGGTCAATGGTGCGTACATGGCTTTAGAAGATGACAGACGAAAGGCATCTGCAATTGAGTGCGAGTCAACCTTCAGGATGTTCAAGCTGAAACATCTGATGGGCTTCCCCCTGTAGGGGAGCTAATCTGTGCTGAACCCCTGAACATGATACTGAGGAATCTATTCTTTGTAATCACGTACTTCGTCAACAAGAAACCTATGGACACTCCAAGAAGAAACCGAATTGGCCAGAGTAGGTCGAAAAGCGTCGGGTCACCAACCGGCAAGGAAAAGAGAAAACCGACCAGAGGTATTAGATAGAATGCAATCGGATGAATCTCATAAAGCTCTTGCGAGTTCTTCCCTAATGCCATGAATAGATTCCTTGTTTTCAGTGAATATACAAGCGCACTTGATGCCAGGAATACAGCCGTACTTCCCATCATTCCTGCAATCACATATAGCCAAATGCTGTTTCCGAAATTGTCCACGGCAATATCAGTGAAACCATTTAGAGAGGACAAAGCAACTAGTAGGATGGACAAGGCAACAAAGAATGTCACATCGGCAGCCTTGGAATAGGTGAGCCAAGAGGTGAGCCCGCGGTTGTGCCTCATTATATTGCCAATTAGGACAAAAGTTGCTGCGATGAAAACACCACCCAGCCTCCAAGGCACCAAAGCGGGAGCAAAGAGGGACTGGACGAAGATTGCAGTAAGAGGGAATACCACTGCAAGTGTCACACGAGAATAAGGAGGAAGATTCTGCATCAGCCTATCAGCAACAACAAAGACCATCAGACCGAAGTACATCACAGGAAGGAACCAGAGGTGTGAAGCTGATAGGGGTGGACCATTCCCGTAGGCAAACCAGAAAGCAACCTCTGCAGATGTTAGGGTAGTATCGATATTTGGTGATAGAGGAACAAAAAGGACCATCATCAGTGCATACAAACAGAAATAGGGAATTAGAAACTGCTTTCCACGCGAAACTGCAAATCGGCGCAGGTTTCCGCGGTACCGGTCGTTATTGTAGGTTAGCCCGGCTAGCACGAAGAAGAGAGGTATAGTGAAACTGCTTAGGTGAATTGTCACTGGATTCAGCCAAGGAATCATGGAGTGGACTAGGATTACAAAGACAATACCCATACCCTTAGCCACTTCAATCCAGTCAAGTCGGGGGGAGGTCGAGGTTTCACTTGCCAGCTGTGGTTCGCCGAAAGTCATAGGAGAACAGCCATCCTAGTTCTAGTTTTCAAATTATCAATTGAAGTACTTTTTAACAACTGCGTTTCGGGACACCTAGTAGTGGTTTGCTGAGCTATACCTGACACCATGCGTCTTAGTCGGATTGTCCAAAGATATGGAGGTGTCTTCTGTGCCGAAAAAGAAGAGGGGTTCATCGACTTCAAAGATTCTCATTGTGGTCATTCTAATGGCTGTTGTATCCATCGGTGTAGTAGGATGGCATGATGGCATGCGACTCCCATGGGCAATATCAATGATGGTACCGTCCCTGAAGGAACAGCCGTCACAGTGAAAGGGGAGATTGCGAACATCAATCCTATGCTGGATACGATTACAATTGGAAACACCACTGGTGGAGTAGCCTTCGAGTGGGCTGGCGCAGACTCAATGCTATTGCATACAAGAGTCGTTGTAAGAGGCGTGGTGTTTTCACTTCACATTCTAACGGATGTATCGTCAGTGGACACCGTATGGTTGTTTGCGTAGGTTGAGCCGCTAGTCCGCGTTTGCGTCCGCTTCGTGAGCAGTTTGGTCATTTGAGGCAACGATGCCCTTAAATAAACAGGGCGGTACCTTCGCCCAAACGCTCGCATAATCCCAAGGGGTGTGGGTATTGGGCAAAAAGGCAACGAGGATTCTGATTCTCATTTTGATAGCAACGGCTACGCAAATTGGCATTGTGTCATTCCCTGGTTCTTCGGTATTGATGCTAGGAGATAACATCATTGGTGAAGTTGCAGAGCCAATATCGAATAACACACTTTTCTTAGATGATGATGTGCGTTGTAGGGGAATGGCTATAGCTGATGATGGACACATCTATCTTGTGGGCAGTAATGATACAATGGGACAATATACCATAGTGTTGACTAAATGGGATTCCAATGCAAACCTGATTTGGATGCGCGTCTGGAATAATGGATTCTCTGCGGATCCATATGGAATTGTGACGCATGGAAATGCAATCTACGTTGTAGGACGATACAATAATGGCAGTGGCACTAAATCTCTCTTGATGAAGTGGAATGACGCCGGTGAGCCAGTATGGATGAGATTGTGGGGCACTCCAGACATCAGACCTCGAGCAACTGATATGGCCCTAGCACCGGATGGAGCCATCTACGTTGTTGCTTCAGCCTACAATACCACAGCAGGGTACTATACCTCTCATATTTTGAAGTACAGTCTGGGGGGCACTCTGATTTGGCACCACGAAATGGGAATTGTTTCTCTGCTGATGGGACAAGTAACAGTTACAGGCCTGAATGAGATATGGACGTACTTTGAAGGCAAGATAAAGAAATGGAATTCGACTGGTCATATGCTGCTGGATTATTCTTCTGTGTCAAGTCACATAGAAGGGAACCCCAGTGGCAACCTATACACAGCAGTACCAAAAGACCCAGATGGTCCTTTTGAATTGAAACTCTACAACACATCAGGTACTCAACAGTGGAGTGCAACTGTTCATACCCTCTGGAATGAGTCTCTTGGAGGGATTGACTGGGTGGGAGAACTGGCAGCTATTCCTGACGACTCGGCTTACATTCTCTTTCCACTTTACGAAGCGCAACCCAATCTTGCCATGGCCAAGTACAATTCTAGTGGTGTCCAATTGTGGAATAGATCTATTGTGTACCCATACTCCTATGGTTATGGATCTATCACGCAAATGGAGGTCAGCAATGAGGGGACTATTTTTCTGGCCAGCACCGCTATTGGGTCAGAAAATTCATTGGGCTTGGCGCTTTGCATATACAAGATTGAAGATATAGTACCTTATCCAATTGACCCATTCCCTCTGTTTGACCCTGACAGTCCAGAGATTGACCATCCCGATGACATCATCTGTGAAGTGGGCCACAGCGATTTCGATATCACATGGCATCCTTTCGATGTGGCACCTGAGCGATATGAGATCCATCTCAATAGCACTCCATTGAAAAGTGGGATATGGAATACGACTGATGACTACATTTCTATCTCTGTATCTGGACTATCGGAGGGTGTTTTCAACTACACCTTGATAGTCTTCGATACATCATCTCTCAACTCCACTGATAGCGTACTAGTGATTGTGCAGCAGGTCGTGACCAGCACATCTACTTCAACAGCTACAACTTCTACCACAACTACGACTTCAACCACAACGACCCCCCCATCTAATGAATATAATCCCGTGATTTTAACACTTGGCGGAGCGCTCGCTGGAGGAGCAATCATTGCCCTGGCTATCATTCGAAGGATTTGGGCGAAGAAATCGGATTGATTCCATTGCTTTGGCATGAATTGAAACCAGGTTCGCGTCTGTGCTTAACGATGCCTTTAAATTAACAGAGCCTTTTCCTCGCCCAAGCGCTCGTTGTCTAAAGGACATCAGATTCTGATGTCTTGACTTAGGGGCTATGATGGATCCCTGCCATAGAGCGGGGGTTTATCCCTCGGAACCGTAGAACGGATCCGGCCCGGGTTCGAATCCCGGCGAGCGCACCACTTCTTCAGCAACTCAATCAATGCAACTTCATCAATTTACTTCCGAATCTTTATCTTTATACCTTCTTTCTAGTACTCAGAGAGATACAGTCATAGTAGAGTGGTTTTAGAACGGAGCTCTGTAGTTGAAGATTATTATGGTCTATTTTCCAGCCCTCACTTACGCCATTGTGATCCTAGGTGTTGCCTACTTTATATATAGAAGAAATTGGAAGACGGACCCGAGTGTCTTCCCGATGAGATCGCTTGTCTTTCTTGTGCTAATCACCCTGTTTGCTGCTCTAGATGTCATCGCGCTGACGACCCCATTACTTGCTGGCCCTGTGTGGGTAGACAGTCTGCCTCAGCTTCTGATGTGGATTTGGCCTGATATCATAGTACTCGCTGCGTTGGTTGTTGATTCAAGCAGGTCCCTGCATCTTTGGGTACTTCGTAGTCAGAATCCTGATTTGGCTCCAAGGACTACTTCTAGTTAGGTTGGAATTCGTAATCCCCATCGCTGCAGCTCTATGGAATCCATCAAGAGTATCATACATGGCCACCATGAGCCCATTTGTCCTGATTGCACGAGGAGCAAGCTTGTGAGAAGGGAGCAGACCGAGCGGATGGCCGGAGCTGACAGCAAGCGTCTGTTCATCTGTCATTCTTTCTAGGTACTGCTTGATGAGCCTGTATTGCATCCAGTTCTGGCAGACCTGTCCACTCTCACCATACGTAAGCAATGACCTAAATGATGGATCCCTGCCATAGAGTGGGGGTTCGAATCCCAGCGAGCGCGGTTCTATTTCCTGCAGTATTCCCATGCACTGCATTCTAAATCCCCAGTAATCACGTCTTCACGGCATCCTGCACAAAATCACAGCTCTTTCTCAAGGTGGGAAATTCTGCCGTTTTCTGACAACCATCGTGCCATAAGAACAAGAACCACAATTGGTACGATAACAACTATGCCCGAGAACACATAATCAATTGGTGTTCCAGTGATTATTATTTGACCAGTAAAGGCTGAAGGCCAAAAGAGAATGATTCCAATAATCACAAGAAGTGCCATAATGATTCCAAGACACGAACATCCGTAGTCTTTCACGTAGTGGTCACTTAACGAGCCACCCATGTGAACCGAACCAATCACAACAACCACCCGTATTACTAATGCATACAGATGGAGATAATCTTAATGCTTCCAATTTGTCCACAACTCCAGGACCAACTCCTGCATACCGCGAAATGCAAGTTGACAAGTACGCCTACCCTTTGTTATCTTGAAGATGGATTCCTGATGCGGAACTGGAAACCACACCTGATTCTGATTCTCTCGGAAACTGGAAGCTGCATCCGATTTCATGCCCCGGCGGTCGCACCATTTCTTCTTTCCCAATCGAGGGAAGATTGCCTCTTTGATCGAATTTTCTAAGTACAATGGATTTTGGCAGTGTTATGCAAGATTGAAAAGGAACCTATGGTATAAGCTGCTTTCGGCGAGTTGAATCAGATGCGGAAGCGCACCAAGGGAACCGGTTTCAAGATGCACCCAGTGGTGGCTGCTCTTACAAAGGCACCGATGCGTCCTATCTCTACGATACTTTTTATCGGTTTTCTAACCTATGCGGGCTTTATTTTGGTTGCTCTCCTTACGGGTCAGATGGGACGAATTCTCTTCTCTTTCATGCATCTGGTACAGCTGGATTTCTCCCTGCTCATTACGATTGGGCTCTATTTCCTACATAATTACTTCTGCGTCTTGGAGGACAGACTCAGAGAGATTCGCTATGTCTTCATCATTGAGGACGATGAGTATGAGAGATACCTTGAGAATGTTAGCAGACAGATGGGGAGTGCTCGAGGTTTCCTCTTGGGCATCCCATTCATTATCCTAGCATTTGCTTCAATTCTCCTCTTTGTGATGCCAACGATGCCCAATGCCTTGTTTCCCGTTGACCCTCTATCGCCAACTTGGCTCTACCTATCCATAGTCGAGTTTAGCTTCATTATGCTCCCGTTGTTTGGTGTAGCCATTTGGCTTGGCGTCGTGGTCATTTCTGTTTCGAAAGATATTGGGCGTAAACTGGAAATCTCAGTGGAACCGATATCACCAGATCGTGCTGGCGGGCTCGTTTCATTCTCTGAGGTTCTCCTGAGGGGTGTATTCATGTATTCTCTCCTGCTTGTGCTCCTGATTCCCCTGCTGGTCTACCTTGTTCACAACCTAAGCTCCAGCAGTCCGCTGATGGCCTTGATTCCCACAATAGGATTGGCATTGGCTATCGTGACCATTTGCATCTTCTTTGTGGTTCCGCAATACTATGTTCATAGCATCTTGGAAGAGGAGAAGAAGAAGCACCTGTCTCAAGTCAGCAAAGAAGTCAATGCCGTTCTTGCTAACATTAGGAGTGTTCTCTCCTCCACACCTTCAAGGTCTGACATCCCTTCTCAACAACTCACACTCGTAAGTCTTCAACTCACAACGCTCTTTGACCAAGTAGAGAAGATGAAGACATGGCCCTCAACCTTGTGGATGGCTGCTAAGGCAATTAGCTCTCTATTCCTTATTCTGCTTACATTCTTCATCAACCAATTACTAGTGATGTACTTGGAAACGGTTTTTGGATGATCAATGGCCATATTCAATCTTCAGTAGGCTGTTGCAAATTCTAGACATATCGCTCCTCAATCTCGGACTGAACCCCTTTTGTCAGGTTCTGGTAGATTTTACCAATCATAGGAAGTCCCTTCCCGCACTAGCAGGATAAAACAGTCACTCATAAAATGAGATTGTGGTCCTACTTCTATTTCAAGACGGAAGTTCATAGACTCTGGTAGCATTTTCCCAATAGAGTCTTCGAAGCGCCGAGAGTGGAAGATCAAGTCCGTTGATGTAGGTTCCACCCGTATCCTTTGTGTCTGCATCCTCAAAGGGCAAAGGTGTACATCGGGCATCTGTTTCCCAGAGAATTCTCTGAGCGTTGTACCTCCCACCGTAGTAATCCCTGTCCCCACGACCAGAGGACAGATCGGTACCAAAGAGGACTCTGTCAGAGTGCTTCATCAGGAATTCACGCGACTTCTCCACATCCTTGCTAAGCTCTCGAGCCATCCATCGCGAAGATGCTGTATCAATAATGACATTGGAAAATCGATCTAGCCATCTGGAAAGATTCGGAAGCCTGTGAATCTCTGGCTGTGACCCAAAATGTGGTAACTGAAATGTAAGTCGAGGGTGATGCTCCAGTACTTTCTCCAGTTTTGCTAGGTCGTCATTCTTTGTACCATACTTGCTGGCATCTTGATAGTACAATTGATAGTAGGTGTCAGGATCTGCAATATGGATAAGCAGGGGCAGGCTATTGTCCTCCAAGGCTTGAAAGACTGGTTCTAATCGAGTATCATCAATCCTGAAGTCGATTGGCACATCCTCATAGTAGTCTCGCCAGCGAGGACCAAACCACATCTTCGCCAATGTGTAGCCTTCGTCCCTTGTCTTGTAGATCTCATCAACTACCTTGTCTGCTTCAAAATGTGCAATATCATTGAGGGAAAGATACTTCGCAAATACGAATCTTTCAGGGTATTTACTCCTGGCAGTCAGGAACGCCTCTTTTGAATGCACAATTGCCAGCTGGGCTGATATCCCGAACTCCTTTTCGAATCCAATCATATTGTCCAGATTCTCCGGGTCCCCGATATGCGTGTGCGCATCAAAGATTGGCCCGTTGTACTTCCACATTTCTGTCAAGATGGCTCATTCAGGTCCTGAATTCTATTCATTGAAAAGGAATTCCTTTGGTGCCAAGGACTAAAAGCAAATTTCTCAGATGATCTTTCGGATAATTCATTTCTTGCCAAGCTTTAATATCAAATCAGTCTTCAGCTGCTTGGGAGTACACGTGGTATGTACGAGGAGATTGACAGAAGCGGTCAGGGAAAATGGATTCCCGTTGCCGCCTTCGGGTTTGTTGTAGTTGTTGGCCTGTTGGCTGTACATCTACTATCGAATCCGATTACAGAGGTGCCACTGAACAGAGTAGACCTTGTCGCAATAATAGGGTTCTCACCTACGGTGGGATTTCTTCTGGGAAGCCTTTTCGGATTCCTGAGAAAGCAAAGCACAAAGATCAATCTGGACATGCTCGAGTTCACTGATGAGGTTAGAGATTTCGAGGAGTTTGGCAAGATCTATTTCGAGGGAGACTTTGAAACTACTGACCTAGGAGGCCACCCAGCATACGGATGCGGCTGGGCAATTGTGCTGATGTTCACAGTGTTTGCAGGGTTTGCCGTGCTATTCGGAATGGATGCCGTAGGTTACTTGCTAGGGTCTTACATAGAAATCATCTTAGTAGCAGGATTGTATCCAATTGGTTTTCATTTTGGATTCCGGGGGGCACCAATGGGCAGCGCCTATGTGAAAAACCCACTTCATTTTCGAATTACCAAGTATCTTTCAAAGGAAGATGTCCTTCGCAGCATATTGCAATGCGAAGCTGTGGATTCAATCATTGTGAGATTCAGACTAGGCAAAGGGCAAGCCCTTAAGGTCATCGATGACATTCGGGTCTTTGCGCTTACTTCTGCAAATCCATCACTTGAGATAGAGATTACGATTCAAAAGATGGAATCTATTGGACCTCAATACACCTATCACCTTACAGAAGGAACTCCTATACGGAAAGAAGAGAGGATAAGTGTCGATGATAAGGATGCCTTTCTCATAATCGATGAAATTGATGCGAATTCAATAATTCGGGTTCGCTACGATATGGGGCTTTTGCGGGCGAAGTGGGCACTAGGCACACCAAAGGAACTGTGCAATCTAATGCATGCGCTTATCGAGGAAGTAGGCAAACATGCGGCAGGTTCCTCAAGTCCGGAAAATGCCGAAGATTTTGATTTCGGATTCCAGTAAGTGAACGGCAACTGGTGATTGGGTGCCGTTGCAGATTACATTTCCAATGTTATATTAGGGTTCAAACTTCAACTTCAAAGGAGGTTACGAAACGTGGACGAGGCATCGAAGAAGGTCGTTCTCCAAATCGGAAATATTCTTACACCCATTCTTTGCGCTGTAGCAATTACAATTTCGGGACTGGACTTCAATTCAACGGTGATTAGTGATACAGGGTATCCAAAGATACTGAGCCCGGCAGCATTTACGTTTGCAATCTGGGGTCCGATTTTCATCTTCCAGTTCATGTTCTATTTCTATCAGGCAAGAGATCTATTCCGACCTAAGGAGAACAAGATTGAGATGCCCTACGTTCACGAAGTTAGCATATTCTTCATGCTCTCTTGGATATCCACTACCGCCTGGTATGTACTCTGGGGGCTCGGACTAGTCTGGCCGGCTGTTGCGGCAATGTTCGCCTATCTCTTGAGCTCGTTAGGAGCATACCTAAGACTTGGAATTAACCTGCGCGCGAGAAGCTTGAAGGAACATCTCTTTGTCACTGTTGCATGGAGCCTACTCGCAGGTTGGGTGACCGTTGCAGCAATCGTTAACACATCCACCGGATTTGTATACTCTGGATTTGATACTGGCCCAATTGGAGAGATGGGATGGACAAGTATTGTTTTGCTTATGACACTTGGAATCTACCTCTTGGTGTTGGTGACAAGAAATGACTTCGTGTTTGCAGGAGTAGGCTTATGGGCAATTATAGGTGTGGTTGCAGACCTTCTGAACCCGTTCAACACACCTCAGCCTGTGGTTTTTGTCGTGGCATTGCTGGGGGCAGGCATCCTTTCCATGGCAATGCTTGGGTGGTTCTATCTGCAGAACAAACGAGGAATACTCTCCTTACCCAGCTTTAGGAATTTCAATCAAGAAAGCACATGAAGTGAAGAAGATTAGGATTATAAGCCAAGATTTTTCAGCGAGGCACAAGTGGGAGATATGGGTTCACCAATTGACGACATGCTGGACTCACAGCAGAATACTACACGAACAATGAGTTTGTGCGTAATTGTGTTTTTTGAAGCAATTATGGCAATTATGATGTTTAGTTTTGTTAGTGGCCCCTTTGGATTCGATTTGACGTCCCTTCTCTTCATGCTGGCAATGGCGATTGCAGTGCCGTTCTTTCTCTTCTTTATGCTTCGTGCGCAATCAGGGTTCTATTCTGGCTTCAAAAGAGCAGCTCGTACAGCTGAAGCAAGAGCATTGCCAAAGTATTGTCCCCAATGTGGAGCAAGCATAGACCTTGATGAGTTGGAATGGAACGAAGGTTTGGACCACAACTGCCCATTCTGTGGAGCTAGGTTGTAGATTGTTACTAAGACAACCTCTGCATCAATACAAATTAGAGTGAGCTATGATTGCTATTGTGTTGCAATGTCAGAAGTACTAGTCCTATCCCAAGAGGAGATACAGCCATGCCTTCCTATGGGGAAGACCATTGAAGCAGTCAAGGAGGCCTATATCGCCTTAGCTGAGGGGAGAGTCGAACTCGCTCCAGTCGCCCACCTTGATGTTGCAAAATATAGAGGCGAGGTGGACATCAAGTCTGGCTATATTGAGGATCTTGGGGTTATTGGAACAAAAATTGCGAGTGGATACTACGATAATCACAGGCGGGGATTGCCTCCTGGTGTAGCGGTTATTGTTCTCATGGATCTGAAGACAAGTATGCCAATCGCAATCATGGATGGAACCTACATCACAGCCTATCGGACAGGCGCTGCGGGGGCGGTCGCCGCGAGTGTCTTAGCTAGAAGTGAATCTAAGACAGTAGGAGTAGTTGGAGCAGGCACCCAAGGGCGAATGCAGGTCTTGGCACTTAATGAGATATTTGGCCTTGAGGAAATCAGAGTCTGGGACATACGAAATGAAGCAACCGTTGGCTATGCAGAAGAGATGAAATCCAGACTTGGAATCGATATCAGGCCATTGAATAGTATTGAGGAAGTTGTCCGGGGAGCCGACATTGTTGTTACGGCGACCCCATCCAGAGAACCGCTGGTCGCATTGGACTGGATAGAACAGGGAGTTCATATCAATGCCATCGGAGCGGATGGACCGGGAAAGCAGGAGCTGGATCCGAGAATTGTGGCCAGAGCAGACAAGGTTGTCGTGGACAGTCTTGCCCAATGTCGAGTTATCGGGGAGATTCAACACGCACTCAAACAAGGGCTCATAACCGAGAGTAAAGTACATGCAGAGATTGGATACATCTTGACTGGGACCAAGAAAGGAAGAGAATCCGAAACGGAAATCACTCTCTTCGACGCAACCGGAATTGCCGCACAAGATATCGCAGCTGCAAATGTTGTATATCAGGAGGCGAAGAAACAGAAACTCGGTCGAGTCATCAAGCTCTTGGACTTCTGAAGGAGGCAATTTGATTCGTATGTCAGTGACTACAATTGATTCTATCAGGGTAGCCAATCGTACAATAACGGGTAATGTAAAACATACCCCCTTGATTAAGTCGGGTTGGCTCAGCAATCATTGCCAATGTAAATCCTATCTCAAACTGGAGAATCAACAGCACACGAATTCGTTCAAAATACGAGGCGCGCTTAACAGAATGTCACAGTTGACTACAGCGCAGAAGGAAGGTGGAGTGGTCACAGCTTCTTCGGGCAATCATGCGCAAGCTGTAGCTCTAGCAGCTCAAATACTTGGAATTCATGCAACGATAGTTATTCCCGAACAAGTGTCAAAGGCCAAACTTGAGAAGATAAAGAACTACGATGTAGAAGTAGTATTGGGCGGCGGCTTTGATGAGGTAGAGGCAAAAGCGCGGGCAATTGCCAGTAACCAAGGCAAATCGTACATCAGCCCCTATAACGACTACGAAGTTATCTCTGGTCAAGGCACCGTGGGAATCGAAGTGGTCGAGGAGCTTGAGAGTGTTGATACGGTTATCGTCCCAGTGGGTGGGGGTGGGCTCATTGCAGGAATTGCTGTTGCAGTAAAGAGCCTTAAACCGGATTGCAAGGTGATTGGGGTTCAAACCAAGGCATCCTCTACAATGTACGAGTCTTGGAGAAAAGGTGAGTTCGTTCATGTGGAAGAAACAGACACTCTAGCAGAAGCGTTTCTAGGAGGTGTTGAAGAGGGTTCCGTAACTCTTGACCTGATACTGAAATTCGTCGATGACATCGTATTGGTCAAGGAAAGCACGGTAAGAGATGCAATAAGGCTTCTATGGAAAGAAGAGGAGCAAGTTGTGGAAGGTGCAGGTGCGACTTCAATTGGCCCACTCCTCGAGAATCCTGAGCATTTCAAAGGTAAGGTGGTTGTTTCAATAGTGAGTGGTGGGAATATTGAGAAGGACGTGTTTGAAAGCATTGCTGGGCGATAAAATATGGTGCTTTGAGTGCCATACTATGCATCGTATGCATGAAATTCATTACTAGTCACTGTACAAAGGCACAAGCCGAAGTGAATGCAGAATGAAAAGGGTCCTCTTTATATGCACAGGTAATTCGGCACGAAGCCAGATTGCAGAGGCACTTCTTAGACATCTGGGGGGTAATGCCTACCACGCAAGTAGTGCAGGCACTCAACCAGCAGACCGTATCAACCCATTCGCTCTTGCTGTATTGGACGAGATAGGAGTGAGTACAGATGGTCTGTATCCGAAGAAGATGAACGGGTTCGAGAACCAGAGCTTTGACCTAGTAATCACTGTATGCGACAATGCAAAGCAGAAATGTCCTGTGTTCCCCAGAGCTAAAGAAGTGGACCATTGGTCACTAATAGATCCAGCATCTTTTCAGGGAACTTATGAAGAGATACTCACGGTGTTCAGGGAAACAAGGGATGAGATAAAGAGGAGAATTGAAGATTATATCCTTCAGGGAAGGCTGGCCAATGACCCTCTTAACACACTCCGGCTATGACTGGCGCATTAATCCTCAATCCAAGCGAACTTCCTCTGCAGTGTCTTGGGATAGACCTTTTTCCAGTCGTATTGCACCTTCTGGCACCAATTGTAGACCACCTTTGGATGAATATAGGACTTGAGCGAGGTTCCTAAGTTCCAAGTCCGGCTGCTTTTCGCGAGCGCAAAGTCAGTTTCAATCTTGCTCCTAGCAACTTGTGCTTTTGCGACTTGGTCTTTAACACGTCCAACAAATAACTCAGCTCTTGCAATGCTTTCAGCTGATTTCTTCTTGAATTCAACCAGAGCCTGTTGCTGTTTTTCGTAGGAGGTCTTGCTCCTGTTGTATCGCTCTCTAGCGCGAGATAGACCAATCTCTGCAGCGTCAAGGCGGCTGCGAGTACGTTCAATGCTTGCTTGAGCATCTTCCAGACGCTCTTTCTTGGTAGTCTTCCCCTTTCGTTTGCTCGTCCTAGTTCTACGCTTTCGGTTTCTGGCGTTGTCCCACGCAGTCTTTAGACGATTTCTCTTCTCGCGCCAAGAGAGGACTACTTGCCAGTTCTGATCCATTAGTATCTTCTTTTTGGCAAGTGCGCTCTGCTTCTGCTCTTGCTTCTGTTTCTCTTTGCGTTTGATTGTTTTGAGCTTCTTCTGTTGCTCTTCCAGTTTTTTCCTAGTTTTCGTGATGCGCTGCTCGGCCTTCGAAATTCGTTCAATGTATCTATCAGCCGTTCGGCCCCAGCCCTTGGGAGCCTGTTTAGTATGATTCATCACACGCGCCACCTCAAGATTTGCCTTCTTCACAGCAGCCTTCTTGATGAAATCAGGATCCATTGGCCTTGCCCTACTCTTGCGGAGTTCATCTTGCATCGTCAGGGTAGCATGGAAGGTTCTGAACACTTTGGCGGTAAGATCCTTGTCAACCTTACTTAGGAATCTGTTGACATGAGAACTATTGATTCCAGGGAAGATTTGTGCAGGTTTCTTAGGATCAATCTTTGACTTGCCCTTGCGAGACTTGAAAGACGCGATTCGCTCCTCTGCCCTCTCGTATAGCTCTCTGAACACATTATAGACATCTGCTAGCATTTCTAGCTCCTTGTGCCATGGAACACTGTCTTTGCCCAAGAAATCGAAGACAATCGAGCTCTTTTTGAAAGTAACATGCTCGACTCGGAGTGTGGTTGCTCCGACTGTGTCTGCCTCTTCAGGGTCCTTCTCGTCACCTACTCTAAGACTTAGATTGTCAATCAAGTAACATGCCGCAGCTACCATTCGGGTTTTATGGTCCTCAGAGTGAATACCCTCCATGATGTGAGCGCGGATAGCATCAATCTTCTTGGAAATCCTCATTGCTTTGTCGTACTTCTCTGCCTCACGCTCTTGCTTGATAGGACTGCTGTCATGTAGCCAGATGTACTTCACTTTTCCAGTGAGGTCGTCGGTCCATTTGGCAACCCACATTGAGTCAGAAGCCCAAACAATATCACCCCAGTCGCCAGCGGGAACTGGTGCATCAGGACTCAGATTCAACGTTATGTCCTTGTGTGTGACCCCCTTTTTCCACCGACCCCTCAGGGGATGCTCGCCCCTTCCCATGAATATGCCCGATGGTTCTGTTTGGTAGCTTCCCAACTCCATTTGCTCCCCATCAACTGTGGCGTATCCATACTCCTCCCTTAGACGCTCACGTTCAGCCTTCCGGGCCTCTCGTTGTGCCTTCTTCTCCTCTTTTGTCATAGCGTCCTTTGCTGCGCGCTCGTGCTTAACGAATTCAATGATTTCTGAGAAATCAACTTCATCGAGCGCTAATGTGGGAGATGTTTCTAGGGCCTTTGAGAAGTCCATCATAAAGTTCTCAATAAAGACGGGGTCTTCAACATAGGGTGTCCCCAGCTTTCTCACCCAGGCAACTGCCATCTCCTCTTGAAGCTGATTCAATATTATTTTCTGACCACGAATGGTGATTTGAAAGCCACTTGATTCAGGGGGGTTTAGGACAATTATGCCACGATGTACAAGAGACTCCATTCGGATTCCTCACAAGTTGTAGGGATTGGGACGTCGTTGTGATACTAACAAAAGGATTGTTGTCATGGTAGTTATGCGAGGATAGTCGCCAATAATTTCAAGTGGCTATAAGGAGAGATTTCAGCCATGGTTGATGAGATATCAGAGTTATTTGATGACCTTCTGAGCGGGCGAAGCGATAGAAGAGAGAAAACACTCGAGCCTTCCAAGAGAAAGGAGTTGGAACAATATCACAGAGTGCACTATCTGAGCAAACTAATAGCTGAGATAGAAGCAGTCAAAGTCAAGGCGCGAGCTCTGATATCTTCCGACGAGGAATACCTCCAAGTGTGCGAGCTTCTTGATTCTGTTGTCAGCCGCCTCACCTATACAAGGTTGGAAACAAGACTCGATATTCAGTCTGAACGATGACTTTAAAACCGCCAATCGAAGAAAGCCGTCTTGATGCGACTGTCGTGCGGATGCCGCAGTACATCGCTCAATTCCAAGAATGCGGCCATAGTCTAGGGGTTATGATATGAGCCTTCCAAGCTCGTGACCCGGGTTCGAATCCCGGTGGCCGCACCACTTTCTGCTAGTCCTTGTGGTATCTTTTGTCAATCACATGGTGTTTCCAAGAATAGGTCCATATCACTTCCGCACAGACGTGCCAAGCCATCATGACCTCCCGATCAAGCTCAAGGTGTGTATTGAAGCAATCCTTGATTTCTTCAGTGAATTCGCCGTGCGGAAATGCGCCAACACCCACAATCAAGGGGGTAGTATTGCTCTTGGGAATAAGTCTGCAAAGATCATTGATTGTAGTATGCTCGCCCTTTTCCACGAAAAGGACGGTTTGCGGCCCTGGGCCAGAGGATTCAAGCTCGGACATGAGGTCAGGTAATCTTTTTGACATGATTCGCATCAAAGGCTCCTTGTCGACCGGAACCTGTCCCTTTTCTAGAAGCTGTTCAAAGAGGCCAATAAACCGGTCATAGTTTCTTGGTAATCTGGTCTCAGACGAGACCTCCACAATTCGCCCATCTTGGAGATGCAGATGGATGGTGAGAAGACCTTCCTTGCATAGTGGCGTTTCAAGCATTGAAAGCAGGCTTAGATACGTAATGTCAGGCCGACCTCTTCTTGAGTGGTCGTTTATCTTGACCATGACCTGCCCATGCTGGCTTTGATCCAACAGCAGTTGGTTAGGCTTTTTCCCCTTCCTTGCTGCATGTTTCTGAATGACCTTGCTTGCAGTCAGCTCTCTTGGAATGAATTCGATTGCACAGTCTAGAAGAATGACATGAAGCATAGGATTCACTGCAGAAGAATAAGAGCACGAACGATTTAAGGTATATTACGCACCTGTGTCCTGGCGAGGATTGCAGGTGCCCAGACGAAGATCTCCAAGAACACAAGTGCGGGATTTAGCCAAGACAAGAATCAGTCTACTCTGGGAACAGGCATCAAAGAGTGCACGAACAAATCCCGAGCTTGCAAGGCGGCAAATGGAGATTGCAGACAAGGTAGCACAGAAAGCACGAGTAAAAATTCCCCTCCGTATTAAGCGTCAAATCTGCAAGAAATGTGGACGGGTCCTCATTCCAGGAGGAAATTGCCGTATCAGGGTGCGAAACAATAGAGAAAGACACGTTGTAGTGACGTGTCTGGAGTGCGGCGCTGTCAGAAGATTTCCTGTCAGATAAGAAGCTTAAAGTGGATTACTTTGGAATTTCATCCGAAGGCTAGTATCGATGTCTAAGAAACCGGACCCAGCTAGGATAGGAATTACTTGGCAAGAACCTGCCATGATGCAGATAGGAAAGGGAGGCCTATCTGAGGTTGTCATCAAAGAAGCAACAAGACTGCTGAAAAAACACAGATACATCAAGGTTCGACTCTTGCGCACTGGAGGCGGCAGCACTCCATCCAAACAGGGAATTTTCGAGGAATTAACTAACGAACTCGGAGCCACGCTAGTAGGCGTACGAGGAAATACGGCTGTCATCTACAAACTCCGCGGTTGAAATCTCTGAGACCCATGAAAATCCTTTTATGCGGTCCCAAGATGTCGAGTCCAGCCTTCTGAGGTGGGCCATCAGCTTAGTCTAGGTACGGTGACTCTCCTCTACTTATATGGTGAAGTGCAAATGCCTACAGTTTACGATATTCCACCGAGCGTTCTGATACGACGCCTTGCACAGGATCTCAAGTCTAGAAACGAAATCAAGGCCCCTGATTGGGCAGATTACGTGAAGACTGGTGCACATAAGGAAAGAGCACCAGACGATTTAGACTGGTGGTACGTAAGGTGCGCAAGTATTCTAAGGAACGTCTATTTGAACGGACCAATTGGTACAGAAAGACTGCGAATTGTCTATGGTGGAAGAAAGAGACGCGGTTCGAAACCAGCTCATTTCTATAAAGGGAGTGGGGCAATTGTCAGAACTGCTCTTCAGCAGCTTGAGAGAGCCGGCTTCGTCAAGAAGCGCGGTAGCAAGGGTCGAGAGATGACCAACATTGGGCGATCCTATATGGATAGGCTAGCAGCTGGACTGAAGCAGGAACTTGTACGAGCCATACCAGAGTTGGAGAAATACTGAATACCAGTCAAGCGTGGCAGGTGAAGCATTATGAGCGACGAGGAACTTGACGAGATTCGGCAACGGAAAATTGCCGCAATGCGCGATCAAGCTCTCGATGCACAGGCCCAAGAGCAGGCTGTAGCTGAAGCGCAAGCCCAGAAAGAGGCCCTGCTTCGGCAGATACTGACTCCAGAGGCCCGGTCAAGACTCACAAACATCAGAATGGTACGACCCCAGCTAGCAGAACAGATTGAGATGCAGCTCATTCAGCTAGCAGGAGCGGGAAGACTCAGAGCAAGAGTCACTGATGAACAACTCAAAGCGCTCCTTCAACAACTTCAGGAGAAGGAACGGGAGAGAAAGATCTCATTCAGATAGAGCTGCTATAGGTGATAATAATGGCACGAAACAAGCCTCTCGCAAAGAAGCTCCGGATGGCAAAGGCAATGAAGAGCAACTCCTCTGTACCTACCTGGGCAATTGTGAAAACAGGCGGCAAAGTCAGAAGAACTCCAAAGCAGCGGAACTGGCGTCAGACCAAACTCAAACCATAGTCAGGTGTGCTGTGCAATGAAGAAAGAAAAAGAATTGGAGGAAATCAAGGAAACCGAAGAGGCAGAGGAAGAGCTCGTTGAGATGGAAGAAATAGGAGCTCTTGATGACGAAGAGGAGAGACCACCAGCAGAGGAAGTCGCTCCATCGGAAGTCATTCCCGAGGAAGAGATTGTTGATGAGAGAATCTATACTGTGCCACTTAGGAAAGCATATTGGACAGGCAGCAGGCTAAAGAGATCTAACAGAGCAGTAAGAATACTTCGGGAGTTTGTTGAAAGGCACATGAAACCCGAAGAGATAGTGATTCAATCTGAGGTGAATGAACGAATTTGGGCGAGGGGTATCCAGAAGCCACCTCGCAGGATACGCATTCGGGCCACAAAGAATGCTGACAATCTCGTTCGTGTATATCTGGCGGAGGGTTAGTCTCACATGATCGCCCGAACGGACTTCGAGGGCGATTCTAATGTAGGAGCCTTTGGAATTGCCACAGACAAGTTTGTGTTCTCATCACCAAACATGTCAGAGAAGTCTATTGATACAATTGAGCGGGTCTTTAATTTACCCCTTGTACAGACCACCATAGCTACCCTAGACGCAGTTGGATTGGTTTGTGTTGCGAATTCAAATGGTATATTGGTCCCTTACACTACAAGTGATGATGAGCTTGCAGAACTCAAGAAGCATTCTGAGCTACAAGTTGATTGGATAGATAGCAAGATGACCGCCCTTGGCAATATAGTGGCCACTAACGACAAAGGAGCTATATGTCATCCTGATTTTGATGTCAAGGCGCGCAAGAAAATGGCGGATGTACTTGATGTGGAAGTTCTTCCGGGAACAGTAGCCCGTCTCCCTATTGTTGGTGCAAGTACAGTCATAACCAACAATGGAGCCATTGTTCATCCATTGGCCAGGGACGAAGAGATTGAACAGATAGCACAGCTGTTAAAAGTGCAGGTTGAAGTGGGCACTGTGAACAGAGGCAGCCCTTACATCAGTCTTGGTGTCATGGCTAACGTCGATGGTATGATTGCAGGAACGGATACGACTGGTGTGGAACTAGCGCACATAAGTCAAGTCCTAGGATTTGTATGAGGTGTTTGAATATGAGCTCAAAGGTTTGGAGAGCAACTGGCGAATACAGAAAGAAACGTAGAAAATTCAGATTCACAAGGGAAATGATTGCCATGAAGGAGGCTCATGTTCGTGAGCGCCTATACTCTGAGATTGGCAGTCGCCATCGTGTGAAGAGGAAGGACATAGCTATTGATGAGATTGTGGAGATAAAACCTGAAGAACTTGTCAACCTAGATCTGAGAAGGATTCTTGGTGTGGAGAGCGAACTATAATGAGCCAGGAACAGCAGAAGGCTCTGGAATCGCTCTATGTAGAAAGACAACTTACCGAATCAAACATTGGTTTGCTTCAGCAGCGTCTTGAATTCACCCAAGTTCTTTTGAATAGCTATAGGACAGGATTCATGGTTCTGGAAGAGCTTGAAGGCAAGGAAAAGGACGAAGAGATGCTGATGAATGTCGGAGGCGGCATCTATGTGCCGGCCCGGTTGGTTGATCCGCAAAAGATTACACGAACACTTGGCAGTGGAATTAGGATTGAGCAAGGGCTAGAAGAGGCGAAGAAAGGAATCGAAGCGTCCATCGTTGCTCTTGAAAATCAATACAGGCAGCTTGCAGAAGAACATGACAAGATGGTTGCTCATCTCAACCGAGTTGGCACCGAAATGAATAGGCTAGTAGAAACGATTCAAGGACAGAGCAGCGAGGGATAATCCTTGTTCGACAAGCTTCGGACTGCAGTAGACTCGGCAGTGACTAAGGCGACCACAAAGGAACTCGGCGACAAGAATCTCGCTGATGCAGTCTGGGCTCTTCAAATGGTTCTAATTCAGAATGATGTCGCCGTAGAGGTTGCGGAACATATTTGCAACTTAACAAAAGAGAAGCTCATAGGCACAAGAACCGGACGCTTGGAAAATCTGAAACGGCTCTTCAAGACTGCGATCTACGAGTCTGTGTTGGAGGTTTTGACTCCAAAGCATCCATTGGATCCAGTAGAGTTCGCAGCACAGAAGAAGAGCAAGGGGGAACCAACGGTGATTCTCTTTGTTGGTGTAAATGGAACTGGAAAGACCACAACACTGGCAAAGATGGCGAACATGTACAAGAAGAAGGGGTTCTCAGTCGTTTTGGCTGCCGGAGACACCTTTCGGGCAGGCAGCATTGAACAATTGCAGAGGCATGCCGACGCTTTGAGTTTGAAGCTCATAAAGCAGGACTACGGAGCCGATGCGGCAGCCATTGCGTATGATGCCATTGCTCATGCACGCGCCAAACATATTGATGTTGTGCTAATCGATTCGGCGGGGCGAATGCAGAGCAATAAGAATTTGATAGAAGAGATGAAGAAGATTGCACGGGTGGCGGACCCTGATTTGAAGATTTTTGTGGGCGACTCTCTTGCAGGAAATGATGCCCTCTCACAGGCTAAGGAGTTCAATGAAGCTATTGGCATTGATGGAGCAATACTAACAAAGGTTGATGCCGACCCCTCTGGTGGAGCCGCTCTCTCAGTAGCATTTGTCACGGGCAAACCAGTCATTTATGTTGGAGTTGGACAAACCTACGAAGACCTCCAACGTTTTGAGCCTGAATGGTTCGCCCAGAGGCTGATTGGTGACAAATAGTCCCAGTGGACAATTTTATTACAGGGGGCACTTTCATCCCCTTCAACCATTCGTGACAGAGGTTACTAGTGTGAGTTTCAAAGGAAGGAATTTCGTTGATCTGGCCGACTTCAAGAGGCATGAACTCAGAGCCTTCTTAGATGCTGGACATGATTTGAAAAGAAAGCAGAAGCGTGGAGAACCGCATGAGATCTTAACGGGCAAGTCCATGGCCATGATTTTCATGAAGTCAAGTACGCGAACTCGCGTTTCTTTTGAAGTTGGAATGACCCAACTGGGGGGACATGCTCTCTATCTGCAACCCAGCGGTACGCAGCTTGGTCGAGGCGAAACAATTGCAGATACTGCAATTGTGCTTAGCAGATATTGCGACGTCATTATGGCCAGAGTGTTTGGGCATGATGAAGTTGTCGAACTTGCGAAGCATGCCACAGTTCCTGTAATCAATGGTCTGTCGGACTTCCTACATCCATGTCAAATCATGGCAGACATGATGACTATAGAAGAACACAAGGGCAAGCTCGACGGACTCAAGATTGTGTATGTGGGCGACTCCAATAATGTCAGCAACTCCATAATGCAGGGGTGCACAATAATGGGAATGGATGTCACGATTGGCTCTCCGAAGAGCTACACACCAACCGATGAAATAATGAAGCGTGCCGAAGCTCTCAGTAAGACATACAAAACGCATCTCGAGGTTGTTACGGACCCTGCAGAGGCGGTGAAGAATGCTGACGTTATCTATACTGACACCTTCTTCAGTATGGGTCAGGAGAGAGAAAAGGAGAAAGAGGATGCCCTTATGCCGTTTCAAGTAAACAGGTCACTTGTGGGCAAAGCAAAAGAAGATGTGATTGTAATGCACTGCCTACCAGCCCATCGTGACGAAGAACTAACTTCTGACATCATGGATGATCCGAAGCATTCTGTTGTGTTCGACCAGGCAGAGAATCGACTTCATGCGCAGAAAGGAATACTAGCATTGATTGTCTAAGAGGATGATGAATTGGCAAACGAAGTTGTGGCCATAGGCAAAATCAACATGGATGTGGTGATGCGTGTTGAGAATCTACCAGGACCAAATGACCATGTGACAACAGATGAGGGGTACATATCTTTCGGGGGATCAGCCAGCAACTTCGCCACTCAATCCGCTCGTCTGGGGGTCCCCACAGGCCTTGTTAGTTGCATAGGAAACGATGTCTATGGCCAGCTTGCGCTCAAGGAACTCGCACAAGCTGGAGTCGATACAAGTCAGGTCCTTGTATTGGACCAGCAACCTACGGGAATATTCTTTCTTGCAGAGCAACGAAATGGAAATAGAATCGTTTTCACCGAGCCTGGAGCAAACCGTTTCCTTGAGAAGCATATCTTTGATGAAGAAGCTGTTGCCAAGGCAAAAATCATACATGTGGCTGGGGGATTTCCAATGATGAACGCAAGAGCTCTGCAAACAGCCACCCTAAATGGCATGATATTCTCTCTTGATCCTGGTCGTGCCGCTGGAAACCTAGACTTCTCGAAGACCTTGTCTAAAACGGACCTTCTCTTCGTCAATGAGATAGAACTAAAGACCTACTTCAATATCCCGCCAACTGAGAAGAATCTGAAGGCCTTTGCTAAGACATTCCCAGGAATTGTAATTGTAAAGAGAGGAAGGAAGGGTGCTGTGGCAACGGATGGATTTGAATACTGCACTTCCCAAGTATTCGATGTCAAGACAGTAGACACCCTGGGTGCAGGCGACGCGTTTGCTGCTGGCTTTGTTACAGCATGGACTCGTTCTGAGAATATAGAAAAGGCCCTTCACGTTGGGAATGCCGTTGCAGCTCTGACAATAACAAAGCAGGGAGCACAGAGCGGACAACCAACACTCAAAGAAGCATCAAAACTGCTCAAGGATAATGGTGTGGCGATTGACTCCATATTGAGAACTTTTGGTGAACGAAAGAGAAGGAAAAAGCGTCGGTAACGAGTAATACCAGCGTAGTATTCTACTTTTTGTTAGCGAAATACAGCGGTAATAGTAGAAGATGGAAGGTGAGAGTGAACTAATGCACCCATTACTAGAAGAGGTCCTCCGCAGTCCGGCAAGACGCGACGTTCCTATTGCGAAACCAAGCAAGAAATCCTCAAAGTCAGCTACTACAGACGAGGAATTGGCGGACTTGCTTGAATCAGTCACCGCGCGAATACTTGTTGTGGGCGTAGGTGGAGCAGGTAATAATGCCGTAACGCGCCTAATGGAAGTTGGAGTTGAGGGAGCAGAAACTCTAGCTGCAAACACAGATGCACAGGATCTCTACGTCTGCAATTCCAATCATAAGCTACTCTTGGGCAGGGAAACGTGCGGTGGACTGGGTGCGGGAAATAACCCGGATATTGGAGAAGCTGCAGCCCAGGAAACGTATGAGGTCATCAAGGATGTTGTGAGAGCGGACCTTGTATTCATTACAGCAGGAATGGGGGGAGGAACCGGCACTGGTGCAGCACCCCTCATAGCAAAAGCTGCAAAAGAAACCGGTGCCCTTACTGTCGCAATTGTATGCCTGCCTTTTGATGTTGAAGGCGCCACAAGGAAGAGGAATGCAACAAGAGGCCTCAAGGGCCTTATGGAACACGTTGACACCCTTATCGCGATTCCTAATGAAAAACTCCTTGAGATTGCACCAGATTTGTCATTACCCGAGGCATTCATGGTGGCTGATGAAGTACTTGTAAGAGCTGTGAAGGGTATTGCAGAGCTTATTTCCAAGCCAGGTCTTGTCAACCTAGACTTTGCTGATGTCAGAACCACGATGAAGAATGGTGGTGTGTCAATAATCGCACTAGGTGAGGGAACGGGCGAGAACAGAGCGGAAGAAGCTGTTATCAATGCTCTACGCAATCCTCTGATTGATGTATCAATCGAGAATGCTAGGAACATACTGGTAAATGTCAGTGGAAGTACAGACCTGCAGCTTGCTGAGGCTAAGAGGGTTGTTCAGCTTGTGACCGAACAGGTCAATCCAAATGCAGAGATCATCTATGGAGCACTTATATCTCATGAGCTGGAGGATAGGCTTCGTGTGACCATTATAGCCTCAGGGGTTAATTCGCCGTACGTCTTTGATAACACTGAACGAGTCACACCATTGGCAGATGACCTCAAATCGGATTTGGGACTGCATCGTCTTGATGATACAGACGTAGACACTCAGGAAGGGTTAAAAGAAAAGCCAGAGTGAAAACATTCGAATGCAGTATCGCCTAGGCGGTCCTGTATAGGGATGTGAAGCCAGTTTGGGAATTAGCAGTTTCATCAAAGAAAGCAGGCGAATACTGAAGCTTGCTACCAAACCATCAAGGAAAGAGCTTTGGCTAAGCGCAAGGATAACCGTTCTTGCGATGCTCTTGGTGGGTATGCTCAGCTTCATTGTCCAAGTATTCATGATCGTCATTACAGGCGATTGGGGAACTGCAACCACATAATAGACGAAATTCCTAAGTGTTGAACTGGCATTCAAAACATGTCCCTTAGAACCCATAGCGCAAGTTTGGCGCTGTGCCTTCTTGAGAGTTAAGTCTTGGATGTGCTGAAATGGAGCATAGAAACAGCATCTACGCAATTAGAACGACTATCGGCCAGGAACGAGGCGTTACAGACCTCATAACAACTGCAGTCATTGGTGAGACCGATGTTTGGGGGTGTCCATTCTGCGGCGAGGATTTTGCCTCAAGAGCTGCAACAGCAGAGCACATGAAGAGCTGCAAGAAGAAGGGAAAGAAAGATGGAGAACCAAAGCTCATCTCTGAAAACCCATTGGTTGGCAGAGTTATGGCAATTCTTGTTCCCGAAACCCTTCGTGGGTACGTATTCTTAGAAACGCTCGAGTTCAGGGATGTTGAACTGGCAATATCAGGTGTCCCACATGTCCGAGGACGAGTTGGAGGAAAGGTGAGCTTTGATGAGATTGACAAATTCCTTGTACCCAAGCCTGCAGCAGAGGGTATTTCGACTGGAGATGTCGTTGAAATCATCTCTGGGCCATTCAAGGGAGAACGCGCAAAGGTGGCCAGAGTAGAGGCAGCCAAAGAGGAACTCATCCTCGAATTGTTGGATAGCCCACACACAATCCCAATACGCGTACATGCAGACTTTGCAAAGATAGTTGAAAAAGCAGTGAGAGAAGAAGCTCCAGCCGCCGAGGCATCTGCCAAAGACGAGAAAGAAGATGATGATTCATTCTGGGCCCATGACTAGCCCAGTCAACCGTCCTATCTAGTACTACTTAGGCCATTGTCAGTCCAAAAGCCTTAAAACAATCCTGCAAAGGAGAGCCTTAACTCCTTAAACAGACACTAACGCAAGACGTTGTGTCAGGGGTGAAGAAAGATGATAATGAATGCAGTAGACCATGCTGGACGCCGTTCTTGTTGTGCCGCCTGGTCGACCCCGGTGATGCACTTTCTGTGTGTTAACCTACTGCATCAGGAGTTGTGCAAGAATTGAGCGAGAAGCCAATAGTAGTAGAGGCAATGGTAGAAGGTGGTAAAGCCTCTGGAGGTCCTCCGATTGGTCCGGCTCTAGGGCCTACTGGTGTCAATATCTTTCAGGTAGTCACCAAGATCAATGAGGAAACAGCGCCCTTTGCTGGACTCAAGGTCCCCGTCAGAATCACGGTTAATCCATCTGACAAGAGCTTCGAGGTTGAAGTAGGCACTCCGCCAACAAGTGCTTTGATTCTCAAGGAGATTGGACAGCCAAAAGGTTCCGGAGAAGCAGGCAGTGCCGTAATAGGCAACCTGACCATTGACCAGCTGAAGACCATTGCGAAAGGAAAAGCGAACGACCTGTCTGCGCTTGAGATGAAAACCGCTGCAATGATAATATCGGGCACCTGTGTTTCAATGGGTGTAACAATCGAGGGAAAGACACCGAAGGAGTTCCAGAAAGAGGTTCGTGAAGGCCTCTGGGACAGTCAACTCGATGAACCTCTTAGGGAGGGATAGATATGTCATTCAATGTTGACGTAATTGAAACTGCGGTTGCCGAGGCACGCGCAAAGGGTAATGAAAAAGGCACAAAGTTCGAGCAGAGCTTTGATGTCGCAGTCAACTTCAGAAAGAAGGAGTTGGACATTTCAAAACCTGAGAATAGGCTCAATCAAGAAGTTGTGTTGCCCAACGCAATGTATCCACCGGTCAAGGTGTGTGCGTTTGGCGATGGCGAGTTTGCTGATAAGGCAGTAGAAGCAGGTGTGACTCGTGTTGTGAGCAAGGAAGAGATTCCCAAGCTTGGAGAAGAGAAGAAGGAGAGGAAGCTACTTGCAAAGACCTTCGATTTCTTCATCTCAGCCGTTGATGCCATGCCTCTTGTTGGTCGGTATCTTGGTCAGGCATTAGGTCCGCGAGGAAAAATGCCAAAGCCATTCCCACCGCAAGCTGACCTCAATGCAGTGATTGACCAGTATCAGCGCACCGTTCGCATAAGAATGAGAAATACACCCACTTTCCACGTGAAAGTGGGGCATGTGAAAATGGATGACAGAGAGATTGCTGACAACATTGCGGCAATTCTTGGTTTTGTTCACAGCAAGGGCTTCATTGACCGTGTGGGAAGTGTGTTAGTGAAGACCACAATGGGACCTCCCATTAATGTGAGCGTCGAGAGGTGATCAGGTGTCAGTATACGAAAAGAACATTCCACAGTGGAAAGTCAACCTAGTGGAAGAGCTTTCCTCACGAATCAAGGGAAGCGCAATGGTTGGACTTGTGAATGTGGAAGGAGTAGGTGCAAAACAGCTCTCTGGTATTAGAGAGAGTCTGAGAGGCTCTGCAGACATTAAGATGGCACGCAACACGCTTATGATCAGAGCTCTTGAAGCTTCAAAGGTCAAGGGAATAGACCCCCTAATTGACTATGTTAAGGGGCCCGTAGCCTTTGTCTTCAGTAACGAAGATCCCTTTGCCCTCAGCAAGTTTCTGCGTGAGAACAAGACTCCTGCACCGGCTAAGGGTGGCCAGACTGCACCAAAGGACATCATGGTTCCGGCTATGAATACGGGTGTAGCTCCGGGTCCCTTCATTAGCGAGCTTGCAGCTCTCAAGATTCCATCCCGTGTCAAGGGTGGTGTGATTCATATCATCGATGACACGGTTGCTGTCAAGGCCGGAGATGTGATTTCTAATGCCATGGCCTTGATGCTGACAAGGCTCGGAATAGAGCCAATGGAGCTTCAACTGAAGCTGATTGCAGCATATACAGATGGATCTGTTCTTACAACAGAAAGCTTCGATGTTGACCTAGAAGGCCTCTTTCAGAGCGTCATTCTTGGCCATCAATACGCAGTCAATCTCTCAATCAATTCTGGATATCCCACAACTGATACAATGCCAATGATAATCGTAAAGGCAGACAGAGAAGCGAAAAGCCTAGCACTCAGTCTTGGCTTCTTCACGCCGGATTTGCTTAGCGAGTTCCTTGCTAAGGCAAACTCAGAAGTGTTTGCCCTCGCGGCGGCTATATCAGAGAAGGATCCAAAGGCAATACCCTCGGATATGCTCGACCAAGTTCGATCTGCTGCTACTGCTGCGCCAGCCACTACATCGGCTACGCAGCCGGATGCAAAACCAGAGGAACCAGAAGAGGAAGATGAGGAGGAAGAAGTTGCAGGCCTCTCAGGCCTGTTTGGATAGAAAACGAGGTAGAAAAACATGGAGTACGTATATTCCGCACTTCTGCTCCACAAAGCTGGAAAGAAGGTAGATGCTAAGGGCATGGAGGCCGTCCTCACCGCTGCAGGTGTGACACCTGACAAGGGTAGAATCAAGGCCCTCTTGGCAGCTCTGGAAGGGGTTGATATTGATGAAGCCCTGAAAGGCGCAGCTATGCCTATGGCGATGGCAGCAGCTCCTGTTGCGGGTGGCGCCGCAGCTGCAGCTCCTGCCGCTGAGGAGAAGAAGAAAGAGGAAGAGAAGGAAGAAGAGGAAGAAGTTGCAGGCCTTGGTAGTCTTTTCGGGTAAACCAAGAAATGAACCTTCTACTCTAAGATGTTTCCTTAGCTTAGACGGATGGACAGGTAGCAAGCCTGTCTGTCCATTGATTCTATTTTTGCGGCATCTTGCATCTAATCTGGCATTTGGATCTCCGACGCCATTGAAGATTATCCGTAGACATGGCAAAATGAGCTGGCCAACAAAAAGAAATGGCAGTGCGGTTCATACTAATTCTCGTGAAAATCGTATACCATCCCCTCATGCTACAACCGTACGATAGTACTCCAGCTGGAGCCCCAGGTAGACTTGAGAGCGCTGTTGAGATGCTTAGTAAAACCCCTGGATATGAGTTTCTTACACCGGAACCAGCTACTGATGAACAGATACTTCGTGCGCATGGCCAGAATCACTTAGAGAGTGTGAAAAGCGATAGTGATTTCATGAGAGGCGGTCTGCTCTATGAGATGGCATCTCTTGCAGCAGGAGGTGCCATTCTTACCGGACATATTGCAGCTAAAGGGGAGCCGGCTTTTGGTCTGATTCGTCCCCCCGGGCATCATGCGTCACGCAATAGCTACTGGGGATTCTGTTATCATAACAATATTGCCATCTCACTGTTGGACCTAGAAGAGCAGGGGATTATCAAATCGGCATTCATTCTTGACTTCGATCTTCACACTGGAGATGGGAATATTGACATCCTCGGTGATAGGGCGGGATATGTCATCTTGAACCCACGAAGTCAACGAGACAATGCGTATCTTGCGGAAGTTCGGGAGGCCTTAGATGCTGCACCCGATGTAGACATCATGGTAGCTTCTGCAGGGTTTGATCAGTACGAGGATGACTGGGGAGGAAACCTATCGACACACGCGTTCCGAGAGATTGGCAGGATGATGAATGACTTTGCCAAAGAAAGATGTGAAGGGCGATGTTACGGTCTTCTTGAGGGGGGGTACAACTTTCAGGACCTCGGAAAGAATGTTCATGCATTTTGCGAAGGTCTACAGGGCAAGTAGCAAGGATGTCTAGGCGACGCTTTGCAGGTTTTCCTCAGGAGTTTATATTGCGTACTGGTTGATGAATTTGTGGTGTGGAATTTGCAGTCAGGCCTGCTTCTTAGTCCATTGACAGACTTCATGAATATGATATCTGTATACTTCATGGAAATCTGGGACTTCCTAATCTTCATTGGCCGAATATCAGGCGTAATTGTTGTCCTTGTTGGAGCTATTCTTTGGTTCACAGAGGTCAACTCCAAGAGAGGGAAGGGATTGGTTGCCAGTGGAATACTTCTGTCAATAGTCATTCAGTACTTTGTGATGTACCCACCAGCTTTCGTTCTTTAAGCCCTCAGCAGCTAGTAAATACTGGGCACCTTATATTGTAAGGCTCGAAAGTTAAGTTAGATAACTAGTCTTTCTTGGTTTCACACACCCATCTCGCCCGGGGCTATCTCATTTAACCCCGGGCCCCTACTTCCATTTCCTCAATGTGCAAAATGCCCAGTAATGCTGGGCAAAACCATTTTGAATCAAGAAGTGCAACTGTATAACGAAGGGTCTATAAGCATAAGGAAGGCCACTCGGATTTCAGGGGCCCGTTGCCTAGTATGGACCATACAGGATCTCTCCTGTCTGGGCACAAATAGGGCGCTAGCCTTCTAAGTTAGAGGTCGCCGGTTCAAATCCGGCCGGGCCCGCCATAAAACAAGCCCGACACTCGATTATCTCTACCCAAAGTGCAGTGATTGCCTTAGCCACTTCGGAATACCAATATCGATGAGCCCCTCAATATCATGATAGTTGCGGAGGTTAGATGCTGATTTTAGGCGAGCTGCTCGTTTTGCGCCAAATCCCGGAATTGTCTTCCATTGCGCCATGGAGGCCAGACTTGGCCTTAGGGGAAAAGGAAGAACTGTAACGGACCTAGGACCATGGTCAACAACAAAGACCTCCCTACGATCTCCGAGTCCTTGTCCCTCGGGCATATAGCAAAGCAGAGGGTAGGACCCGAGTGGCCTTAGAAGCAGAAAATTACCCTCCCTTCTCTCAACAAAGACATGCTTTATGATAGTGCCAGAAGGGGCAACACGCCGAAGCATTTCAACATCAATTGCTTCACGAATCTTCGTCTTATGGCGAATGAATTCGTGCCGCTTTATTGCGGATTTTGTCTTGGAATTTGTTCTTGTCCCTGGAAATCCAATGACCTGTCTGATGTTAATCCTGCGGAGAACAAGCCCTTCAGCAAGAACTCGTTCGAGAAACGCCAGATTCAGGTCTAGTGTTCTCTTACTCTCTCCCGGAAGCCCATATAGCAGGTTTATTCCTGGGAGGAGATGTGGAAGCTCTCTTGGAGGACGATCGCCTCCAACGTCATTGAGTATCTGAATGGCTTTCAGTACTTGGTCCTCGTCAGCCTTGAGATTATTCTTTTTTCGTACCTCTGGATCGAGTGATTCGACTCCTAGTGCGGCAACATCACCTGTAGTGTGGTATTTTACAATGGTCTTTGCGATCGCACGGCTTTCCTCTGGATACCTGGCAAGCGTACCGGGATTCACATTGTCGATGTGGAGAACAAGCAATTCAGGCGCCGCTTGGCGTATCCTTGAGAATAGGTCTTCAATCTTTGCCGGTGAAGGACGTGGGAACTCCTCTTCGCCAATCTCGGGAGAACCATAGGTGAAGAGATCAGCTTGATTTCCGACCCTAAAAGCCCGAATGTTATTTTCGTAGAGGGCCTGCACTTCCGCAGCAATATCAACTGCCGCTCTTTGTTTCGGATGCCCATATAGTGGCTCGGTGCAAAATGAACAGCCGCCGGACAAATAGCGGGGACAGCCACGGTAAGTTTCAATCTCGCATATTACAGACCCAGAAGTGTGCCCCGGATGCTGTACGACGAGATTGGCCCCACGTACTGCAAATGCCCTGATTTCATCGGGGCTTTGACGAGAGAGTGACAAGTCAACATCGGAGGGGACCCAGCCGGTTCTTGCCATTTCTGATAGAACTATTTCAGCATCCCCAGCCACAATGAAGTCAAAGGGTGGACTGAGCAAATCTGGAGCTAGCGCAAGCTTTCCTCCTTCAAGACCGCATCCAAATCGAGCCCACGGTCCCACTAGCAATTTGGGAATCTGAAGGAGCCTATTATCAGAAAAGAAACGGCGTGCCTCATTGACAGAGATTGGCGTGCCCCCGATGTACTTCCCAGGGACTATCATTCCTGCAATGAGAATCAGCATGTCTGCTGTAGCCCATACGCGCTGTGGATCTTCCATACCCCGAATCTGGTCAATTGTCTGGTAGAGTATCTCAGTCTTGGGGGAGTTTGTCCATATTGAACCGGCAATATATCGGGGATAGGGACTGATGTAGGGAGGTACTCCTAGGCAGGTAGGTTCATCAACATAACCATCAACTAGGACGACCCGATCCAGTTATTCCCACTCCCGGAAGTTGTCATACCCGTTTGGTGGTACTTCAAGGAATCCTTCTGATGTTTCGAGGACAACTCCTTGACCTGCTTTTGTGTAGCCAATCTCTTTCAAGGGAATGTGTAGATTTCCTGCAATTTCGAGTGCCTTATCCCATTTGTCAGATGGAACTGTGATTACCAAGATGAACTCCTCGCCCCCTTCAAACACCATACGTCGCTCAGTAATGTACAGATTTCTGGAGAAGTATACAACGCCTTCAGCTGCAGGCAATGTTTCGATGACAAAAGCAAGGTCACTCTGAGAGGCCATTGTGTTAAGGGTTATTCCAAGCCCATCACTACTATCCATGGAGGAAGTCACAGCGCCCTCTTCAGCTAAGGCTGGTATCAGCCCAAATGTGATTTCCGGCTTGTATGCAGCTGCGATGGCCTGTCTCCTAAATGCCTCTTCAGCCTCCTCACCCTTCAATAATATTTCATAAGCAGCGGAAGTAAGCCCGAAGTCGCCAGTCACTGCTATGACATCGCCTTCTCTTGCACCACCACGAGTAATGATTCCAGCAGGTGGAGCCACGCCTACTGCAACCCCAGTAAGAACAGTGTCATTTGAAGCCCCCAAGTCCCCGCCCATGAAGGGTATTCCTTTTTTCATGCAATACTGAGAGAATCCTCGTATCAGTTCCTGTGTGGCAATGACATCATAATCATGCGGAACGCAAAGAGAGAGCATGGTCGCCATGGGGGTACCTCCTTTCGCGATAATGTCGCTTAATGCCATGACAGCAGTCTTTCTGCCAACCTGGGCTTCAGTCATCCCAGGAAGCCAATCAGTCGTGCCTACGAAAGTATCAACATTCACAAGGATGTGTTGATTCTTTGATAGTGGCACATCTGATGCATCATCATCAAAACCAAGCTTCGCTCCCTCCGGTACTGTAATCATATGCTCGATGGTCTTCAGGAAGTTGCGCTCGCCCAACTCGCCGGTCTTCATTGGGAAACCTCTAACGCATGACATTATGGTTTCATGATAAACTTTTATAACGATTCAAAAAGCAATCCGCTCCAGTCAAGCCCCGGTGGCTAAGTGGTCTAAGGCGACAGCTTCGTAAGCTGGTGATCGGGGGTTCAAATCCCCCTCGGGGCTCCATTTCTTCTTTGTGCGGTATATCTAGGTTTGCAGGATTGGAAACCTTGCTCTCTGTGCCAAAATGATATAACTCCCTGACGCCCGTAAGCTGTGTATGGCACTCATAGAATCATTCACAAAGAAGACAGCAAAGGAGATTGGCGAGAAGCTTGGCATAAAGTGGGATGAGTTTGATGTGGAGCAATTTCGAAAGGGGATGGACGTCGAATTGGAACATGGACGACGCAACCAACTTACAAACGTGACTGACGACGATGCACTGATGACGGGTAAGATTGCCTTGGCCCACCTCACCGAGTTTCCTGATTACTATGACAGGCTCGATAAGCTTGAGGAGGAGGCAAAGGTCTTCTGGAAGAGCAGGGAGCCGAGCTGAACTGAGAGACCCCGATGTTACATGGCTTTATCCGTTCTAACCAATTGATTGGCCAATCCATGTCATTTGTCCCACATCTTTGAGCCCTCGAAGTATCTAAGAATTCTGCATTCTTTGCATCGATAAGCTCGAATGCAGCCATTTCGGAACACGGGTTGAACATCCCTAGTGAGAGGAATCCCGGATGGTATCAATCTTGGAACCGTTCTATTCTAGTAGATACCTTCTCTGGCAGTGAGATACCCCCTCTCCATCGTTTTCCCACATTCAGGGCAGACCATGGCTTCGGTCAACTTTGTCTTGATCCTCCAACAATAGGTTTCTTCCAGCTTTCTCTTCTTCATTTGGGCTTTATCAACCTTCAATTTTCTTGTGCAGCCTCCCACAACTTTATACGACATCAAATGAGAAGTTAACTTCCACGAGGTGAAATTTGAAATGAAAAATAACAATGATACAAGAAAGGCCCCTAATAGGCCTAACAAGCCAGCTTTGTTCGAATGGCTTGCTGGAACTACTAGGTAATAGTAATTCACTGAAAGACAGACGGATTGTCACCTGATGGTGGCTCCTTCTGTTCAAAGCAATTCTCTCGTTTTCGATTCATAAATTCAGAATATCAGATAGAAATCCTTATCACTTGTAGGAAGTCGTTTTGTGACCAACCCACTGGGTGCGAACATCCACAAGTGCGGAGGTTGCCAAGCCTGGCCAAAGGCGCTAGGTTGAGGGCCTAGTCTCGTAGGAGTTCGCGAGACTCCGAGTAATTCGTAGACTCGGGGCGCGTATTCAAATCTCGCCCTCCGCACCATCTTCTTTTGATGCAGTATGATACTTCGTCCAATGGAATCACAGTGCGTTCTCTTTCTAGTTCCTAGTCGAATAGTCGCGCATTTATTTCAGTAGCATAAAGTGTAATATCAACATCTTCTGAAGAGGAGTCGGTTTCGTACTCCCCTGGCAAGGAAGTAGAATACCACCCAACGTTCTCCAGAATGTTGATGCTAGAACCCCCCATGTATATTCGGCCCACAAGATCATCTTGAAGGTTAACATAGATGTCACAGACATCAATACCGCCTTCACCAAGTATGTACTCGCCTCTAATGTATGATGCTGACTCAGCTATGTTGAATGTCAATTCACCGCTTGCATAGTAATAAAGCCCCGTGGCAATTCGTGCTCCATTTGCAATGAAGATTGAGGAATCAAGATTCGTGCAACCTCTAGCAACGATAATGGTGTAATCACGACTCGTTGCAAGAACGATGTCTAGGGATTTGATGCGAGCCAGTCCCTCAAATTGAATACGGTTGGGGTCACTAAGCAAATCAAAATCGAAAGCTGATGAAGCAGTTGCAGGTTCATAAAGAACCACATCAATTGAGCAGAGGTGCGTTCCGGATTCGAATTTTATTGTCAAATTAGTGTCTTCAAGATTAGTCAGTGCAAGAGTCACAGCACCTGATTCAAGAGCGGAAGAGGATTCGCGAATCTGAAATTCAGTTGACTCCTGTTGACTCGGGCCTATTACAGAAATGTATAGCAGAGAACCGGCCAGTAGCAAAGTGACTATCAAAACCAGTATCTTTCTCTTCATACCCATACCCTCTTGATGTTCCGGAAGCAGTACTCCCTAAAATAAGTTGTTGGTCAACTGACGTGGGTATCTAGCTCTGATTGCACCAATCCTTGGACAAAGGATAAGCTGCAGGCTCTTGTAATGTGTCAATCACTACTGGTTGCTGCTGAATCATGCTATCTTCAGTGAAGTAAGTCATTCCTGCACCCGTTATCAGGAGTAAATAGAGAAGCCCAAACAGATTTGATTTAGGCTGCTGTCTACTCTCTGGTGATACCTGTGCCCACCAATACACATGCACTTTAACCGTTTCAGGTTGCAGCTTCTCAAGACTGATCTGCAAAACGTCGGTTCCCGTTGAAAACCCTTTTTCGGTCCTTATCGTATTCAGCCCAGAGAATAATATCACGCCAATCCGTTAATGTGACATGTATGTGCCTTGCTAGGGAGGCTTCGTCGCCGGAGGCGAGTCGGAGAATGCACCGAAAGATACGCGGACTGGGGGTTTCCTTGTATACCTCAATGAAACGCATTCTGAAGTCCGTAAGGCTAGACTCTACAGCATCAGCTCTTTCTGGCCCAAAATCGGCGCGAATTCTTTTCCTAATATCTGGAGGAAGCATTTATGGGTCTATAGGAGTCCTACAGGGAAAGAAAAAGGCATGGGTTTCAAGAAACGCCGGATGGTTTGATTGGGTCCGCCCCGATACGGGGGAGGCAACCCGCATCATAGGAGCGGACCCTTGGAGGGAGTTGTCTTCGGAAGCCTTCGGGTTTCAGCGAGCAGGAGGTTGGGGATGCAGGGCGTGGAAGGAATCAGCCACGACCAATTGGTGGGCGGATTGGACGACTAAGGCTCCGAAACTGCTGGATAAGGCCCCGCTCGAACCCAGTTCATTGCATTAGTCCTTACAAGCAAGAGTCGTCTTGAGTTGATATAAGGCCATACTGACAATCTATTGCATCTTTGAGCGCTATAGCTGTAAAAGCCTAGCACAAACACCAAGTAATCATCGCGGGCATTCTGGTCTTGTATGCCGTGAACTTGCTAACGATAAGCTATAAAGGAGGCGCATAGACGAAGAAATGCAGAAAGGAGTGATACGAAACGGCGACCCCAAGGATTGGCATCATTGGCGCAGGCAACATGGGTAGAATCCACGCTCGAATACTGAGTAGTATGCGCGCCTTGGCTGGCGTGACAGATATGGAAGCAGAGAAGGCTAAGCAAGTTGTTGATATATACGGATCAAGAGCCTTCAGCGACTACTCGGAGATGATTGAGCAGCAGAGCCTTGATGGGATTATTATTTCGACTCCTACCTCTACTCATGCAGAGATTGCAGAGAAAGTGGCGAAGAAGCACGATCGCCTCAGGGGGATTCTGATTGAGAAACCCTTGGCAAGCACCTTGAAAGATGCCAGGAAGGTAGCAGAGATTCTCCGAAAAAGGGACATATGCACACTCGTAGGACATTCGGAGATATACAACCCTGTGGTGGAACGTGCCTTGGAACTGATTCGAAAAGGTGCAATTGGAGAACCCCATACAATCATCCACGATAGGCGAGGGTATGTCCAGCCATCAAGAATAGCATCATTGGGGGATGTCTTTGAAGATATTGGGGTGCACGATTTCGATATCATGTCAAGAATTAGCAGGGGTCCTGCAAGGCTCTATGCACAATGCAGTACAAGAAGTGGAATACTGAATACTGGCGCGGTTCTTGTCAAGTTCGAGAGCGGTACCGAGCATTTCTTCCATCTATCTCGCCAATATGTCGGAAGAAAACGTAGCATGGACGTTTCAGGCTCTAAGGGTACTCTTGCATTGGACCTCTTCGGACAGATCATAAAGGTTCAAGATCTTGATGAGGCGCCAGAGGCGGATGGCAGAACTCTGAGTCTTCCTGAGCGGGGTGCAACAATAAAGGTATACGGAGAGCCAGTTCAGCAGGTCATTACTGATTTCCTTAACTGTATAGAAACGAATCAGCAACCGAAAGTTGGACTTGAGGATGGTCTCCTTGCCCTTGAAGTTGTAGAAGCGGCAAGAAAGAGCGCCGGAAGTGAGGAACCAGTGGAGATTGATATTCAATCTCGCCATCTGTGAGCCACTAGATGGGTTCTCTCAGCCGAGGTAATACGGACGTTCAGTTCTGTTCCTAGGGGTACAGATTCTCCCAAAATAATGGGTTTGTATGCGAAGTTTCTGCATACTACGCCACCCTTGGATCCTTTCTCGGTCACAATTACCGCGCCATTCCAACCAATCCAAGTGCTATTGATATCCTGTATCATCTTGGAAACCACAGTCGAAAGATTTCGGCTTCTCGTCTTCTTTAGTCCAGTTTCGACCTTCTCCTTGGATTTTGAGGCTGCTGTTCCTGGGCGGTCACCATACTTTGAAATATTCACCACATCAGGGCAGATTCTTCTCAATAATCCCATAGTGAGGTCGAAGTCAACATTGGTTTCACCAGGGAATCCAACAATTATGTCTGTGGCAATAGTGGCTTTTGGGAAGGATTGTTTTATTGTATGGACTACGTTGACCCATTGGTCCACAGTGTACTGTCTGCCCATCTTTTCAAGCAATTCATCGCTTCCAGTTTGAAGAGGCACATGAAAGAACTTGAAGTAGCAATCAGATTTCATTGCTGAAAGGAGGTTACCTATGCTGTCAACGACCAGATTTGGATTGAACATTCCGAGGCGAAAACGATGACTGCCAGGTATGTTTGACAGTGAGTGCAGGAGTTGATGCAGATTCTCACCAGTATCATGACCAAAGACACCTGCATCCTGAGATGTCAGACGAATCTCTCGATAGCCAAGATGTATGCATCTTTCAACGATCTTGTGAATTTCATCTATGGAATAGCTTTGTACTGCGCCTCTTGCGAATCTCACAGCACAATAGGAACAATGGCCTAGGCAACCTTCACAGATGGGTACAGTGCAAATCACACTATTGGGTGGACCCTCAAAGAAGCTTAGCTTTGAAGTCGAATCAGATTCTAGATGTATTATACCTCGTTCGCCCTCAAGAACCCTTCTTGAGATTTCTCCGAGGGAATCTATTGATTGCGGCCCCAAGATTGCGGCAAAAGTAGGAATAGCAGACTCTACCCGCCGTAATGATATGCGGGGCAGGCAGCCAGTAACGATGACTGGAATTCCCATTTTTGATAGAGTATCGAGACGATGAATGATACGGTCTTCTGTTGGTTCCTTCACTCCGCAGGTGTTTACAAGAATTAGACTTGCATCACGAAGGATTTCTGTGCGGTTCAAGCCAACTTGATTCAATCGCCCAACAATGATGTCTGAATCGGCAGTGTTCAGCGAGCATCCGTACGTTTCCAAATAGAAGCTTGCCGACATCTCTAGTAACACCTAGCCTCCTTGAACATGCGGAAGAATGGCAATCTCATCATCTTCCTTCACGACGACTCCAAGTCCACCAAGAGTATTTACATCCCTCTTGTTCAGCATCACAATTAGATTCCCACTAATATGTGTCCTCTCCATGATAAGCCGCTTCAATTCTGGCCCACCAATTTCGATTACACCATAAAGCACGTCTTCGACGGTTGCATCGCTTTTGACTTCAAACTCTAACATGCTAGTTCCCAGAGCTCTTCGAAAGGGACCAAATGACTTGAATCTCACTCGCACTTCAATGACCTTTGGATGTCCTCTCTTCTACGCTATTCAGGCTTTTGATAGTGTGAAATCATTTCATTTGTGAGAGATTCCACAACCTGGACTATCTCATCAATTTCCGTCTTGGTCGCGTTATCGTAGTGAATTCCTACCGTTACTACCACAGGTCGATTTAGGGCTTTACCTAGTGATAATGCTGTGGAGTTGGCCACAATGTAGTCTTTGTGTCCAGGGAGGGTTATGCTATTGAGGCTGACCGTGGTAGCGCTACGATAATGGCTTGGAGTAGGATAAGAAACGGCAACGCCCCCTATGTGATGCTCGTCACCGCCGAATATTGCAACAAGTAGATCGTTGCCAATCTCACGTACCTCGAAGTAGATTGTGTGACGTCCTGCGTTCTTCTTGAATATCATTTCAACCAACACCATTCACTCGAAAGGCTGTAATAGTTTCGGTCACTATGCCAAGTCACTGATTATTGGGTTTGCTCCTCATCTTCGCGTTTCTTGAGCATTCGCCAAGAGAGCGTAAGCGTCTTCGGATGCGCCGCAACATACTCATCGAGCTTGCGAAGAGCTGTGAACTGAGGAGCGTTCATCACAACGGAGGGAGATTCGTAGGATTCCTTTGAGATTTGCTCCATGGCTGCGATGAACTGGTCAAGTTCCTCCTTTGACTCTGTTTCAGTAGGTTCGATCATCAGTGCTTCTGGAACAATGAGGGGGAAGTAAACTGTGGGGGAATGAATTCCGAAATCGAGTAGGCGCTTTGCCACATTCATCGCAGATACTTCGGTTTCATCATGGAGCTTCTCAGCGGAAATAACACATTCATGCATTCTTGGAGCATCCTGAGAATAGGGCAAACTGAACCCTTTGATTCTTCTAACATGATGTGCCACATAGTTGGCATTCAGAACAGAATTCTCTGCAACGCTTGGAATCCCCTGTTTGCCAAGCGAATAGATGTATGTGTATGCCCTGACTAGGACTCCGAAGTTGCCATAGAAGCCATGCACTTTCCCAATAGACCTTGGCCTGTTGTAGTCCCATTTGAAGGTAGCATCATTGTGCTTGACAATTAGGGGTATCGGAAGAAATTCCTCCAGTTGCTTCTTGACGCCTACCGCTCCTGCGCCAGGTCCACCCCCACCGTGTGGCGTAGAGAATGACTTGTGCAGGTTCATGTGTACAACATCAAAACCCATGTCGCCGGGCCGAGTTATTCCCATGATGGCGTTTAGATTGGCTCCATCATAGTAGAGAAGACCTCCAGCATCGTGCACAGTTCCAGCAATCTGCTCGATATCTTTCTCAAAGACTCCAATTGTGTTCGGATTTGTCAGCATGAGCCCGGCAGTTTTGGGTCCGGCCGAAGCCTTTAGTGCATCAAGGTCAACAAGGCCTTCCTTACTTGAAGGGATGACAACGACTTTGTAGCCAGCCATAGCAGCAGAGGCGGGATTTGTTCCATGAGCAGCATCGGGGATAAGTATCTCATCGCGTTGTTTGCATTCGTTTGTGATACACTTATGGTACTCGCGAATGATCATAACTCCAGTATACTCCCCTTGCGCTCCTGCGGCTGGCTGCAGCGTGACTGCATCCATTCCGGTTATCTCAGCCAGCCATTGCTGGAGCTCCCACATCAACTCCAATGCCCCTTGACAGTTGGACACATCCTGCAGCGGATGTAGCCATGAAAATCCCGGAAGATTGGCCGCCCAGTCGTTAATGAGCGGGTTGTATTTCATAGTGCAGCTGCCTAGTGGATATGTCCCCGATGATACCGAGAAGTTCATCTGAGAGAGCCTTGTAAAGTGACGAACCACCTGTAACTCTGAAAGCTCTGGCAAGGAAGGAGGGTTAGACCTTAGCATTTCGGGAGAAATAATTGATTCAAGGGTGCCAACTTCCTTCTTGAGCTCATCATGGATTTTTGGATACTTGTGACTTATCTTGCCGGAGGTAGATTGCTCAAAGAGAAGGGGTTCCTTCCATTTTGCCTGCCTATATCGAGCATCCAGTGTTTCAGTTCCCTTAGTCATTATTCAGCACCCCCACGTTGGACAATCTCTGCAATCGAAGATACCATCTCATCTATGACCTCTTTGGAGTGCTTTTCAGTTACACACAACAGCATCGATTGACCCAGTTCAGGAAACTCATCTGTCAGTATCTTTCCACCATGCAGGTTTCTCCTCAGAAGTCCCTCATGAACCGTTTGTGCAGCCATGCCGGTTTCGAATTGAACTACAAACTCCTTCCAGAAAGACTGACCTATGGCGGGAGCCTTGACGCCTTTGATTTCGTTCAGCCTCTTGGCTGCGTAATGAGACTTGTACGCTACCGTTTCACCCAGGTCCCGAAAGGCGCTTGGACCCATCGTTGCAGCGTAAACTGCAGCTGTGACTGCTACAAGTGCCTGATTAGAACAGATATTGCTTGTTGCTTTCTCCCTTCTGATATGCTGTTCTCGTGGACTTAGTGTTAACACAAATCCGCGCTCATACGGTTCCTCTGTGGTGTGCGTCATTCCTACAAGTCGACCTGGAAGCTGTCTTATCAGCTTCATGTCATCCTTACAGCCAAACACACCTAGCAATGGGCCTCCGAAAGAAACAGGAGAACCCAACCCCTGTCCCTCTCCCACCACAATATCGGCATCATAATCGCCGGGAGAGCGTAGAACTCCTAGAGACATTATGTCAGAACCCACTACAAAAAGAGCATCTGCATTATGAGTCAAATCTGCAATTTTCTCAACTTGAGTTTCTATGAATCCCAAATAGCTTGGGTTCTCAATATATGCTCCAGCAACAGTACTGTCAAGTCTTGATTCAAGGTCAGTGAGGGACATCAATCCTGTTTGAATATCAAAATCAACCTTTTGGAGTTCGATTCCATGAGGCTCTGCATATGTCTTTGATACTTGGTAATGTGACGGATTAATCGATCCTGGCAAGAGAAATGTCGTACGTCCCTTCTTCACTCGAGCGCACATTAAGATTGCTTCAGCAAGACCGCTTGCCATATCATACATGCTGCTGTTGACCACTTCCACAGATAACAACTCAGCCATCATACTCTGATACTCAAAGAGTGTTTGGAGCATGCCCTGACTAATCTCGGGTTGATAGCTCGTATATGACGTGACAAACTCAGATTGACCTGCCAAGGCAGGAACAGCAGCAGGTATGTAGTGTAGTGCTGCACCAGCACCAAGGAAGACCCGTCCAGTGTCGGCAGGAGTATTCTTCGAAGCGAGTTCGGTCAGCCTCTGAGCGACCTCCATCTCAGAGTGTGATGCAGGCAGGTCCAAATCACGCTTAATTTGGAACTTCGAAGGGATATTCGAAAACAGGTCGGCTATCTCTTTCTTTCCCATTGATTGGAGCATCTCAGCTCGAATATCTTCCGTCATTGGAATCCAGGGGTGCTTCTCCATAGTATATCAGCCTCACAGCTGCACTGCGCTTGTCCGGAACTTCTCCCACAATAGGCTTTCGTTTTGAACCCTTTGGGGACAACTAGGAACCTCGAATAGTTTTTAACACCATAGCAGCAATTCGCGCTTCGACTAACCGGAGGCATCAGCATTGAAACCATGGCTCATGGATCTACTCATCTGTCCTGCAAAGGATTGCAGAGGAAATCTTGGAATCGAGGTTTTTGAAAAGCATCAGGAGAATCTTGGTGACGAAACTTTTGAGGAGATTGATGAAGCGCTCATTACCTGTCAGAAGTGTGGTCGCTGGTATCCTGTGATTGATACAATACCGTGTATGCTGCCTGATGACCTGAGAATGGATGGAAAGCAGAGAATCGAAGAAACAAAATTCTTGGAGAAGTGGAAAAGCCGAATTCCATCCAGAATTATCGATAAAGGCGTACCATTCGGTCTTTCTTCAAAGGGTTGAACAGATTTCGAATTCAGCTATGCCTGAAACATCAGTAACCCAACGGTGGCTTAGAATACTTTTTAAAATGAGAATGAAGCCTACCACTAGATGCCAAAGCACTAGCCCCGTGGTGTAGAATAGGATTCTTTGGAACCTATGCAAACCGGTCCAGCATTTCGGGTTTTGGAATCATTGAGATTCACTCCTTGATGAAATGCCTCGGAGACCCAGGTTCGAGTCCTGGCGGGGCTACCATCTCTTCAGTACTTGAATTGGTGATTGCCCACTTGCACCGTTGAGAGATTCTCTTCTCCAGTCCAAGGTTTGCGTATCTCAACAAGGTTGAGAACATTGTATCCTCGCTTCTTTAGGAACAGAATGATTCCAGTATTGTTTGGATGAACCCAGTTGTAGACCGTTTCTGAGTCTAGCTTCTCAGCAAGACGTTCAGCTTCGGCATACAGAGCGGACCCAATCCCCCTTCTTCGTTCAGACTCCTTCACAAAGAGAGACTCTGCCCACACAATGTTCTGATCGATTCGACAAACCAAGTATCCAAAGAGGTGTCCATCAGAAGATGCGACATAGATGGAGTACCCAGTGGACAGATAGTCACCTAGTTCAATACTTGCCAATTCGAAATCAGGATTCCTTCTAACCGATTTAAGATCTGAAAGGAATACACGATATTCTGCAATAAGCGGAATGATTTGGTCCTTGTCTTCGGGGCGATATCTTCTGATTTCCATGAGTAGAAACCAGTCTTTCGAAATAAGTGCCTTTGGTCTAGATGGCGTGCCATCTACTCCTTTTCTCGGACAATTGGCTCGGGAGGGTCTGCCATATGAACCCTGAAGAGTCGTTTGACCTTAGATAGTACAAGGCGATTGCCATTGACTAGAACATCAATCTCTACATGGTCACTAAGGCCAGAGGTGGAGAGTTTCTTCTCAAGCACGGCTTGCACTTGAAAGACACCTGCAGGATTATCCATCCCTACTGTCAAGCGAAGTGGTTTGTTCCCTCGGTCAAGATCAAGGTCCCGTATCGCCATTGCACTGACGGAGTGGATGTCAACCTTTCCCTTATGGTAAGGAATGATTGTTCTACCCTTAGTAAGATCACATCCATCACCAATCTTTGTAAGTCCGGCTTCAAGGGTTAAACACTGTGTATCATCATCATGAGCATAGATGCCATGAAGGATGAAGCTCATAATGTCTGTCGCCACTGCAGGGTCAGCATAGATTTCTCGAAGTTTCTCCTCAAGAATAGGTGCTGCCAAGAGAATTGCGGCCTGAGGATGCTCGTTTCTATGGACGACCATCCCGATATCATGAAGATATGTTGAGGCAAGTACAACCAAACGGGCATCATCGGTATCACCTATGCCCTCAGCAACCACATTAGGTTGGAATGTTTCATCTACAATGTCAAAAGCCTTCAAGGCATACCAAGTAGCAACTTCGGCATGCACAGGACCATGGTCCGTGTAGCCAAGACGCGAAACAGCCATTCGGTTTGCGGTTTTGAGATAGGATTGTACCTTGGGGGAACCCGACAAATATTGATACATCTCTAACGCTTTGGTATCAGGTTCTAACAGCTCGCGGACGCGTACCTCATCGCGATTCAGGAATTCTCTCATAGTTATGCCCCCTTTGGGGAAGTGCGATTGGTTGTTTGCCTGATAAGACTTGCTAAACAGGACAGGGGGACTAGATGTCCCCTGCCTCCTCCTGAATAGAGAGGAGTGTCCTATCAATTGCAGTTGTGGCCTTCTGAATAGTCTTGAGATAATCTTGACGAGACTTCTCGAAGGCGGCTCTGCTGATTCGCTGCTTCTTCTTGCGAAGCAGAAGCTGTCTTAGACCTGCCTTCGCGCCCTCGATTTTCTCGTTCTGAAGCTCAAGCTGGCCAACCAAATCTCGATATTTCGATCCGTGTTTTGAAAGCTCCTCCTTGATTTCAGGCAGCTTTGAATCTATCTCCTCAAGCTGTGCCTTCAAATCCCGTTCTCGAATCATGAACTCGCGCTTTTTGACTTTCCCTCTCCGTCTTGCAGCCTCAAGTTTTTCTAAATCCAGATTGAGCGCTGTTTTCTTTGAATATAGAGTAGCAAACTCGCTCAATACCTCTGATGGGGCACCGACCTGACGTTTCTCTGATGCAGCTTGCATATCATCCTCTTCAGATGCAACCGATTCGGGCAGTTCTATTATCCTGTAGGCAACATATGCTAATGCTACGAGACCGATGATTATGGAAATTGCGAAAGGTCTTGCTCCAATATTGAAAGACACTTGGTAAAGCATAGTAATGCTGATGGAGTTATACTCACTAACATTATAGGCTTCGTACCTGAAAATTGCATCAAATACGCCGTAGAGCAGCCTATAGCCTGGAGATGCCTCAAGTGTAATGAAAGAAGGAGGCACAACCACATCAACAATATGATGCTTCACAAGCATCTCATCAATAGATCCCATTGGAATGGTGAGCAGGTTCGTTCCACCAACTAATTCTTCATGGGCCGGTAGCTGGACAACATATTCGATATTGAAGGTGTACTTGAAGCCCGGCAATAGACCATCATCACCAAAGCGGTCACGACGTAGGTCGATAGTGACATAGCGCGATGAATTGAAGTCGCCCTCGATACTAGTCATTGATTCTGCGAGAAGTCCAACTCCATCGAATACTCGAATCTCCGTTGCATAGGTTGGAAATTGGAAGATTACAGATGTTTCGGGGTTTGGACCTACGTTGTGGATTGTAATGGTTTCCTTGTAGGCAAGCCAGCCCCAGGGATCAGTACGAATAATGGTGTTCTGTTCAGCATAAAGTTCCGGATCGTAAGATGTGAATTGTGCGCTAAACTCCTCTATTGTCATTGGAGCCAGGTTACTTGTAGTAGTATCGGGAGCCTGAGTGCCGGATGCCTGCTGATCACCGGTTTTGTATGTCAGCACAAGACTCGCTTTGGTAATGACATAAGGCACAACTGGGTACTTCAGGTAGGTTATGCTATATTTCTTGTTTGTTGCGCTCAAGAGGGTGTCAAGAGAGTGCATCTGTGTGACAGTTGAAAATACGAAGCTCTCATCATAGTCTATCTGCTGGCTGAAATGAACCCTCCAATGAAGCATTCCGTTGGGAGCGGGAATGTTGGTCACCTTGAGGATAGTACCTGATGTGTCACGGGCTTCAATGCTGAGAAAGTGGGAGGCCCACTTTGCAGGAAGGAACACCTCTAAAGCTGACAAAGGCGCTGAACCGTTATTGCGGATAGTGAATATGTCGCTTACATACGTTCTGTGGTAAATCTCCGTGACTACCTCACGGCTGACGCTAATTTTGGTGCCCAGAACTGGGATGTAGGGGAGATCTACCGTTACATCAATTTGCACGACACTGCTCATATTCGATGGGTCAGTAGCATTGAATGAAACAAGATGGGCCCCATTTTCATACTCGGTCATATCCAGCACTTCCTCCCATAGTCCGGAAAGGAAGTTGTAGGACATATCGGTCCAATTAGCATCATCTATTTTGTATTTCACACTTCGCACATAGGTGTCTATTGCATCAACCTTGAAGGTTTCAAGCAATCCAAGGACTGCATCCTGTGTAGGGTGTGTGAGAATGATTTCAGGAGGTTGATTTGGCAAGTAAGTCATTAATGCAGGATTGGTCCAATGTGTTCGTTGTACGGGTATTTCATCGAAGTTCTCGGTAGATCCGTACATGAAAATGAAGGGATACTCGAAATCTGCATCTGCAATCAGAGAGATGTCATCTGCATCGGTACTATTCATCCTAATGATGTATTCAACCTCTGTTTTTGATCCTGTGTCAGATGCATTTGCTGCCGCAATTCGGCTTTGGTCGGCATCTTCGAGGTGCTGAAGTGTGCTAATTCCATGCTGGTCGCTATAGACGATTCTACTACTAAGAGCTGGGTTCTCCGTATGAGTTAGTTCATTTCTAGTTATTCGCGTGAGTGTGATCACGTATTCAAGGTCTTCGCCGTATAGCTCATGCGTAGGAGTAGTATAGGCTTGATCTGCAGGGATAACGAAATGGCGAACTTCACCTATTCTCATCCCGTGAATCATGTCCTTGTACATCTGAAGGGCAGATAGCTTATCAAGCTGATCTGTTGAGTCAATCGAGGGGTAGTCATTTTCTTGGATTATGGTGCCATTACGATACGACAAGACATAGTGCACAGTTACTGAGTCTGTGCCAATTGCCCTCCAGTAGCTCTCGAAAGGAGTGCCCGGAGCATAGCCATAGACCAGATCGCTATTGTTCAGACCTGCAACAGAGAACAAATCGGTGTAGTTCTGCCAGCCAAATCCAATCCAGCCGGAAGTTGGCGCTGATAGGCCTATGTATAGTGTGGTTCCATTATGCTCGATGTAGGTAGTGATTCCTGTGCTTGGATCTGTATAGTTATTCGCATACTCATAGGGGTCGATAATACCATCTGCTGAACCATAATGCCGGTCCACGTAGGGAATCGAGAGATTGTTGGCTGATTCCGCAACGGACTGCTGTATCCGGTTCGTGATGGAGACGTCTTCAATCGCCAGATTATCGGGAGTGGATACTAGTGCCATTGTACTGCTTGTTAGAAACAAAGCCAGTAACGCAATTGTCGCAATCCTTGTATACAGCAAGCTCAATACGAATCACCGTGTGGTTGTGGATTCGAAGCAGACTATGGTCTTGTCTAGCCACGAACGAATCGCTCGAACTTCGAGAGTCGTTAAATAGATTTCGTACCGTCAAGCATTGCACTATTGCCAATCCGCAAATCTCAAGAGGCAACCCACTTCCGAAAATGTGAAACGAAATCAGGGTTCGTCCTGAAAGAGGAGACAGAAACGTGCTACACATATTAATAGCCATGGTAATTGCCTTTCTCATTGTATTTCTTTCAATGCCAAAGACCATTGAAATCTTGAAGGAGAAGGGGATTTTTGGCATAGACGTCCACAAACCAGACAGACCCAAGGTGGCAAAGGGGGGTGGCTTCATAGTTCTCTTTGCGATTGTAGCTGCTCTGCTGGTTGTAATAGGATTCATTCGCTTTCAAGCGCAGGAAGTGAATTCTGGCTTGCTTGCCGCTCTTGTGTCCATTCTCATGGCCGGCATGATAGGTCTCCTGGATGACAGCCTAGATTTCAAGACAAGAACAAAAATCGTTCTCCCACTACTAGCATCGATTCCAATGCTGGTAATGCAAGTGGGAACCACAACAATGTCAATTCCTATCATTGGCACCGTTGACTTAGGTGTGCTCTATCCACTCCTAGTTGTCCCTCTGATGATGACGTTCATTATTGATTCAACAAATATGTACAGCGGTATGAACGGGCTTGAAACGGGTCTTGTAACCATAAATTCCTCAGCGCTCTTGCTTTACATTGTCTTCGCCCCGTTCTTCACAAATGTTGAAAACGCAGCTCAGCTGATGGATGCGGGAACAGTATCAGGAGCATTATTTGGTGCCGCACTTGCCTTCATGTTCTTCAACAGGTATCCAGCAAAGATACTACCTGGCGATGTAGGTAGACTCCCACTAGGGGCAACAATGGCAGCCGCACTAATCCTAGGGAACATGGACCGTCTTGCCGTGATTCTATATACTCCCTTTCTGATCAACTTCATGCTCTACATATTCTATCGAATCTATGTGAAGCGCTCTGGAATGGAGTACATCAAATTCGCAAAGCCCCGTGAGGATGGGACACTGGAAGTGCCAGGCCCGTTCACTATGTACTGGCTCTTGCCATATCTCTCCAATGGCATCACTGAAAAAAGGAATGTAAGCTTGCTAATCTTACTACAGGCGATTCTGGCCTATGGTGGCGTTGTGATTCTTCTCTTCGGAATTCCATTCTAAGTTAGACGTTAGGGTAGCTTCTCCCTCAGGTAGGTATCAACAACATAGTCCATTCCATGTCTACTGAAAGCCTGTTGTTCGGCCTTCGATCGCAGTTCTCTGAAAGCTTCGATATGGTCTTGCCAAGCGAGTCCCGAGTATCGGACATCTCGAAGGAGTTCATCGAGGCGCTTCAGGTCGGCATTGTTCATTGGCTCTGTAGGAAGCTTGTGCCTTACTATATCGTCAGGTGTGACTCCAATCCACTCGGCGTCAGGCACTGCTAGTCCTCGTACATGCGCAGAATTGGCACTGCCACTAATTATGACTCGAGCTATATGCATACCCCACGGGTCACCATCTGTGAAGATGAATACGGGCAGTTCCAAGTCATCGCGAAGCCTTCTCATTAGGCTGCGCGTGGCTCTTGGGGGTTGCCCTCCAAGATGAACAAGAACTGCATGAAATCGTTTCCAAGCCCCTGTTTCTATTAGTCGTGAGAACATGCCGCCGGACTCAACAGCCAGAATGATCTCAGCAGATGCGTCGACAGGTTCGGCCGTCATCAATGCACGGCCTATAGGAAGCCCATCAGGACTTGCAGTAAGACTAATCTCCTGATTCTCGTATCCCGAAACGGTATAGCGCATTCTTACTTCGCCAAAGATTGCAGAGCGCTCTTCAGGGAATATTCCAAAGCTCTCTCTTGCTAGCCCAGTCAGTGTTTCCAAATCCGTAACAATTCTGTCGGATTCAGCCTGATTCGAGAATTTTACTCCGTAGGCTTCACTTGAATAGTAAAGGTCACGGAGCGAACTTGTTCGTTGTGCATTAGTCAGCTCCTTGGCAAAGAAGGCGACCCAGATTAGTTGTGCAAAACTTCGGACATGTCTAAGGTTGCTAGAGTCCCGAATAACATTAGAATCACCGAGAACGAATTGATTGTTTGTCGGGTCGTAAACGATATTGTCCGTACTCCGGTCTGGAAACTGGAGGGTTGGAAACTCACCATCTAGGATTGCATCAACTACATCTCGTCCAATTGATGTGAGTGCCCTTGTGGTGCTTTCTTTACTCATCCTCACTCACCTCAAACAACTTGCTGACTATAGGCCCTGTTGAGGGCGGAGAGTCATATCCAGCCAAGGCAGAGCCATATTTTGCAACAATTCCAATGAGTTCCGAATACTCGCGGCGTTTCTTGCGATTTCTCGATGCCGCTCCACTTGACGAAATTTTGCCATGAAGGAATCGTCCAAGTGATCTGAGAAGCAAGGATGCCCCTTCTTCGATTTCCGAAATGTGCGCTAGTGACTGCTTTCCAGCTGCTCTGTAGGGAATTCGAGTTGATGATACATTTAGAAATAGCCCAACAGGCTGTGGTTTGGAGAATCCATACCTGCGCCAATTGACCTGCTTGACCACCTTTGTCAGTACATCCTCGCTGGCATCGTAGAGTAGGGGAACCCGATTTGCCAGTCGATACAAGGTAGGAGTATCAGCAGGAGGAAATGCATCACCAAGGGCCAGAACGCCTTCGAGTATGACTGGATTTCCCTCCCATTCGAACACACCCTGACGTGCGTAACTCAGGAGTGATGGGTTGAATACAGAACTAACGCCTTTGATGAACGGCACCTCGCCAATCTGACTGAGACATCTGCCATCGGGACTGCTGAAGCCGTTGAAGTGTCGCATACCTTGACACAACCGCGAATAGTCTTGGCGCACCAATGCTTCAGTAGGAGTCTTGGGGTCTATGCCCATGAAGGCAAGCAACTTTGATGCCGTCCTGACCCCTAGCTGCTGAAAGGATGCGACTAGGAAATCATGAATTGTAACGCCCCTGAATTCCTTGAGAAGTCGTCGTAGAAGCTCCAAATCTACAGCTCTTGGATGCGGTTTCACTGGTATCGATCGTCTGGCCATCTCTGAAGTCCAAGGCCCAAAGGAGCCTTGACTTTCCCCATTGATATCAAACGCAATACGTGCATTGGGCGTACCTACCGTGGTTAAACGAAGATACTCCATAACTCTCTCTTGTGCCCGTTTTATGTCCCCCTTGAAAGATATACTAACAGAAGTTCCCAAGGAACCACGGTCTTGGATTGTTTCGCTTACGACTATGGGCGAGTTATTCTCGATATCAATAAGGAGTCTGTAGGCTCTTCCTGGACCTCCACTCGATTGTGTGTGCACGAAGACAGGAGAATCAGTGGTGATTTGACCATAGAGAATAGCCATTGTCACTCCGAGTCCGAAGGTTCCTCGCCTCTGCCTTCGCTCATATTTGCTGCCATAAAGTACTCTTCCAAAAGCCTGAGCGACTTCATCATATGGAAGACCGCTTCCGTTATCCTCGACGGTGACAGTAATAGCGTTGGCGTCTTCAACAACGGTACTTAGAGTTACCATAGGTGGACGTCCGGCATCTTCACATGCATCAAGGCTATTCTCAATCAATTCCCGGACTGTGGAGTAAACTGCTTGTGTAGGATTGCCAAAACCGGCCATCTGTCGATTCCTATAGAAGAACTCTGCAGGAGATATGCCTGCGAAGTCCTGCTCAGGTTGTTCCTTTGGGTTCATAGTATTCAGATAGGGAGATGTGGTTTGTTGATATTAGAGCAGGTATTACATGGCCGTCTTACAGGTCAGTGTTTTCCCATAATTCTGCCTGTGCCCGTTTCATGTCTCGCCGCATGCGTTCAAGTTGAGAGTAGACAGCACTATGCGGAGCCCCGCCAATGAGCATATTCACTGCTCTTTGGGCATAGTCAAGGCCTGGGTCAAAGCCAATAATTGAAACGGTTCGGCCATATATTGCGATTTTCGTTTCCGTAATTTGCTCAATGGCACGTCGAGTACGTCCACTTTCACCTATAATTCGTCCAGCCACTCGCTTCAGTTGGCTTGCGGAAGTCCCAACAAATTCTCGTAAAGAAATCACTATCAGCCTAGCATCCTCATCAATAAGACCAAGCGCGTTCTTAGGGCTGAATCCACGTCCCATTGCCCTCACTATGTCCTTTGCCTTCCAAGCAAGGACAGGATCCTCAATGTTATCTGAACCAGTAATTGTCACAAGACCCTCGGAGTTAACTTCTATCTTGGTGTTTGTTAGCTGTTCCACTCTACGTTTTACCTTGCCGTTACGGCCAACAATTACTCCCACTCTGTCAACAGGAACCCTGAGAGTTTCGTGATACATCATTTACTTTTCACCGGAGGTCAGAATATGATTTGTGATTACCTTTGGGTCTTCAGTTTCTACGCCCAGTTTTCTAAAGTAAGTGCAGAGGTTTTGAATGTCGCGGTATAGATATCGATCTGCATTGTCGTGACTGCTGAGAACTGACTGGGAAACATCTATGATTATTGGTCGCTTGAACCAGAGCACATTGTATTCACTAAGGTCGGCATGAACAAGATTTGCGGAAACATAGCCGAGCTCAATGTAGTTAATAATCTCATTAAAGGTCTTGACAGGCGAACGCAGTTCAACGTTCTTGATCAGAGGGGCAGGGGTTGCAGTTTTCTGATCGCCAATAAATTCCATTACCAGAACATTTCGCTCGATGTCGATTGGACATGGGACTGGTACGCCTGCTTCGTGAAACCGTTGAAGGTTCTTGTACTCCTTCATAGCCCATTGAGGAATTAGAACTCTGTTTCGGCGCTTCACACGCTTGAACCTAGGGTCTCCAACAATATACTCGAGCATATAGTCAGACTCTGCTGTGCTCATACGGTATATTTTGACTGCGACTGAGGCGCCCTCGGCGTCTTCTCCCCTGTACACGTTGGCTTCCTTTCCAGTGCTTATTGCGCCATAAACAGCACGTAATACCCCACGATTGAGAAGCTTGTAGAGAATCTTGAGAGTTGGAGGATCAATAACTCCCTCAATGACCTTGAACTCATCTGCGTCTTTTCGCCGTTTCATTTTTCGGCGATCGAGCTCAGATAGAATTCGCTCATGCTCTTTTTCGTTTCTATCCATCGGGAGTACCTTCTTTCCAGTAAGAATCAAAACTCATTTTCCTAAGGGGGGTTGTAATCATATGAAGAAAAAGATTGACCCTAGAACATTTTCAGGAGGCCTCGTTTTTGAAGCCAATCAAGCTCATTACCCCTATATCTATAGACAACATCGCATTTCTCATCGGATTGAAAGTCCCAAGGCATGATAACGACCGTGTCGCCCACGCGCATCCAAACGCGTTTCTTCATTCTGCCGGGAATTCTGCCTATTCGTATCTCTCCATCTTCACACCTTACTCTTACTCTATCGAATCCAAGCATCTGAATGATGATGCCGAACATCTCACCATCGTTACGATTTGGAGTACGCACTCTAACTAGTTCCTCGGGAGGGGAGCCAGACCCACGACGTTTATCTTTGCGAGACACAATAAGCCTCCATCAACTGGTCGAATCACTAGGATATGTCGACCCTGAAATGAAAATCCTGTGGGCACCATTTAAGCGTACCGAATAGCCCAGAAAAGGCGAATGTCTTAACTTGGTAGAGGAAGAATTCTTTCATCATATGACAAAGCAAAGATTGTGTCTCCAGCAGATACATCAGCATGAAACTCTGAGGCTTCAATCTCATGCATTTCGAAGGTTACCGAGTCCATAAGTTGCACTGGTTGGTCTTGCACCTTTGACACAATGATGAACTGCCTTCTCTCAGACTCAGGTGCTAGGAATTCAAGGGTCCTCCATTTAGAACTCTTTTGGTTTATGGTGAATGAGCTTCCATCGACCAGATTATGGCAGCCTAGTCCTCCCTTACCCATGCTCATAACCTGGCATGGTACACCTTCAACGAGCACAAAATCGCCTTGAGAGAATCGTTGTAGTCGAATAAGAATCGTGACTCGGTATTTCTTCTTGCCGCCCCGATCCTGTCCAATAAGCTTATAGTTTTCTTTCCTTTGGGCCAAGAAATCTGATTCGAGCTGGTCTGCTATTCGTCTGCACAAATGTTCGGAGCCTACCTTGAAGTCAAGCCCATATTTGTCCCGTTTCATTTCTGTGACAAAGGCTTTTGCATCATTTCCGTACTCCGCAATTGTAAGCTCAGTTACGACATTGTGGATGAAATTCTCCTCAAACTCCGTCAGAAAACGGCCATCGGCTCTTATCTGAAGAATAGCTTCATGATAGCCACCACTCATCATGGCACACGAATCACAGGTGCTATACTCAAAGCGTATCTCTATTGGATATGACTCATCGTGGACAGAGAGGGATTGGTGTGATTTTCCTGAAACGTGAAGTATGATGTGACTAACTCTGTCTAGGGTTCGTTCCTCTACAAAAGAAGCTTCGACCTCCAATCCAAGAGTATCCACCTCTTGCCCAAGAAGAATCTCAATTTGTCTGTCTGTAAGTTCATCTGAATCGGAGGAAGATTGCTTGATTTTCTGCCAGCCGCTGGAGGTCTTTATTGCACCACAGCGCCTACAAGCAATGAGAGGAAGTGGAGTCCTTACTCGAACTAGAGGATGCCTGTTTTCATAGCATTTGATGCACAGTCCGTCTAGGACTGCTTTCTCTCCGCATTGATAGCATGGTGCAGTCAATCTTCACAGCCATCAAAACTACTGGTTCATCACCTTAAAACGTGGTGGATATAGCGACCGAACATGCATTCTCAACCAAAATGTAGTTAGCAGAAGCTTTTTGTGACACGCGGTTTCGGTTCTCACAGCATTCGGAACGATAGTCGACTAATAGTTTGTCACTAGACTCGAAGCAATATTTCTACTTTCAGGAGATAATCCAAGATGGCAATTGAAAAAGTGGCAGTGCCCGCAGAAACCGAGACGGGGCTTGATAGCTTGGTAAGCGGTCACTTTGGTCAAGCACCAGTGTTCGTCCTATCAACCATCAAGGACGGTGAAATATCCGAAATCGAGTTCTTCAGCAATTCTGTTCATAGTGGCTGTGAGGGCCTTATCCAGAACCTAGTCGACAGAGGAGTCCAGGTTTTGATAACTCAAGGCATGGGAAGACGACCCTACATAATGGCCAAGCAGGCAGGGATTCCTATCATTCGTGCAGTTGGTTCCACAGTAAGTGAAGCAATTGAGAATTATATCAAGGGAAAAACAAGTCACGTGAGTGACGAAGAACTCTGTAGTGGTGGTGGAGCACACTAGAGAAACGATGAACTAAAACAGGATAACTACAGCTTCACCCATTGAGCATGTGGATGGCCTTCAATGTAGCCAACAGCCTGTTCGTGAACGAATCCTGCATTTATTGCGGCCTTAACACTAACAGCGCCAACCATGTTTGCTATAGTTGCACGATTTAGATGATTAATGCATGATTTCACATCAACAAGATCTTCCCCGTAGAACTCCTTGGACACTGTGAATTCTATCTTTCCGTCAACGAGAGTCTTGCCAAGTAGGTCTTCATCACATATGGCCACGACATAGTGGCCATCATGTGTTTCGCGAACGCGCATATACACCAAACTCATGGGGCACACCACTAGACAGGTCTAATTGAGGTTCGGGCTCCGCAAGCTGTGCAGTTTAGGTAGTATGCAGTGCCTTCCTTACCTTCATTAGTATCTGGACGTCCACAGACAGGGCAAATCACATACGATTCAATGTAACGATCGAGAACATCCCCTACTTGATCTGGCGTGAACTTACCATTGAAAAGGGCGTTGCTACCTTCGATATTTCCGGCTGTTGCAAGTTGTCCTGATACATACTTGAGAACTTCTTTCCCAGGTCGATTGAGAATCATGATGATTTCTTGGAAATTCTGCCATATACTCCTGTTTCCCTGGACCATTAGCTGAATGTCTGGAACTTGAAACCTCTCACCAGATCTTTTGAATGCATCCTCAGGTACTTGGGAACGCGCCCTATCAAGGATTTTCTCGTAGTCGTCCATAGTTCAATTCTCTCAGGCAATCGCTATTAAGGTGTCGTTCACTGCGAAAGAATGCGATGCAGCTTGTCCTACGCATTCATCAGCAAATATCTTCCAGTGTCCACTTCCCTTAGTAGATCTCGGTCGCAGAGTTCGATTACTCTCAAATTGATTTCTACCTTGTTATGATTGCGTTCAGCAAAGAACTCGGCAATGTCGTTGATTGACACACCTTCGGGAGTCGCATGCAACTCAACGTATTGTAGTATTTGCTTGTCAAGTTTCCTCAATCCAGTGCTACTCCCAGGAGATGTAGTCTGAGTTGGCTCCTTTGATATAGGAGGGCTTTCCAAGAGCATCTCCTCCAAATCGGAGGCGATGGGAGATGTAATTCCGCTTCTGGTGAGCAAAGCCTGATATCGTTCCATAAGATGGAGTGCCATGTAGTTCGGATCGTCTAGCTCTCTGATAATCTCAGGAACCAGGTAAATCTCACCCTCATACTCTCTAATTTTCCCAACAAATAGCGCCAACTTGTTTTCTTCGACCTTCTCTAGGGCTCCCGCCTCAGCACCCCAGGCTTTTGCTTTGATTGTTTCAGTTCCGTCATCAATGGTGATACTGGCGAAATTACCTTGTCCAACATATCGCTCAACTATGAAACCAACAAGTGCAACTCGTCTCAATTCAACCCCATAGGGCGAAATAACATGTGGTCCATTCTCGTTTCCAAAGGTGCCATTCACAATATCAGCTACATTGGATCGTACGGCTGTCATTCTCTCTCTCATTGACCAAGGTCACCTATCTGCAGCAATTTACTTGACATTTTGCTATTTATCGTTCACGGACAGCTCTCCTAGAAGAAGTCCGTCAGGGAACTCTGCTCTGTAGAACCACGTAACTCCTCAAGAGCTTTTTGAAGCCGCTGTAATGAGGATTCGACCCTACTCGAACTGAAGTCATGCTCTTCGCATAGTATTCGCATCAAGTCGTCAGTGTCGAAATCGTGCCACTTTGGCTCAGTTATTTCAGCCTTAGGAGGATTAAGGAAGATGTCACGAATCTCTACGTATGGGAAGTTGTATTGAACTCCCTGCGCTTCTTCAATTCCCTCGATGGTTTCGTGCTCCTTAATGAGCTTTAAAGCGGTTTTTGGGCCAACGCCCTTGACACCCTCGTTGTAGTCTGTCCCCACTAATATAGCAATATCAATTAGTTGCTCTCGGGTAATCCCCAAAAGCCGGAGATTCATGTCCAGATCTACTAATTCGGGATGGATGGTCTTGTAGGTTGAAGACCTAGACCCACGGCGCCTACCAGAAATGGTGAGGTTCCGTACTAATCGAGGGCAATTATAGAGGAATGAGTCATTATCCTGGCTTGCAGAAGCCCATGCAATATTCGCGCGCGTCATTTGAGCAGCCAATGCCTCACCTTCCGAGGGGGCTTGAATCACAGGGATGCCCATGGCTGTCAAAAGACTCTTGCTCTCTTCAATCATTGGAGCAGTTAGGCGCGAACTTGCCTGAGCGGCCTTTCGCGCGTCCTCAATCCGTCCCTCTTCCTTCGCTTGCTGCCATTCTGCATAGGCTGCGTCCCTTATTTCCCTCCTCTTCTCCACCTCTGGGGCTTTCAATTCGGGAGATTCACCATCGAAGACATAAACAGGACGAACACCTGCTTCGAGCAAATTCAAGTTTCTGTAGAAGAGACCCGAAAGATGACTAGTAACTCGGCCTTGCCTATCCATGAGAGGAGTTCCGTCTGGTTGCCGAATGCTGGAGAGAAAGGCGTAGATTGTATTGAAGGCATCAAAAGCAATCACACGGTTCTTCAAATCAGTCAGGGAAATGACTTCTGCTTTCATTATGTCCGCTAGCTTAGTGCCCATTTGTGCTCGCCACCGTCTGACAAATTGAGTTTACCAAATAGAGCATATATGGATTGGGAAGAACCTCTATGAATCTTCGACGCTTCGGCAAGTTTATAAAAACCCCAAAGATGGCGACATGAAACCCACTGGGAATAATTCACTCTGGTGATAACTTGTCTAATATGAGAGCAATTCGATGTACTTCGTGCCACCGGTCAGTATCTCCGCAGGAGAACAGCGTGAAATTCCAATGCCCATCTTGCGGCGAGTTCACAATTTGGCGCTGCGAAGTATGCAGACGTTTCTCGGTCAAGTATACATGCCCCAATTGTGCCTTTGAGGGGCCATAAGTCAGACAAGGAGTATATGGTCAATGGCAAGAGTAGTAATTACGTTGAAGATTATGCCTGAGGATGTTGATGTTGATTTGGAGGACCTTCTGGAAAAAGTCAGAGCTGTTGTGCCAGAAGGGACTGATGTGGGTGCAACCGAGATCACGCCCGTGGCTTTCGGTCTAAATGCCCTAAGAATGAACGTTTCCAGAGAGGAGTCGATGGGCGGAACTGATGACATAGAATCGGCCATCGGCAAGCTTGAGGGTGTATCGCAGGTCGAAGTCGAGCGCGTATCAAGAATGTAGATTCCGCGCCACACATGCGTGCGATTAGACTCTGGTTTTGGTTGCTTGCTCAGGTTTATATCGTTCCCAGAGTGGCATTCCTCAGAAACTCGAAAATTGGGTTCATATTAGATTATATCCCCAGAGAAACACTAATCAACGGATATCTGATTGAGGGAACTGAGACAGGGGTGTAACTCGCCGAGAACCCCGTCCTGTTTCTGGAATATCAGACCTGTAATCTGGAGGTTGCATTTAGACATTGGTCGAAATCGTGCTTAAAGTAACAGAAGCGGAACACCGAGATATTGGTAGGTTCATTGTACGGATAGATGCTATGTCCATGGAGAAGCTGGGAGTTAGGACAGGCGACATTATCCAGATTAAGGGAAAGAAGGTTACCGCAGCTATTGCATGGCCTGCCTATCAGGGGGACAAGGGAAGAGAGATAATCCGAATGGACGGCCGAATCCGAAGAAATGCAGGAGTTTCTCTCAGCGAAAAGGTCACGGTTGCGCGTGCCAATGAAGAACCTGCTCGCAACGTGACATTAGCACCTACATCTGTGCCAATCCGCCCTGAGCCCAGATTTGAAGAGTTCGTCAAACGGAAGCTATTGAACTGCCCTGTTACACTGAATGACACGGTTTTCATCCCAATCCTTGGCAGAGCAATACCATTCAAGGTCACTTCAATAAAACCGGCCGGAACTGTTGTTGTACAGCATTCTACGATGCTGACAATTGCAGAGAAACCAACAGGAGACATCATCAGCACCTCTCAGGTGACTTACGAAGAGATTGGAGGCCTTTCTGATGCAATCCAACGCATTAGGGAGATGGTCGAACTTCCAATGAAACATCCTGAGATTTTCAAGAGGCTAGGTATCGATCCTCCGCGGGGCCTTATCTTACATGGGCCACCTGGAACGGGAAAGACACTACTTGCCAAGGCTGTGGCAACGGAATCGGAAGCCAATTTCGTTCACATCAACGGACCTGAAATCATGTCCAAGTTTTACGGCGAGTCTGAACAGAAGCTGAGGAAGATATTCGAAGAAGCAGAAGAGAATGCCCCCAGTATTATTTTCATTGACGAGTTGGACGCCATTGCACCAAAGCGAGAGGACGTCCAAGGTGAAGTTGAACGAAGAGTTGTTGCTCAACTCTTGGCCACCATGGATGGTCTGAAGACCCGTGGCCAAGTCATTGTTATTGGTGCTACGAATAGGGTTAATGCGCTGGACCCTGCACTAAGGCGGCCAGGAAGATTTGACAGAGAACTTGAAATTGGTGTTCCAGATGAGATTGGCCGACTTCAGATACTGCAAATTCACTCACGAGGTATGCCGCTCACTTCTGAGGGTGAGAAGACAGTCAACTTGCAGAACTTGGCTAAAACCACTCATGGATTCGTGGGTGCAGACCTGCATGCATTGTGTAGAGAAGCGGCCATGAAAGCTCTGAGAAGATATCTTCCTCAATTTAATCTTGAGGATGAAGAGATTCCTGAAGAGGTACTTGAGGAGCTTGAAGTAAATAACGATGATTTCGTGGGAGCGCTTCGAGAAATCCAACCATCGGCGGTTAGAGAGGTCTTCATTGAGATTCCTAATGTCAAATGGGAAGATATCGGTGGATTGGAGGATGTTAAGCAGAAGCTAATCGAAGTTGTTGAATGGCCACTTAAGAGACCTGAATCATTCAAACGAGTAGGGATTACCCCACCAAAGGGTGTGCTAATCTGGGGGCCTCCAGGATGTGGAAAGACACTACTTGCCAAGGCTGTGGCAACTGAGTCAGAAGCGAACTTCATTAGTGTGAAAGGTCCCGAATTGCTTTCGAAGTGGGTTGGTGAGAGCGAGAAAGCCATTAGAGAGGTATTTAGAAAGGCAAGAACAGCTGCCCCAGCGATAATCTTCTTTGATGAAATTGATGCTCTCGCTCCAGTTCGAGGCAGACTTTCTGGAGACAGCGGTGTATCTGAGCGTGTCATGAGTCAGCTATTGACCGAGATGGATGGTCTTGAATCAATGAAAGATATTGTAGTTCTTGCGGCTACAAATCGCCCTAGATTAATTGACAGAGCCCTGCTCAGAAAAGGGCGCTTCGACCGTCACGTTAGAGTACGCCCTCCAAATGCCGAAGGAAGACGGGAAATATTCGAGATTTACACCAGAGAGATGCCACTTGATGCAGATGTTTCAATTGACAAGCTAGTTCAGCTTACAGAGAGCTATACAGGAGGCGATGTTGAAACGGTCTGCAAGGAAGCTGGTATGCATGCCCTAAGAGAGGATTTGGAAATTGATATTGTGTCGTGGAGGCACTTCGAGGCAGCCTTGAAAGAAACACTCCCATCCGTAACACCCGCGGACTTGGCAGCTTACGACAAGATTGAGGAGGAGTTCCAAAGGGCGGCGGCACATCCCATTGAGGCGCCTCCTGGATATATCTAAGGAAGTGATTGTATGGCAACTTGGAGCGTTATGCCGCTTAGAAACCTCATTGTTGATATCCTGAAGAAACGTCGAGGCGTAATCCTTGATGATGAACTGATGAGAGCTCTGAAAAAGGAACTCGGAGATGAGCCAAGCGACGCGGAGCTCAACTCTGCTTTGATGCAGCTCGAGATTAATGGGCTTGTTCATGTGAGTCAGATTACAAAGACCAAAAGACGAATTGAAGTCATTACAGATGCTCACGAATTCCTCGCCGTGGATGAGGATTAGAAGCGACTTCAAGAGGTGCAAATGTTATGGCCGGCAGACGAGTACTAGCGGCTGGCAAGTTCGACATTCTTCATCTGGGCCATTTGGCCTATTTAGAACAGGCCAGAATGCTTGCCGGTGATGATGGAGAACTCATTGTTGTGATAGCACAGGACAAGACAATAGAACTCGAGCGAGGGGCCCCTCCCGTCTTTCCTGCGGAGCAAAGACGTCGACTGGTAGAAAGCCTGGGAATTGTTGACAGGGCAATTGTTGGCTACGATACTTCAGACCATACCCGAATCGTTGCAGATACAAATCCGGATGTTGTTGCCCTAGGTTACGACCAGTATACGGATATTGAGGCCTTGGAAACCGTATTCCGGCAAAAGGGAATGAAAACGAAAGTGATTCGGCTTGAGAAGAAAGAAGCTGATGGTCTATGCTCGTCAACACTCATTCGAAAGAGGATAATTGATTACTATAGGGAAGATGGCCAACCGAGATAGGTCGCTAGAGGACTAGCTCTCCACGGTCTTTAGCTGCTTGTATCATCAATGCTTTCCGTTCTCGACGATCGAAGGTCTTCTTCCAAATGAAATATGCAACTCCAGCAAGGAATACAAGTAGGAACATACCAAGAAGGGTCCACCACTCATACGGGAAGTGGGACATGAAGTCCGGCAGCGGCCCATTTATGAAATAAGGCCAATTGCAGATTGCACCGAATGCGTAGAGCAGGCCAACCACGGTGATTAGTTTGAGATAGCCAACAATGTGCTCATCCTCTTCAAAGAGTAGTACGACCAAGGCAAGCCACATCAGATACCATGGCATGACCCATCTAAATAGGAACAGGATTCCTGGTAACAAGTAGATGTAGAATGGCTTGAGTAATTTGATTTTGTCCCACCACCCTGCATCAAGGAAGTCCTGCTTGCTTGGCAAATACGGCCGTATCGTGAATAGGATATAGGCAGAGAAGATTATGAAGGGAATTAGTGCTGGAGGCCACAGATAGTAGTTGTCAGGATTTCCCCCCGCAAAGTCCTGAGTCGCGAGGAAGAGACCTGGATAGAAGGGATTGACGATGAAGGAGCTATAGGATGACGTGTTTAGAAAATGTGACACCAGTGAATCAAAGTTAGCCCCCAGAAAGGTGAATGGAATTATCGTCAGAAGAGTTGATACAAAGAACCAAACAAGTGACACCGGTGATGAAAGAAACAGGATAGGCAACGCAACAACGGAATAGATCTTCGTTTGTACAGAGAGCCCAAGGGTGAACATGGCCTTCCCGTACTGCCCCTCCTCACGCAATACCAAGGCCATTAACAGGAGGCAGTCAACAATTGGCTCTAACTTGCCGCCTCCAGCGGAGAGGATTAGGCCGTAGATGTAGTAACCACCAAAGAACAACCTGGCCCAATTCTTTGTATAAATGCGTTCTTTGAGTAATATGGCAATTAGCACGAGGTTAAGGTTGAAGACCAATGTGAGTAGGAAGTTGAGCCATAAAGGCTGTAACCCACCCTGGCCGGGGTAAAGAAATGTTGCTATCGCGAAGAAAATCAGGCCGAAGACAGGATACTCATAGGTGATGTTGCCCAAATAATCAGGGAGGGTATGAAGACCATCATTATAGCCCCATCCAGGAGGCAATGCTGCAGCAAGTTCATGGTCATTGTAGTTGTAGACCGAGAAGCCATAGATCCAGAACGCTTCACCGTACATCTCATTGCGATTCCGGTCTCTTTGAATGACAATAGTGTGCGCGATAGGGATTGCAATCATGGAGATTATGAGACTCAGTACGAGATACTTCCGATACTGGTAAATGGTGAGAGATATCGCACTGAGCACTGGTCAACACCAACGGATTAGGCTTGGACTGAGAGGCGCATTTGGAGTATAATTAACCTTTTGTCACGAAACCACATCCAGTATATAACCACTCGTAATAAATCAGGACAAGTAGGTAGGACAGGGCCATGTATCGCACTCAAGGCAATTCACACATTTGGTTTGACTAACAGAGATTTTGCCCCGGTTTAGATGGAGGGCATTTTGAGGACACTGAGGGACACAGGAACCACAAGCCTGACAGAACATGGCACGTTTGATAGCACGTTCAACTTGTCCGGCAAGAACTTCTACTTCCTTTTCATCATCACCCCTTACAACTAAGGAACCTGACGAAAAAGTGAGGATACTACTTGAAGCTGATGTGACTCGTAGGGCACCCATTTCTTCAGAATACTTTGTCTTTCCAAATATGGGCATGAGCTCGGCGAGCCTTTCAAGGTCTAATCCACTTGAGAATTGGCCCTCAATAGAATAGCCTGATGATGTACAAGGCGATACTCCTTTTGTAATCGTCAGTTTCAACTCGTCGGAAGGTCCAGGGCGATCGGGTGCAATATCTAGGCCAAGTTTTCGCGCAAACTTCATTTGGCCTTCTGGTATTCTCTTCCACCTCCAGAACCCAAAGTCGACCCATTCCCTTGGAAAACCAAGACGGTCAGCCCAAGAATACATTGAATTGGCCCACTTCCGATACAATTCAGGATGAGTGGATTTCAAACTCTCAAACTCGGCAAGAGGAGAAGAGGGACATAGAAAACAGCCCATCCGATGGTAGCCTCTATTGTATAATGGGTTGAATGAGGCTTTCTCTCGAAAAATGTAAAGCCATACTTCCAGTGCATTCCAGTTTCTAATCGGATTGGCTGAGGTTTGACCCGGAACCCATGGATTGGAGGTCACCCGCGGTTCTATGGACCGCTGAAAGGACTCAAGACGTCGCTGGCCCATGAAGCTTAGAGAAGACCCGCCCATCTGCTCACTTATCGAAGTTGCCGCAGGGCCAAGTTTGAGTATCTTGCAGCACCAGCGGAAGTCACGTGCAGGGGGGCCAAAGCTTGCAATTGACTCCCAATATTGGTCCCCGCTCTCTTGACCCAAGATGCGAACATCTCTTTCCTCCGCAAAGGACTGTATGTATTCAATGGTTTCAGGGAGCTCTAGTCCTGTGTCCATGAAGAATAAAGGGGGACTGGAATCAAGAGCTTTCTCTACAAGAAGATATGCAGCAAGGGAGTCTTTTCCACCGCTGAATCCAACAACCACCGGCGACTCCTCTTCTTTGGCAATTCGCCTGATGAAAGAGATTGCTTCTTGCTCTATCATGTGGAGGTCATTCTCATTCGCTGAAACAGCTTTGTCCCAAGAGGAGGGTGTTTGGTTGATTAGCGATTTAGAAGGCGCTGCCGCCTCTCGAATCTTGATAGCGAACCCCTTTGTCGCCTCAGCCATCTCTGTTCCGCTCATTCGGGCGATTCCCACGGCAACGACATTCCCAGCCGAATCGGTAACCCAGACTTCATCGTTTTTCTTTATCCCCGAATCGCAGCCTGCGATCCCTGGGAGCAGCAGGTTCGCTCCATCCAGGAGATACTGGAGGACACCATCCTTCATGGAGACCCAGTTCCGCTTTGACAATTGGCCAATTCTCTTTGCTCCTTCCAATGTCAGAATGAAGACGTATTTGTGAGTGGGAATTTCGAATCTCAGTCGACCGACGATTTGGCCACCGACAATGACCTCGAACATAGTATCCAAGGAGGGGACTTTGTTCAGAACTACTGTGGCGTCTGCAGGGAGAAGAGCCAGTCCAATGTTTTCTCCAAACTGCGTGTCAACAGCAGTTCTCGCATGTGCAAGATGCCCATCCATCGCAGGGAAAGGGTCACCAGGAGGAGAGATTGCCACTTCGCGAGACGGATTTCCGCACACGTTGCACTCGGTAGAAGCAATCCGAGGTATATTGCATGTGTCGCACCAGTAGAACCTAATCTTCGTAAGGTATGGAGCGTGTCCTCTCCTGAATTTTCTGCGGGGTTTCTTCTGTGTTGCCAGTTCGGTACATCTCCCATTATAGCAGGAGCGCTTGTTTTGGCATCATCTGTGGCAGGGCCAATAAAGGCGTCGATGTGGCTACAACGATGTAGCCAATCATGTCAAGTTGCTAACCGAGTCCCAGTTTCTCAAGCCGCTCCTTGGAGGGCTGTCCATTTGAGTCCCAACCGCGTAAACGATAGTATTCAGGAAGCATTGTATCGAGATGTACGATACGATTTCTTGAGCCGCCTTCTGGGAGTGGTTTGAAGAATCGCGGTGGCAAAGTATCATCCTTAGAACCAAATCCCTCTCTCTGATTAAAGAGCCTTTCCAGGTTCCAGATACGTTCTCCAATGATGAGAAGAACCTTGCCATCTATGGGTAGTCCCGTGACTGATGCGGTCATCTCTGCATAGTCATCAACCGACCAAGCGAAGTTGGTAAAGCGACAAAGCACTAGTGAATCCATTGCGGCCGAGAGATTTTGATAGAGAATGACCAAACCGGCCTTTCCCTGACTCCGATCCCGGTCTACAATGACTGGCGAGCCAAGAACCTCAGGACCAATCATATAAGATCGCAAATGACATCCACCTCGATTCGAGGTTGCATACCCCAGCGCATGCCCTTGGACGCCTCTAGGGTCATAAGCAGGGATTTCGAGACCTTTTACTTGCATTGCCAGTTCGGGCATTCCATATCTGGCTGCAAACCTTTTGGAGCCCTCGGCCATTTCTGCGCCAAGGCCACGTCCATAACCGATGTCATCTATCAGCTCCAGTAGGCCATCGGTTTCTCCAAAGTGAAGAGGCGCATCCAATGCCCCATGCTGCACAAGCTCCATGGCACATCCAATAGTACTACCCACAGAGATAGTATCAATACCGAGGAGATTGCAGCGATGATTTGCTGCAGCAATCCACTCTAAATCATTGATACCGCACTGGGGACCAAATGCCCAAATTGTTTCATACTCAGGGCCTCCAACCTCTTCTCCGTAAGCCTTGCTAATTCGTCCACATCCAATTGGGCAGGCTTGGCAATTGTAAGTACGAACGTGAAGCCGCTCCAGTAGTTTTTCACCTGACACGCCCTCGGCATCATTGAAGGTTCCCTCTTGGAAATTGAAGGTGGGCAGCATTCCTAGCTCGTTGGTCACGTTCACTAGTACGGCAGTCCCGTAGATGGGAAGGGACTTGTCTGTAACGCCGTTCTTCTTAATCAGCAGTCGTGCACGTTTCACTCGTTCTGCGAGTTCTTCGGGGTTTGCAGCTTCCGTCTTTCCAGTCCCTCGAGCGACAACTGCCTTTAGGTTCTTAGAACCCATTACAGCACCAACACCACCACGGCCTGCTGCGCGGTGTTTGTCAGTCATGATAGCGGCCATGAGAGACATGCTTTCCCCCCCAGGGCCAATACAAGCAACTTGAGCCCGAGAATCGGTTTCCGCAATCAGTAAGTCAGTGGACTCGGAGGTGTCTTTCCCCCAAATCTTTGATGCATCCCTGAGTTCAGCTACATCATCATGTATCCATAGATAGACTGGATTTGGAGACTTGCCTGTAATGACTGCAGCCGCAATGCCAGAACGTCGAAGCTCTGGTCCAAAGTATCCACCAGCGTGTGAATCAAGGATAGTGCCTGTAGCTGGAGACTTTGTTATCACTACGAAACGGCCGCTTGTAGGAACAGGGCTAGCCGTCACAGGACCAACCGCGAAAATAATCCAGTTGTCAGCCGAAAGTGGATCTAATCCCGTTGGCAGGTTATCATAGAGAAGCTTCACGCCAAGTCCTCGACCGCCAAGGTACTGCTCATACAGAGTCTTAGGCAGTGGTTCACGCGAGATTCTCCCTTTGCTGAGAGAAACATAGAGTAGTGAGGTGTCCTCATAGTATGTTGATGAAGTATCAGTCATTCGTTTAGCCTCCTAGTCATTGAATACATTCTCATCCCGATGGGGACAAATCACGCAGCGTTCTTTGTACCATAGAAAGACATCTTTCGGTTGAGAGGCCATATTCGCCTGTCTGCTTGGGCATGTCCAACAGGGCTTGTCGGGCTCCATCCAGGCATCGCTGTACTGAGCCCATCTGTAATCTTCCACTATGGCCACTCCTGAACTTGTTCCCAAACGATTGGCCCCTGCCTCAATCATCTGTAATGCATCCTTGAAGGAACGGATTCCACCTGCAGCTTTTACACCCATATCTTTGCCAACGGTTTCACGCATCAAGCGTACAACGTGAGGTGTTGCACCCATTGGACCAAATCCAGTTGAAGTCTTAACGAAGTCCGCTCCAGCTTCTTTCACAATGAGGCAGGCCTTCTGCGTTTCGTCATCTTTCAACAGGCCAGTTTCAAGAATGACTTTTACGTGGGCATCGCCTGAGGCTGCTATGACAGCCTCGATATCAGAACGTACCAGCTCGAAGTTCTCTTCTCTCATAGCGCCTATATTCATTACCATGTCAATCTCATGGGCGCCCTGTTTTACTGCTTCCTTTGTTTCGAATGCTTTGGTCTGTGAGAGATTGGCGCCCAAGGGAAATCCTACAACGCAGCACACCATCACTGATGAGTCCTTGAGAAGCTCTGCAGCGTATTCAACATGCACTGGATTGATGCAGACTGCCCCAAAATTATAGAGAAGAGCCTCTTCACACAACTGCTTAATCTTACTGCGCTGCTCAGCGGGTTTCAGCACGGTATGGTCTATCATGCTAGCCAATTCTTCAACTGTGAGGTCCATAGATGTGCCTCCAAACCCAATGATGCGCTACGAGGCACTATTAAGCCTTCGTAACGGCACGTAGCAATACCTATCGGGCACCAAGGTAGGATTTGATATCATCAAGTACCTCTTTCTGTAACCGAATCACATCGTGAACTTCGATTTCTTCCGCTTCTTTCACAACAGAACTCAGTTGAACTACTGTGCCGACCGTTTCCACCTTAGAGAAGTCAACGGGAAACTCGACCTCGGCGCCTTTGACAATAAGCTCTGATCGGGTCGGATTCAGTGCAATCCGTATACTCCTTACAATCCCTATTCTTCTAGCTCTGCTGTCAAGAACTTCTTTACCCAGTAGTCGTCCAGGCATACTTAGTTCGTAGAGCTCGGCTTCAATACTTGGCATGGCCTCACTAGTTGTCATTTGTCTGTGGCTCCTCATAACGAAAGGAAGTAGGAGGCTTTTTACAGTGAGTATTATCAAGGAACAGAGAATTTACAGTCGATGTGGATGTTAAAGTGACGGAAACCTATGTTGATATGCCGCTGATTCGGCAACAAAGCATCAATCATAGAAAGTATCAGATCAATCTGGCCGAGATTGCATCAAAGGAGAGCACACTGGTTGTATTGAGTACTGGACTCGGTAAGACCGTCATAGCAGCTTTGCTGGCTGCAAATCGATTGACTCAGCATACCGACTCAAAAGTCGTCATTCTCGCTCCCTCACGCCCGCTTGTTGATCAACAAGCTCGGTTCTTCAGGGCCGTTTTGGACTTGAATCCAGAAGACATCGTGTGTTTAACTGGACATGATCCGCCTGAGAAGAGGCGGGAGATTTGGACTAGTTCACGAGTAATAGTCATGACACCACAGGCACTCCAGAATGATCTTATTCAGAGGAGCTATGATCTTGAGCCTGTGTCCCTTCTGGTGTATGATGAGGCTCACAGGGGCGTTGGAAACTATGCCTATACCTTCATAGCTGAGATTTACGAGAAGCAGGGCACTAACCAGCTTTCGTTGGGACTGACTGCCTCACCCGGACACGAGGCAGAACATATCAAAACCGTCTGTCAGAATCTAAGGCTCAAGAATGTGGAAGTTCGAACAGAAGATAGTGATGATGTAAAGGAGTACATAGTATCTGTCGAGATGGATGTTCGGTATGTACGCTTGCCGTCGGAGGTAGAGGTCCTAAAGGACATATTGTATGGACTTCTGGATGATTATCGAGAACCCGTTATAGATCACGGTTTTTCCCTGCCAGAGAGTAGACGGCTAAGTCGACGAGAGATTCTAAGAGCACAACAGGAAGTGCGGAGAGAGATTGGATCCTATACGAAGCCACCAAGGGGCCTCTATCTCGTTATTAGGAATCTAACCGCAGCCTTGCGGATAGTTCATCTGATAGAATTTATTGGGACACAGGGGCTGAGTCCAACATATCGATACATTCAAGGCATCTACGAAGAAGTTCGCAACAAGAAGAGTTCGAAGGGCGTAAAAGACCTTGTATCCAAGTCCGAATTCGAGCAATTTGAGAGCCTGCTCCAGGCTCTGCTTGCCAAGGGGTATCGACACCCAAAGGCGGATGCAATACTAGAGCTTGTGAGTGAACAGCTTTCAGTAGACCTGGATTCCCGAATTCTAGTGTTCACACGCTTTCGCGACACCGCTGTTGAAGTTGTTGAAACTCTTGAGCAGCTGGAAGATGCAAGAGTCAGCCGGTTTGTCGGACAAAGCTCTCGAGGATTGGACAAGGGATTTAGTCAGAAGAAACAGGTGGAAGTCCTAGAAGGATTCCGTAACAACGAATACAATGTGCTCGTTGCAACACAAGTTGGAGAAGAGGGACTTGACATCCCCGAGTGCAATCTTGTTGTTTTCTATGATTGCGTACCATCAGTTGTGCCATATATCCAAAGAAGGGGACGAACTGGTAGAAGGTCCCCGGGGCGTGTTGTGATATTTGTTGCAAAGGGAACACATGACGAGTTCTATCATTGGAGTGTGCTTAGCAAATTGAAGAAAATGCCGTCAGCCTTGAAAGATGCGGAAAAGGAACCCGAAGACAAGAAGCAAACAAGCCTTGACGATTTTGAAGATGAGGATGCTGAGGACATCAGGCCGTATCGTCCCACAATATCTGCAAAAGATGACGATTCAGTTCGTCTGATTGTGGATTCAAGAGAGCTCTCCACTGCAGTCGCACGCGAACTTGCAAGAATCGACGTCGAAATTTCAGGAGAAAGCCTGCAAATAGGAGACTACATTGCATCAGAAGATGTGGCAATTGAGAGAAAGGAGTCAAGTGACTTCATTCAGTCGTTGATTGACGGACGCCTCTTTGTGCAGTTGAGCGCATTGCGCTCCGCATATCGTAGACCTGTCTTGATTATTGAGGGGGAACAACTAACCGGACAGCGAGCTGTGAATCCAGCCTCCATCTATGGTGCGCTTGCTTCAATTGCTATTCGTATCCAAGTACCGATGATATGGACTCGAAATCCAGAGGAAACCGCTCACATCCTTTACAGAATTGCACACCTTGAACAAATCGGAGCAAAGAAACCTCTCAGGACTAGGACAGGAGATGTCCGGGGCTCTGATGCTGAAACGCTTGAGTACATATTATCAGGGTTCCCTGGCGTTGACACTGTTATTTCAAGGGCAATGCTCTCTGAATTCAAAACACTTGAGAGATTGTTCTCAGCCGAAGAAAAGGAATTGCGAAAAGTCAAAGGTGTTGGGTCCAAAATAGCTGGGAGAATTCGACGATTGCTCACAACGGAGTATCCATCGACTCAGTGAGACTAGCAACTAGTAGACTTCGGGATTCTTCCCTTTGCCAGCGCGATATGCCTCTCGAAATATGTCGGTCACATTTCGACTTACGTCCCAGTATCGCTCATAGTCCTTGTCATTCAATTGAACAACACTGAGAATTCGTCTCAGCGTAATGTACACCGTTGGATCAAGTTCTGGAACCTCTTCAAGAGCCTCTTTCGCGGCATCACGTCCTTTTCTCCAAAGCCGGTCCCAATCGAGAAACTTGTCTATGGTTTCTTTGACCTCGCCGTTCTCAGGAATGGCAAATCCGAGACTCCGCATGACGGTTACAATATCAATAACCTGTTTCAGTTCAAGAGGTTCCTTATCTGGAAAATCGGACATCTTGCTAGTTGCAATGAGTACCATTTCTGCCGAGGCGGTATACATTTTCTTCATTATGTGAGTACCACCATTTCCAGCGGGTTCATACCCATTCTGGATGATAAGACCGCTCTTCTCAAGCTCTTTCAAGTGATACCTAATCGTCTGGGGCTTTAGCTCTGTTCCGTATTCTTGCTCAAAGAATTCAACGAGCTCTGTTGCAGACATAGTCCGTGCCTTAAGCGCATGCAAAATTCGCCTACGATTCTCATCATAGAGTGCTCGCACTGCATCTACAGCTTGGTCACCGGTCAGTATTCGTACTGATTCCAACTCGGACTACTCCTGTTTCTAATTGGTATGCAACTATGTTCTTCCATTGCTCTAAGTTCATGAGTGGAGTCGTTTGAAGCTGCACCGTGGCAGTCACAGACCCACTCAAGTATGCACTGCATTATGCTGGAACGTAGATCCACTGTCTCATATCCTGAAGACATGGAACTCGCTTGATCAGCCTCTTCTTTAGCAGCTTTCTTAGAGCATATCGTACTGTCCGTGGGGCAAATGACACCTTGTCAAGCAGTTGCTTGGGAGTCACGCCTTTCTTACCGCTTGTTCGCAGGATATCGAGCACAATCATTTGGCTCTTGGTGAGCTTCAGATCCTTTAGCTCTTCCCGCAATTGTTCGTCTGACATCATATTTTGTTATCACCTACTTCCGTGAATGATGTGATTATGACATGGTAGTGGTCCCCAACCATGTAGAAATCAACAAGGTATTTGTGTAAACATAACTATATTAATCTATCGCCGTCCGGAGTTGCCTAGCGCGGTGTACGACCGCCACAAGATTTGGAGGAGAGGAGTGGTGGGGATGGTTCTTGATATGGTAGGTACATTTCCTGTAATAGCGGGAAACTCTTTAACAGCGTGTACCTACGCTGAGGTTGATTCATCATGAAGAAAGCCGCTCTGCTTGCCGCTGGCGAATCTACACGGATGTTGCCACTATCAGCACACAGACCAAAACATCTTCTTCCGGTAGCAGGAAAACCCATGATCTTTCATACTCTCGAAGCTCTGAGAGATGCAGGGATAACAGATGTTCTGATCATTCATGGATACCATGCCGAGGACCTGCAAAAAGCAGTTGACGCACAAGAGTGGGGCACCCTCACTGTGCATTATGCCCTGCAGAAGGAACGTAAAGGCACTGCACATGCCGCCGGTCATGCCAGAGAGTTTGCGGGGGATGATGATATACTCCTAATGAACGGTGATGTGTTGGTAGGACCAAATGCATTTTCAGATTTGATTCAGAAACACGAGAATTCCAGAGCTGAGCTTACTTTGTCGGTCTATCCACTGGATGACCCCTCGCCATATGGAGTCGTTGCAGTAAAAGAGGGAATGGCAATAGAGCTTATTGAAAAGCCGAGTTCCGACCAACTTGTGAGCAACCTAGTCAATGCTGGGATATACGCTGCGGGGAGAGAACTCTTCGATGCGATTGAGAAGACAAGCCTATCAAAAAGGGGGGAGTACGAAATAACTGACTCTGTCAGGATGATTATAGCAGAAGGAAAGGTTGCGTCCTATACGATATCATCATGGTGGATTGACATTGGGAAGCCTTGGGACCTACTTGATGCTAACAAGATGCTGCTAGAGAGAGAAGAGAGGCGAATCTCCGGAACTGTGGAGGAGAGTGCTGTTGTTAAGGGCAAGGTGATCATTGAAACAGGAGCAACAGTGAGAAGTGGAGCCTATATCGAAGGCCCAGTTTACGTTGGTCAAGACGCTGTCATAGGACCAAATTGCTTTGTCCGTCCCCATAGTTGCTTGCTTGGGGAAGTGAAAGTGGGAAATGCGTGTGAGGTAAAGAACTCTATCATCATGGAGGGGTCAAGTATAGGTCATCTCTCCTATGTAGGAGACTCGATCATTGGACAGAACGTGAATTTTGGAGCGGGAACTATAACTGCAAATCTAAGACATGACAGCAAAGCAGTCAATGTAGCGGTAAAGGGTGCCAGGGTCAGCTCTGGGCGTAGAAAGCTTGGAGCCATTATTGGAGATAACGTGAAGACTGGAATTGGTACATTACTATCTACAGGTGTGGTCCTCCATCAAGGAGCTAAAACTGGACCAGGCGTCATTGTAACGAAGGACATTGGCCCCAACAAACTTGTTCTTGCCAAACAGGCTCAAGAAGAGGTTGACTATCCTGTCTGAAAGTTGGAAGCTAGTTTCTTTATAATGATGGAATACATATCAGGAGAGAGGAGTGCACTTTGTCCCAGTCCGCATTCAGGGAGTATAATGCCATTATCAAAGACCTCAGAGCGGTCGACATTCTGGTTGGGTATTGCTATCCTTCAACCTACAGAGCAGGGATGACGAGTCTTGCAACTCATCTCTTCTACCAAATTCTGAATTCGAGAGAGGATGTATCATGCGAGAGGTACTTCAGATTTGACACGAGGTTTCCAGTACACTCTATCGAGACCTCTAGACACCTAAAAGAGAACCATCTCGTAGCATTCTCATTGACATGGGAAGAGGATATTGTTCATCTTGTCCAAATGCTTGAGGCAGCCGCAATTGAACAATTTGCAGCTCGAAGAAAAGACCAAGATCCGGTAGTTCTAGTGGGCGGGCCGGTTCCAAGTGCGAATCCTGAGCCCTTTGTCGACTTCGTTGATGCCTTTGTGATAGGCGAAGGGGATTCTGTCATCAATCAGATTGTCGATGTTCTTAAGGAGTCATCAACTCGAAGCCATGCTCTTGAGCTGCTTGCGGACATTTCAGGAGTCTATGTTCCGTCTGCCAATCCGACCTCAGTGAAGCACCTAATCCTGGACAATCTTGATGATTTGTTCCATCCGATAGCACAGATTGTCCCTGATGTCCCCGATGGGTCCAAACTAGAACCAGTCTTTGGAAAGTCATTCCTGCTCGAAGTAACAAGGGGTTGTGGTCATTCCTGTAGATTCTGTCTTGTTGGACACATATGCCGACCAAGGAGAACAAGATCACTTTCTTGTTTGAAGAAGATAGTAGAATCGGGAATTGAAAACACCCCTGTTGGCAAGGTATCTTTAATTGGATCATCATTGGGAGATATGGACCAAATTGCAGAACTAGCATCTTGGATTGTCAACGGAAATCTAGAGCTTTCCGCACCATCCTTGAGGGCAGATACTGTGAGCCCAGAGCTTCTTAATGCCCTTGTCGTTGGTGGGCAAAGAACACTAACTATCGCACCAGAAACGGGTTCCGAGCGGCTTCGAACGATTGTAGGAAAAGGGCTTTCTGACTCGGAGATCGAGAGGGCAGCTCTGCTTGCAGCGGATGCGGGATACAAATTCGTCAAGCTCTATTTCATTATTGGACTTCCGGAGGAGAATCAGGAGGACATTGCTGCCATATCTGATATGACCAAGCATCTCGCAGCGAGCTCTGGTCTGAAGATCACAGCGAGTGTTAGCCCCTTTGTGCCGAAAGCAAGAACAAGATGGGAACGTGAATTCCAAGAACCTGTTGATGTTCTACGGAGGAAGCTAAGAACCATTGAGAAGGAACTTCGGGGCCATCCGGGCGTGTCAATGGAGAGTTCGGACCCCAGAACCGCAAGAATTCAAGCTGCGCTCTCAATCGGGGATAGAAATCTGGGCAGAGTAATATCTTTGGCTGCAAAATATGGAGGACTTGGAGGCTGGCGACGGGGGGAAAAGGAAACGGGAGTGGATTTCTTTTCAATTCCAAGTATAACAAGTCGAAGGAACGATATTCTGCCCTGGTCTTTCATCCAACACTAAGTGAAGGAGGGCAGCTTGACTAAGGTTATAAGAGAGATAATCGAAAGTAGCATGCGAATCGCCCCCAGACTAGTCATGGAGTAGTCGAACTGGTGATATCTCATGACTGATGATGACTTCGAAAGAGACTTTCCGGCTCTTGCAGAAGAGATGGCAACGGGAAGCACCAAGACCCACAGAATCGATGGTGTCCGCACAATGTCCGATGATGCAGAACCGCCTGATGACAAAGAAACCTTTATGCCGAATATCATTGATTACATTCGGCGTTGTGATACTGTCAATCAAGCACTTGAGATTATAGATTATATGCTGAAACGGAACGAAATCAGCAGCACTAGGGCCAAGGAAATTAAGGCACAACTGAAGCGTGATGGTCTGAGAAGTTTCGGAACCAAGAAGGAAAAGGGGCATTACCTTCATCATGGCTTGGAAGAGTAATGAATCGGCCTGATCATCAACTACTTGTAGCACCCCAGCTGTTTCTTTGTGTAAAGGACTTCACTCAGCCTTCTCTATACGAGCTTTTATGACCGAGAAACTGAACTAAATGATGTAACAGGAATTGCTCCTTTGTAGCGAATCGTGAAGTGTGTGCTCCTAGAGCATCCGCAATTGGGGGTGGAGTTGTTTGAAACGGAAGAAGGACATTCTATCGACTTCATTATGTCGTGAGATTATAGAGAGAATATCAAGAAACCTCGAGGTCTATGACGTCGCAAGCTGGAAGGAGGCGTGTCGTTCCTTTGCACCTGTCAAGTATTCAGAGTATACACGAAAAAAATGGTTTAAGGAGAATGGCTTTCGTCTTGCAGCGGCAAGGGAAATAGTTGATTTCATTGATAGCTGGCTCGAGAGCTTGCGCAAGGAACCGGAGCTAGAAACATACGCAGTAAGTGCTCTTAGAGACTGCCTAATCACTGGGATTCGAGATGTTCAACGAAAGACCAATGAGAAAAAGGGCATTCTTAACGGTGTTAAGCTGTCTGGCTTCAAGACGCTGATTAAGTGGGCAGATAACAGGAAGGAACTGGAAATTGGCCCTTTTTCTGGTGCTGAAGAAGTTCCAGAGAATGCAGACTATCAGCCTAGTTTCGCAAGGAAGAAGGCTCGCGACCGCCAATCTCCTCCAAAGGTAATTCTTGTCAAGAGCTATGAGAAAACCGAGCTTGAGAAGCTTAAGATAGTCATGTCCATAACGAATGAAGGTAGATATCCTCATCAAAATGTGGAGATTGAACTCGATATTGACAATAGGTTGCAGCTTTGTGGAGTAAACCCATTTAGCTGGTCCCCCTCAACAAAGCGAATACGGATAGGATTTATCTCCGCATCACTGAACTTGGGTGAGTCAGAAATTCAAATCGATTTGTGTTTGAAAATTTGCAAACATGCATCACGATACACCATAAGTGGGACGCTTTATTTCGATGACCTCGATGAAAGAAGACAGGCCGCTCTGAAACTGGCTAGTGAAGAAGTCTTGCTATAGAGAAGGTGCTTATGGTTGGAAACCCCCTAGACTCCGGAGGAGATTCTCAAGGTAGGCCTTCTTGGTCCAAGAGAGGACTTCCTCATAGGGATCAGGTTCACTCAGCGCATGATGGGAAAGGATTCTGAGCAAATCGCCTTTGAAACCAACAACACCGTGAATCATATGTCCACGCTGCGAGAAGGAACTAACAGCTTTGCTTCCAGAAGGAACCGAAACCGATTCGAAATCACCTCCTTTGGGATGAAACAGAAGAACAAGTCCTTTCTGGCCATCTAGTGCTTTTTCCCCTAATGAAAGAAGGTACTTCTCGCCGAGCGCTAGGTATAGCAAGTCATACCGGCGCTTGCAGACCTCTTTAAAGGTGCTCTCGATATTAAGAGCTGAGGAACGTGCCAATACTTCAAGCTTTTTCATTCGATTGAAGCTGCAATCATAAGGGGGAATGAGTGTGTTCTCCGATACTAGGCCAAATCCGGCCGAAACAATAAGCAGATCGACATCAATACCATCGACTTTTCTCAGGTTGTCTGTACCTTTCACTATCTCTTGGTTTTGATAGCCATTGTACATTTCTCTTGCTGGAAAACAGAGGTCGGAAAGACGTTTCTGCCAGATACTCAGACTCTCCGGTGATGTGAGCTCGCCACAGCCTGGGGCGTTTGGGCTTTCTGCAAGCTTCTTCTTTCCACAACTGCTTACAACTAATATCTTCATTGGCAATCACAAAAGGGATTGGTCTTTCTGATTTATTGCCCCATGCACATCTACATGAACTTGTATATTGCTCGTTCTTTTGCCCAAGATATGGTGGAGGGATCGCATCTTTTTAGCTCCCTTTCTGGAAACTCACTAAGAAGGTTCCATCCTAAATCAAGGGTCTGTTCAAAGGAACGGTCCTCATGCTCACCTTGGCCTATGAATTCCTGCTCAAATCGGTCAGCAAATTTGAGGTATTTTTGATCGCGATCGGTCAGAGCCTCGGACCCCACAACCGCAACCAAATCCCGTAGGTCGATACCTTCTGAATATGCGTAATAGAGCTGAGCCTGCACCTCTTTGTGATCGAATCGGGTCATGCCCTCGCCAATCCCTTCTTTCATCAGCCTGCTTAATGATGGGCCGGGGTCGATTGGTGGATATATTCCTCGTCTATGAAGGGCTCTACTCAGTGGCAGCTGACCTTCAGTAATATATCCTGTAAGGTCCGGGATTGGATGTGTCATATCATCTTGAGGCATGGAGAGGATGGGCATCTGGGTGATGGTGCCTTTGCGTCCATTGATTCGCCCGGCACGCTCGTATATCAGGCTAAGATCTGTGTAGAGGTATCCAGGGTAGCCGCGTCGGCCAGGGACCTCAGATCTGGCTGCACTTATTTCCCGTAGAGCTTCAGCGTAGTTTGTCATATCCGTAAGGACTACCAGAACATGCATGTCGGATTGGTAAGCAAGGTATTCTGCAGCCGTAAGAGCAGCACGGGGGGTGATTATGCGTTCAATTGCAGGGTCATTAGCTAGATTGAGAAAGAGGGCAGTATGCTCAAGAGCACCGGTTTCCTCGAAGGATTTCATGAAGTATTGAGCTTCGGTTGCAGTGATTCCCATAGCCGCAAATACAATGGCGAATTCACCCTCCTCTCCAGGGATCTTTGCTTGCCTGACAATCTGTGCGGCTATTCTGTTATGTGGCAAGCCAGACCCAGAGAAGATGGGGAGTTTTTGTCCTCGAACAAGTGTGTTGAGTCCATCAATGACCGATAAGCCCGTTTGAATTGGCTGACGCGGATATTGGCGAGCGTATGGATTAATTGGGGAGCCGTAAATGTCCCAATGGTCTTCAGCAGTGAGTTTTGGCCCATTATCCAAAGGGTCACCTGAGCCATCTAGGACTCGTCCAAGAATCTCAGTAGAAACAGGAAGCTTCATTGTTTCGCCGGTGAACCTTACCGCGGTGACATCAGTATCGAGTCCGCTTGTGCCTTCGAAGACTTGAATTACTGCACGACCACGCCCCGTTTCGAGTACGGTACCAGTTAGTAGTCTGCCATTTGGGGCACGAATTTTAACAACTTCATTGAACCCCACATTATGTGTGTTTTCCACAACCAGCAATGGTCCACTAACGTCTGAAACCGTTCTGTATGAGATTGAAGATTTTTGGGACATCTCAGAATTCTCCTCAGGCGCTCAAATCACTTGCATTCGGCTCGTTATGCTCCTTGGGTTTTAAGAGTTACCGTGTGTCGCCGCGTGTTAAATCCACGGAGTCACATGAAAGAAAGCTAGTACAGGCGCAAACATTAGAGCGCGCACAACCAATGAATGCCCTCTAGACTTGAGATCACTGGAGGAAGGGGTGAAGTATAGGATTGCTCCAGCAAGTACGCAAATCACCGCAACCATATCGCCGATTAGTACGACTAAACCAACAACCTCAGCATCGGTCATACCAATTAGACTCAACCAAGTGGTTGTCGCGCTTTCAATAGTGATAGCCTCCAATCCAATCATAGATGTGAATAAGTCGAGAAGAATGGGTCCAACAACATAGAGCACTACTCCCATCCCTACCAGAAGTTTGCCCAGCCCATCACTGATTCCAGTTACATAAACCATGAAGCCAACTAAAACGAATATCAGGTATCCGCGAATAACCAATGCCAGCATGATATTGAGAGATATATCTAGTATGTCGACAAAAGGTGAGGGAAATGTCGGATCAAATGGGATTTGGAGGAGGATTAGTCCGACCGCAGAATAGATTGGCTTCACATCAACTTGTCATTGTAGGTACATTTAATCCCCACTCAACCCAGTTCCCTCCGCAATTTCTCAAAATCGGCTCTCATGACTTTCTTTGTAGCAGGAAACCTAAGCGCTGCAGCAGGATGGTATGTGATGAAAAACTTCCGTTTGCTCCCTTCATAGAATCTACCATGTGCGTCAGTCATTTTCCATGGTCCGATTAGAGAGGCGACTGCAACCCCACCCAATAGCACGACCACTTCGGGGTTGATGATTTCCAGTTGTCTATCCAAGTAGGAGATACAGGCGTCCACTTCGCTCTTTTTGGGTGTTCTGTTATTGGGAGGCCTAGACTTGAGGACTGATGTGATAAAGACCTCATCTCTAGAGAAACCAACACCTTCTATCAATTCAGTAAGCAGTTCGCCGGAGCGACCTACAAAGGGTCTGCCCAATTCATCCTCTTTTGCACCTGGGGCTTCGCCTACAAACATAACTCTCGCGTCAACAGCTCCCTCGCCTGGGACTGCATTCTTTCGGGTTGCATGAAGAGGGCAGTTGGTGCACCGAGCTATTTCGGCATGCAGTTTTTCGAGTTCTTCTTGCGGCGTCATGTTAGCAGTACGTATGCCTACTGCATCAATAAACTCAGCTGTTTGAAGGATTATTGTATTGCGTCAGGGCGAATAATCCCTGAATCAGATAGTTCCTGAAAGAGGGCCTGAAATTCAAGCTCCATCTTTCTATCGATGGCATCCATAGTCTTCTCATAATCATCCCAAGAAGCTATTTTCATTCGTGCTATGTTATCAAGCACACTGAATTCCAAAATTCGTCTAACCTGAGCGCCTATGCTCACTGCTTCAGCCATTTTTTCCGCGAATTTTATTATGATACGTAGCATTCTGTAGGTCTTCCCAATAGGGCTGTATGTATCGATTTCATGAATAGCGCTTTGAGTGAGGAAGTCCTCCTTGATCATACGAGCTGCTTCAAGTACAGCCCGCTCGGACTCTGGTAGAGCGTCAGGACCAACAAGTTGTACAATCTCTCTTAGCTCTTGATCCTTCTGGAGAAGAGCCATGGCCTCACGCACCAAGTCAGGCCAGTCTTGCCCAAGGTTGCTCTTGTGCCAGTCCTCAAGGGTATTAAGATAGAGAGAATAGCTTGTCAGTGTGTTTATTGCTGGGAAGAATCGTCTCGCTGCAAGGTCTTTGTCAAGAGCCCAAAACACCTTGACAATTCGGAGAGTGGCTTGCGTTACCGGTTCCGAAAAGTCCCCTCCTGGCGGAGAAACAGCACCGCAAATGGTAATTGAACCGAGCCGATCTTCAGAACCAAGAGCCTTTACTCGACCACCACGCTCATAGAACTGCGCGAGTCGAGAGCCAAGATACGCAGGATACCCCTCTTCTGAGGGCAGCTGCCCCAGCCGACCTGAGATTTCTCTGAGCGCCTCAGCCCACCTTGAAGTTGAATCAGCCATTAGTGCAACATCAAGACCTTGGTCTCGGAAATACTCGGCTATAGTAACAGCAACATAAATTGAAGCCTCTCTGGCTGCGACAGGCATATTTGACGTGTTTGCGATTAGCACTGTTCGCTCCATGAGGGGACGACCTGACTTCGGGTCTTTGAGATGGGGCCATTCCTCAAGAGCCTCAGTCATCTCATTGCCTCTCTCTCCACAACCAACATATACGACTACCTGCGCATCAGCCCATTTGGCAAACTGATGTAGTGTGACTGTCTTTCCTGTTCCGAAACCACCAGGGATAGCGCCAGTACCGCCCTTTGCTTGAGGCATGAAGGTGTCAATGACCCTCTGGCCAGTGATTAGCGGAGTATCCATTGGTACACGTTCCTTGAAGGGTCTGCCTATTCGAACTGGAGTTCTCTGTAGCATCACCACATCATGAACATCTCCAAATCGGTCTTTTACCTTGCAGATAGTTTCTACTACAGTATAATCCCCTGCTGGTACAATCTCAACAACTTCGCCTTCCACACCAACTGGAATGAGAATGCGGGAGGTGATTATGCTGGTTTCAGGGACTTCACCAATTATGTCGCCCGGTATGACTTGAGTGCCTTCCTTAATGGTAGGAGTGAATTTCCACTTCTTCTCTTTGTTTAGTCCTTCGACGGTCAGACCTCTTGATATGAAATCGCCTGATATCTCTCGCAGTTCGGGTAGAGGCCGTTGAATACCGTCGTAGATGGAACCCAAAAGGCCAGGGCCCACTTCAACTGACAAGGAATCACCAGTGGCAACCACTGGCTCCCCAGGAGCCAGACCAGATGTTTCTTCATAGCACTGCACCGTACAGCTGAGATCAGCAACTTCAATGACTTCTCCGATTAGTTGCTGGTGGCCAACACGGACAACTTCATACATACGCACAGAAGGGAGGCCTTCACATCTCACAACTGGGCCAGCAATACTCTGAATTTTACCTGTACCGTTTGTCATCGTCCTTTTGCTCCACTGTTCCATCAATCAGATATTGATTTCTATGCCTACTGCTCTGCGAATCAGCTCTTTCAAAACAGCCTCATAAGTCCCTGTAGAACCGATTCTATCAGGGATTAGTAGAATAACAGGAATGGGCGCCTCAGATAGCTCGATTATCGTATCTTCGACAGGCTTTGCGAGAGATTCTGTCATGATTATGAGTCCAGTTGTTGGGTCCCGAAAATGCTTAACAAGCATTGTTCGAGTTTCTTCAGAAGAGCTTGAAATATAGCCATATTTTACTCCTGCCATCTGAAAGCCAGTTACTGTATCGTGGTCCCCTATTACGACGATTTTGTTGTTGACCATTCCAGACTCTCCTCAGGCTAAGGCCCTGACTGATTCGTGCTGTGAGGTGCTGCTTAAGATGTCTGCTAAATAAGGTTTGCATCCGGTCTTGAATAGCTTCGGGTAATCATCGAGATTCGGTGAATTGGGCTATGATTTCATCTTCATCGACCATTGTCCAGCAGTAAAGACATTTCAGAGAGATAGGCTCTTTTGTCGCCACCTCATATTTGGGTACAATTGGTTCACGTTCTTTGTTTGTTACGCATCGCTGATTTGGGCATGTAATGACATCAACGATGGTTGCTGGGAGCTGCACATGCATCTTCTTGGTAACTTTGCCGTCCTCAATTAGATTGATGGTTGCTTCAGGAGCCACCAATGCGATTCTGGCAACCTCTCGGTTCTCAAGAAGTCGTCGCTCAAGTTTGACGATATCCTTTCGCCCGATTTTCTCACTTGTAATATTCATTGCAAGTGTAATGACGCTTCCTTCTCTTCCAGTAATTCCAAGTATTTTAAGGACGTCAAGAGCGTGGCCAGCTCGTATATGATCGATTACAGTTCCTGCATCAATCTTGACTACTCTAATTCCCTCGACTTTTTGTCGCTCATCCATTGATATCATCTGGGGGAGAGCCATGGGGCAAATCGGTTTTATCCCTTGTGCCAGACAAATGGAAACTCCCCCGAAGCGAAGGTTGATATGTAGAACCGCATGAGAGCATCAAAGTTAGCACGGTGATTACAATTGGTTCTAGAAGGTCTAGGAAAATCACTAAACTCTGCTCTGAAGAGGCTCTTTGGAGCGACGGTCATAGATGAAGAACTGGTCAGGGAGTTAGTCAAGGACATTCAGAGAGCCTTGCTTGTGGCTGATGTCGATGTCAACCTTGTTATGTCAATCACAAAAAGAGTGGAGGAACAAGCCCTAGACGAATCTTTACCAAGAGGGGTTTCCAGACGAGAACACATTGTCAAGGTAGTTTGGGATACACTCGCATATTTTCTGGGTGAGAAGGCGGTTCCTTTCTCTATTGACCCAGGAAAACCCAATCTGGTGATGATGGTCGGAATTCAGGGGTCTGGAAAGACAACGACAATTGGGAAACTTGCCCGCTACTATCAGAAACGCGGCATCAAGACCGGAGTGATATGTGCCGACAACTTTAGACCGGGGGCATATAGCCAGCTCAAGCAACTTGCTGAGAAGTCCAATATCCCGTTTTATGGGGATGAAGAAGAGAAAGATGCTGTCAAGCTAGCAAAGAAAGGCTTCGAAGAGATGCGAAAGAAGGGAATCGAACTCATTCTCCTTGATACATCTGGGAGACATCGAGAAGAAACCGGCCTAATTAAGGAGATGAGAGACATCTCCAAGTCAGTGAAACCAAAGGAGATTGTTCTTGTTGTTGATGGAACACTTGGACAGCAGGCAGGAGTTCAAGCTGGAGCCTTTAAGGAGGCAACAGATATTGGCTCCATCATTGTAACAAAGCTTGATGGAAGCGCAAAGGGAGGTGGGGCGCTTTCGGCCGTTGCAGCAACTGGTGCACCAATCAAATTCATTGGTACAGGAGAAGCAATGGATGCAATTGAGCCATTCAATCCTACTAAGTTTGCAGGACGCCTGTTGGGCATGTCTGATATCCGGGGGCTCATTGACAAGGTAAGAGAAGCCCAAATCGAAGTCGATGAAGACACTACCATGCGTTTCATGAAGGGCCAATTCTCGCTTAACGATATGATGGCTCAACTGAAACAGCTCAAGAAGATGGGCCCAATTGGAAAAGTAATGGAAATGCTCGGTCTTCAGTATAAGCTTCCAGACGATATCGCGGAAGTTCAGGAAGAGAATCTGAAGCGATGGGAGGTCATCATGAACTCGATGACAAAGGTGGAGCGGGATAATCCGAAGCTCATCAAGTCCTCTCGCATTTCAAGAATTGCACTCGGTTCAGGAACAAGTCCTAAGGATGTTCGTGACCTACTCAAGCAGCACCAGCAAATGCAGAAGATGATGAAGCAGTTTGGAAAGCAACGCCGTGGAAGAAGAGGCGGTATTCCGGGTATACCAGGATTGCCGGGAGTGTAGAGACTCAAAACCCATAGGGGCATCGGAATTAGCATGCGTCGATTCCTTATTAGCTTCGAATCATTTCCAATCGAGCTGGATGCTGTTAGGGATGGAGAGAACGTACCACAAGTGATTACTGCCAGTAGATGCATCAATGTCGGACTCTTTCTTTCGGGCGATATGCGTAGAGATGTAGAAGTAATCATCCTAGAAGGAAACGGGAACAGCCTTGGAGCACTATCATTCCCTGGCTGGCAGTTGAAACGCATATCGCCAGATGAGAGATCGATCTCCTATTTTCTCCTCAAAGCACACAGCGAGTTGAAGAAGCTAGGCCAAGGAGAGCGGAAGGAAATGCCCAACGGCATCATTGTGGCAAAAACAGATTTCGTGTCGTTGATTGAAGACTGGGATAATCCAGAGGTGTTCTTGGCTTCTACAGACGCTAGCAAGGCAACTATCGAAAAAGCTCCAAAGGAGGGGGTCTATATCTTCGAAATGAGTCCAGGACTACTGCAAGAGAACTCTTGTAATGTTGTTATGCAGCCAATTTGGATGCCAACCCATCCAGAAAGATTCATCCTTGACATCAACTTACTTCAAGATAGGAAAAATGAATGCATTGAGAAATCTTCATAATGCCATCCTTCAATTTCCTTTTGGAATACACAAGTTGGAAGTGACTTCCTGTGCCCACAAACGTGACTCCTGAATTCGACAAGCAGAGGCAAATCTACGAGGACACAGAAGACCTCCCTCAGAGGATAGTGGAACTGGAGAAGCTCTTAGCCCTTGCACCCAATCACAAGGGCGCTGAGCGAATGAGAGGCGATTATAGAAAGAAATTGGCTCAATTGAAAGCTAGGCTTGAGAAACAGCGAGAGCAGGAGCGAGTTAGAAAAAGTGGAGGCGGCCAAGAAGAGGGGGTTGTAAGGAAGGAAGGTGCAGGACAGGTCTGTCTAATTGGAGTGACCAATAGCGGAAAATCCTCTTTAATCAACGCAGTAACTACAGCAGAGCTTGATGTGGGCGATTATCCCTTTACAACACCGATTCCAACTCCAGCAATGTTGGCCCTACAGGACATTAATATTCAACTCGTAGAATTGCCAGGCGTCTTTGAGGGGAGCCACGAGGCAGGAATAGGCAGGCAAGCACTGGCCGTGGCAAGAAACACAGATTGTATTGCGCTCATTATTGACCTCTCGCAAGACATTGACAGCCAGATGAATGTGATTCTGGGTGAATTGGATAAGGCAAGAATACGCCTGAACAAGGAGAAGTCCGCCATCAGGATTGAGCGGGTGGGCCTTGGCGGACACATGATTTATGGAGCGCACAACTATCAAGGAAATATCGATGAGGTGAAGGAATATCTAAGCGCACGAAGGGTAACGAATATTATTGTCCGCTTCCAAAAAGATGCCACTTTTCAACAGTTTGTTGATGCAATGGATGCAAGTGTTGCCTATGTTCGTGCAATAGTAGTCGCAACAAAGGGCGATGTGGCAGGTTCACAAAATCGTTTCAAGGAACTGGAGGAGAAGTACGGGCACCGGTTTGATATTGTTCCCACTTCGGCTCACCAGAATGAGAACCTTGATGGGATGAGTTGGGCTTTCTATGACCATTTGGACATCTTAAGAGTCTACACGAAGATACCCGGTAAGAAACATGAGAATAAACCAATAGTCTTGCCTGAAGGCTCGGTCGTTGAAGATGCTGCAAGTAAGATTCACAAGGAGCTTTTCGTTCAGAGATTCCGTAGTGCAACCATCATTCGGGAATATGACAAAATAAAACGCAGGCAAGTGGGACTCAGCTATCCGCTTCAGGACGGCGACATAATTCAGCTCGCTCATCGCTAACTAGTTCCCTAAACGAGGCGAAGAAATTTGACCGAGCTGGCCAATGTCATCGTGGTTCTTGTGGAGCCTAAATCTCCGGGGAACGTGGGCTTTGCAGCTAGAGTTCTTTCCAACTTCGGTGTGAATGCTTTGAGAATTGTTGGAGATGATGTTAGGCAGGATAGTCAGGCACAGGTGTTTTCTGTTCACGCTCTCGGTCTTCTCGAATCCGCCTACATATTTCCGGACCTGAAGAGTGCAATTGAAGATATGCATGCAACATGGGCGGCGACCGCCAGATCGGGACGAAATCATAGCGTAACTAGAGCCCTAGTTCCCCTTGAGGAGTTGCCAAATCCGTTAGCGATGAAGGGAGATGTGGCTCTTGTATTTGGACGAGAGGATATTGGACTTACAAATGAAGAAATTCTACTCTGTGATCTTGCATTTACAATACCTGTATCTCCGAGTTATCCAAGCATGAATCTCAGTCATGCCGTAGCAGTAGTACTGTACCATCTTTACACAACCTATGCTCCTGAGAGAGAGAAAGAACGTACTGAAGCAAAGCCGGCCACAAGGAAAGAACGAGAAATTGTGTCAGAGTTCTTTGATATGACCGTGGACAAACTTGCAATCAAGGACTTCAGGAAACCAATCGCAAAGCAGGTCTTTCGGAACCTTCTTGGAAGAGCCTATATGACTGGTAGGGAGGTAACAACACTTACAGGGGTGGTTAGGAAGATCATGGAGCAGGTTGAAACAAGAGAAGCAGAAGATGAATAATGGCCCTATTATATTGCGAAACTCCACAATAATCGTTAGTGAAGCAGCTTGGCAGAAAGATGATGTACGATAACGGCGTCCTAAGCAAGTTTGTACCTCATGATTTCCTTTAGAACCAAGGAGTACCTCTGCCAGTTTTCTATCATCTCATTCAAATCACGATATCCGTAGGAAACCATTTCCTTCAATCCAAAATCAATGCCAGACAGAATGTAAATGAATGGACATTTTCCTAGTCTGAATGACATCCTATGAGGAAGCTGTGCCTCGATTCTTCTTGGGTACGCCTTAAGCATCGCCTTTAAGAAATCTTCACCCTCATCTTGGAACAGGAAATCAGCTGCAGGATCGTACATTCGTGTTTCTTCGAAATCGATTATGCCTGTGACCTCAAGAGTGCTGGGATTAACAAGGATGTTCGTAGTATCAAAGTCACAGTGGACGAGACCAGGGTCGTAGTCGAAGTTCTCATCACAATCCAGAAAATCATGAAATAAGATTTCAGTCCACTCCTTCTGTGACTCTGAGAGGTTCGGGTAGACCTCTTTCTGAATTCGTTCAAAGAAGCATCTATGGTCGTCGCGGTCTCCGCCTGGGCTGAATGAGGACTCAATTTCGCCTTCGGTCAGCTCATCCAAGTTCAAATCATGGAGTTGCCCCAAGAAATGACCTAGCGTTTCACCCAAGTGACGCTTCTTTTCGACTGAAGTATTATCAAAGAAGCGATGCAGTGATGCTCCAGGTAGCTTTCGATATCCCATATGCGGGTTCTCTGAGGCGGCATCAACGAACTTGGGGTCTGGTATTCGAACTGAGAGATGTGGCTTTAGGGCTCTTAGCAGAGTGGTCTCTCTCTGAACCAGCTGCTTGCGCTCTTCGCAAGAAAAGATGGTGCCTGGAAATCGAAATATGTACTCATCCTTAACGTCATAGACGTTGTGCGTTCCGTGATACAGGAATCGTATCTCCGACTCTCTGATGATGGGAATATGCGTTTGTACTGCTTGATATACAATTGAGAAGTCAATGTCTGGCGGGTTATTCTCCTCGAACATCCTGCTCCAATATGGCTTCATCCAATGTAAAAGTTGCTTCGAGTGCTCCATTCCTGAATGAACTATGAGCCGTAACCAAGTCGCCTCTTGAGTTCAGGATTGATTTTATCGAAACGGATCTTGCATGGTGTTGGCATCTTCGGTGCTGCTTTCTCAAGGGCACGCATTGCAATCTTGAGATGCTGCTCAGTTGTGCGTATTGTGATGAGAGGCTGGTCGGGCCTCACACGGGCCGCTACACCAATGACCTTACCAAAGGCCCTTCGCATTCCATCCTGGACACGGTCAGCGCCTGCCCCAGAGATCATCTTATTCTCTCGAAGATAGTGGAATGGTTTGATGCGCATCCGAAGATGATAGTTCTTTCTGCCTGCATACTTCGTCATATGACGGTTTGACGCAACTCGGGCGGCTTCCAGAGCTTGATGTCGAATCTGACATCTCTCAAGACCATACAGAGAGAGCTCTACGGGGAACTCGCCACCTGTTTCGCCCATATCAAAACTAACAATTCGACTAGCTGGTTGTCTGTGTATATACCGCTTACGAACGAATGGAGGCCTGTCGCACTCTCTGTAACAATGACCTGGACGTTTTCCCATTTTCTTCACCTAATCGAGGTTGATGGTCTTGAGTAACTAGACTCACCGTTCCGCCTTGTAGAACCAATAAAAGGATTATGGCATGGGTACGTTCCCTTGGGAGAGAAGTCTTGCCCGAAATCAATGAGGGTGGTTCGAATTATCGGTGTGGTTTCTTTTTATGAATCAGTGCTTCACTATAATTGTACACGAATCTAAGGTGAGGCCATGCGACGAAAAACTGAGAAAGAACAAGACAATGTCTATAGAGTGGTCATGAATGCTGAACCAGCAGTCATTATCGAAGGACCACGAACAGTCCAGTTAGACCAAGGGACTCTTTTCTTTGTGAATGTGCCTAGAGGATTGGACGTCATTGCCACCATACCCGCATCGAATATCGATATGGCAATGACCAGAGCAAGGGGACTCGCAAACCGCATCTTGTCCTTGTTTTCGTTTTTAGCAAAATCAAGTATACCTGAACTGCAAATAATGAAAGCGTATGATGTAACTCCTGGAAAGACATCGGGTGATTTCGTTCAGTATTTCTATGATCTTCCATTTTACGCCATCTCCGCACGAGAAATTCGAAGAAAACAGCTCAAAGGGAGTTTTGAGGCGATTTCCAAATTGGAAGAGGGAGAAAACAACAGAGTACTTAGAGCAATGCATTGGCTTAGGTTAGCAATAAAGTCCAAGGATGTATTGGAGAGATTCACTTCTCTATGGGTTGGTCTCGAAACAATCAATCTATCATTGTGTAGGTACTACAATCTTGAAATAGAATATTCAAAATGCGAATGTGGTCGTAAGAAAGCACCGAGACTCAACGGAGTCCGACGGCTGTTCCACGAAATCGATAATGAGAAACTGAATTGGCGAGAAACAACAAAGCTGAGGGCAGGTACGATTCATGGTTTTCAGCCACTCCATGTCATTGTTCCTCAACTGAAGGAAAAAATCCCACTTCTTGAGCAGGCGCTCTACAAGGGGTTGGTACTAATACTTGGATTGGAGGGTTCAGAAGATTCCATTGTTGATATTGTAAATTCGCATAATGCTCACTACCAATCATCAGCCAAAGTTCTGCGGGTCCGTCTAGACCTCTGCTTATTTCGAGGTCTCCGTGACTTCCTTGATGTCTTTCCAGCCCGCTGTGTTTTATACAATGCTATGCATAATGCTCGAATGTTCCAACAGCTACAAATCCCACCACGTTCGATGAACCTGCTAAAACGAGAACTACTGGTGGGCCGAGATTGATGGCTTGTGCGAGTTGTGGATTCATTGATAACCTTTCATGCTCATACTCATTTCAGAGGATTTAGCAAGACAAGTAAAAGGAGTATTGATTAATGGGAAAGAAAGGAGTTGCAGCAGGTGTTTTGGTCTTCCTTATAGGCTTGGTACTATTAGTTGACGACCTTCATGACTTTGTAGCAGGTACAGATTTTCTTCACTTCTTACCTGACTTCGATCCCTACATCATTTTCGGGTTCCAGTTGCATCATCTGTACCTTGGTATCCTGATCATGTTGATAGGGTTAGCCCTAGCTATGAAGTACGATGAATAGTTGGATTGAAACCCGAAAGCTAGGCTGAGTCACAGCCTGTTGGACACAGCCCTCAACATCCCTCAAATTGAAGTGCGGTGAATCAACCAAGAGAAACATTGCTGGAAAAGACATGGAAATATGCAAAGGACTTGAAAAACCTACGAGAATGTCATTCGACATAGGTGGGAAGAGCAGCATGATGAATCGGAGTGTAGTAGGATTACTTCTGCTATCAGTCTTCATTGTTGCATCAACCATAGTTGTGACCGAACTTGAAACGGCAGTTCGAGAACCTCAGGCGACATGGGAGTACCTCGTGGAGTCATATGAGTGGGAGGTGGAGCAGCACTTTGACGTCGCTTTCTATAATGCAACGGAGGGGTGGGTTGTTGGTAAGGGGGATGTTGGGAACGAGTATGTAGACAAGGGACACGGGATTATTTGGCACACCGATGATGGAGGAGAAACTTGGGACATTGTCTATTCAAGACAGTTTGATTACATCAGTCACATCGAGATTGTGAATCCTGATAGTATTTGGGTGGCAACTCGATGGGGCTTGCTTCACACAGAAGACAGGGGACAATCATGGCAATCCAGCTATGGTGTGTCTGGACTAGCAACAACTGTGGAATTCTTCGATGGCAACTATGGTCTTGCGAGCGGTAATCACCAGCTCTTTGAAACGTCAGACTCAGGTGGAAACTGGACAGAGATGGAATCATGGACTTTCAATTCATCTCTCTATGAGATTCATTTTGTTAGTCGTACTAACATATGGTGTTGTGGCTATGACGGGATATTCCATACAATGAACGGAGGAGAGAATTGGGTTCATGAGCGCGACCAAACGGCTTATGCCATGTCCACCATAAACGAAACTCATGCATGGGCGCTTAGCGTCAATCTTGGCATAACACACACGACGAATGGCAATAGCTGGACTTCGGATCTAGTGGTGTCACAACGTAGTTGGAAGACAGACCTCTATAAAGACATGGAATTCATCGATGGTCACAAGGGATGGCTTGTTGGGTCAGGTAACCCAGCTGTTGCTTACACTCCTGATGGAGGTAGGAGCTGGTATGACCAGATGCCAATGCCCGCAAGTCTCAATGCAGTCGATTTCGTTAACGAAACTCATGGATGGGCTGTTGGGTGGAACGGTGTCATTGTTCGAACAACAAATGGCGATCTGTATGGAAAGAAACTGATAACTAATGGGCCATGGTTCAGTATTGGCTTCGGAGTGATGAGATTTCCTGCGATGGTCGTTGTCATAAATGGAGTTGCAGCTATTGTTGGAAGCGCGTTGATAATTGTGGACTTGATGTGTTGTAAATATGGGAAATCGGAGGATACTAGAATCGCAAATTCTGGGGGTCCAAACAGTTAAGTGATACCGGACCAATATCAATCTCTAATTGGTCATTTCGTGGGTATGGAAGAAAGATAGGATAACGAATCACCAAGAACGTGATCCTACCCCCGTTCCAAGCCCAATGAAGAGGGAGAGTAGCATGAAAAAAGCAAAGTTTCTGTTTGTGCTCGTGTTGTTTTCGTTTCTCATGTTGCCACAGATTGTATTCACAGAGCAGTATTCCTCTGTGATGACACTACGTGATGAACGAATAGGAACCACCGTTGAGTCCGAGCTTGCCAACGGCGTGCCTCAAAGCCTTATAATCTCTGGACGTATTGCTGTACTCGAGAATTTTGACCCATGGGGATACAACGCCGTGGAACAGATTCTCAGTGCATGGTATGCATTAGACGTTGATGTCATTCCTTCTACTGACTTTGGAACTGTAGATCTCTCGGGGTATCAGAAGGTCATTATCTCATCAAGGCAATCAGGCGATTTCTATGCAGCACTCGAAGGAAATAGGACCTGGGTAGAATCCTATGTAATGCTTGGTGGTATTCTAGAAGTCAACGCAGCCACATATAGCACCGAAGGCGAGTGGATTTTGCCCTTTGGTCTTGGTCTTGTGTGGAACGCCACCAATAACGTAGAAATTGCAGATCCTACTCATCCAGTTCTCAACAATCCATCCGTAATCGATGGGGCGGATCTTGATGGCTGGTCCAGTTCCGCCCATGGCTACTTCAACAACACCGCAGAAGCAACAGTAATCCTGACCCATGATTGTGGCGAGCCAGTGCTGATTGAACAGCGCTTTGGGCTGGGATACATGATTGCTACGTCTCAGCCGGTTGAATGGGCCTATGGTCACATTGGATACACCGACTTTTGTGAGAATCTGGTCTTGTATGTGCCAACCACATATGTAGCACCAGGTGCAACTCCCAGCAGCCCCTTTGCAGTGATTCAGGATAATGACGCATGGGACTGGCTAGGTGCAAATGCAACTCAAGAGATACTCGTTAAATACGGAATTGACTATGACATTATCAATTCTGCAATGATTGGAGCCATTGATCTCTCGGGATATGAGAAGGTCATTATTTCTGCAGACCAGCCCACGCTCTTCTATTCCAAACTAGAAGCTAATAGAACTTGGTTGGAGTCCTATGTGTTATCGGGCGGTGTACTTGAGATTCATGCTGCTACGCAAGGATCTAACTGGGTGCTTCCAAGTGGTGCAATATTCAACTACACTGGAGTGGATGATGTTGTTGCAGTTGACCCCTTCCACTATACGCTTTATCGTCCTTATTGGATTGCAGAACCGGGGCTCGCCGGTTGGTATTGGTCTACTCACGGCTACTTCACAAATGTCACAGGCTCATCAGTCATTTTGGCTTATGGAGATGAACCTGTGCTATTTGAGAAGAACTTTGGCGATGGCCACATTATTGCCTCTGGACAGACGTTGGAATATGCATGGCATATGAATCTCAGCTACATGTTAGAGAATATTATTCTCTACATGCCAGGTATGGTAAGTCCAGCAATGGGCCCAAGGCCTAGCGATAGAACTGTTGAGTTTGGAACAACTGGAGCAGCCCTGACATGGAGTCCTACTGACCTTCGTCTTGTGGGCTATAATGTGACCCGAAATGGAGCAATAATAGGCGAGGATGATTGGGAAGGCGAGAATATCGTTGCAAGCTTGAATGGTTTGGCAGTGGGAACCTACACATTTGTATGTAAAATGTGGGATGCGTTAAACAGGAGCATTAAGGACTTGGTACTTGTCACCGTACAAGACACCACGAATCCGACTTTTGATGAACCTCTTACCGATCAGACCCTGCAGTTTGGCTTCGACTTCACCTACAATCTTAATGCCTCTGATCTATCGGGTATAGACCACTGGTGGATCAGCAACCCGGGCAATTTCACTATCTCAGGCACGGGTGTCATCACCAACTCCATTCCTCTAGAGGTAGGCGTCTATCAGTTAGAGGTTCGGGCCTACGACCCCTACGACAACTACTGCACGGCAACATTCCTTGTGACTGTGGAATCAATAGGAATACTTGGAATCCCCACCGAGATTGTTGTCATTGTTATAGGGACCATTGGTGTCGTAGTGGTACTGCTATACCTACTAAGGCGGAGGGCAGGATCATCAGGCTAGTAGCCAAAGGCAATCTCATGATGCCGCATTGTAGAGTGCTATGGACTACCGCTCTGGTCGCGCTAGAGCTTTGATGCCAACCCAGCTCATCAAGAGTCCCGTGGCTGCAAGAGGGAGAACCGTCAAGGCCACGATGGCACCAACTAGTCCGAGTGAACCTGACAGTAGCAGCTCCCCCAGGTAGACAAATCCCACAATGAGCGACACGAATGTCGTGCCAAAAACAATGGCCGAGATTATGAGAGTATTCACTGCAAAGGCACGAGATCGAGTATTCTCATAGTTGGGATTGATTGACATAACTCCCACAGAAACCATTACGGTGCAACAGAGAAGCGCATAGCTGTAGGCGAAGAGCCCCAGGATGAAGGCTGGTTCCAAGCCAAGTATCAAGACCACCACAATCGAGGGGACAAGTGCCAATGGAAACCCCGAAACGAAGTAACTAACAAGTCGCCCAGTTATGAACTTCTTTGAACCAAAGGGAGCATTTTTTATCGCCCAGATGTGGTCCTTGCTCTCTATAAAGCCCGTTCCACCAAAGGTTATGGCAGCGATAATCATGAGCATATAGGACATCATGAACATTGGCATGAAGACTCGGAAGAATGGATCATCACCAGGGTAACTTGAGGAACTCACATTCATGATGAGGGGCATGAGCGTGGCCATCATGACACCATAGGCCAGTCTTGACAGATTCTCAGCCTTCCTAAAGAAGTCCTTTAGGCTGGTAACGACTAGGACACCAAAGGGGCCAGGACTGGCTCTTCGAATACCTCTGAAGATTACGTTCTCCTTAATTACCGTTGTAATGACCTCTGTTCGTGCTCCCAATTGAAATGTAAACACGGTATCAGCTGCTCTGAAAGCGAGAACCACAGTAGTCAGTGTGAACAGGAGAAGTAATAGAGTATCAGTCAGAAGATCAAAACCAAGGATTGGAATAAAAAGATCCATCATCTCAGGGGTCACATTAGGACTGAATAAGATTGCACCCCATGATGTAATGTCTGCGCCCCATGTGAATGGGAATACGAGAAGGATACTCATTCCCAATGCCTCTGATATGGGGCCTGCGAAGAACACCAGTGCGTAAAGGGGCAGTCCCGCTACGAGTCCGATTACCATTGATAGCGCTTTTGCTAGGTCAGCTCCGCGTTGAGACTCACCAATCTTCGCTTGAACCGCCAATGATACGAGATTGGATATCCATAGTGTCGACAACACAACCAGAAGCATTGATCCCAACATTATCAACTGCCCAAGTATAGTCACATTATAAGCCAAGATGAATGGAGATAGAAAGATGGGCGCTAGGAATAGTACCATCAATCCATAACTAGGAATCTTACCGACGAAAGTTCCGGTTAGCAAGGATTTTGTTGATGCATTACAACTGAGGATTATCTCCCATTGGCCAATCCGTATTTCCTGAAGAGCATAAAGAATAGGATAGATGAATATTAGCATCCACAAGACCAGCGTTGCCGTCCGCATAAGCCCTGGAAGACCGACCATTAGTAGGGAGTATATCAGCGGATTCTCTCCAATGATAATTCGCCATACCTCAGGAATTAGATAGAAACTCCAAAAGAAACCAAATACTGTAATTATGAAGAATACCAAAGCCCTCCTGCCTTTGGCCTTTGAACTCCAAACAAGGAATTCGGCCTTTGCTATTGCGAACCAATGATGTGCCACGCGTCCATCCACTTCTTATGAAATATTCCGTAAGCATATACTAAAAGCGATTCGTAACTTATCTATGCTTTCCCAAGGGAACTCAAGATAAGGAACCGTTAAACTCGGAGTTTGTCTTACAGAGTAAAGGGAAAGCCAGATAAACATCCAGAAATATCAGCCTTATCAAAATACCCGCATTAAATAGAACAAAGTGGCCGAGTAGCAGTAGGAGGAATACAAGCTCTTGGAATCGACGCGTGGTGAAACCATCTTAAGGTCAAGAAAGTGGGGTTCGTTGATAGATCTCTGTATCTTCATAATCTTCAGTCAGCCGAAGTTTAGAATTATGGTATACCCACCACCCCCTCCAGTGTATGTATCACCTCAATTGTTGGTCATCCAAATGCTGGTGTGCGTAGGACTCTTGCTCTTCCTTTTGTGGGCCTTCAGTCTTTCCCCATCGGCAGAGTCGTTCATCGAGAAAACGGCACTGCTGTATTTTATTGCAGGACTTCCCATGATAATTGGGTACTTTGTGGATGAACCTGCTCTGTCCTCGCTACTAGGAACAGTGTACTTGGTCGCAGGGTATCTAATCACAGTGATTGCTAGTCCCATTCTTATCCCTAACGAGCCCCAGACCGGGTCTACATTGTCACCCTAGACTGCCCTGAGAGGCCTGCAACTACGTCCATTTCACTGGGTCAAGCTTCCATTCTCGTAGTGTACGGGCCAGTTCTCCTAAGTGATGGGCAGTGTGGCGGAGCAAGTAAAGCAACTTGTCATGAACCGAGCGGAACCAGTAGAACCCGTCTTGGGTTGATATCGCGTTATCTGTGATTGCCCCCATTATATCATCAAGGCTGCTTTGAATTTCATCCAGAAATGAACGCACAAGCTGCTTTGTGATCATAGGCAGGATTTCCGTCTTGATGTCAATGCTCTCGTGCCACTCATAGCCAGCGCGAGCTCCCCACTTCATATCACCAGGCTCATTCCGCATGTAGAATTGAGCTGTTTCAATAATGTGATAGACAGTATAGGAGTAGTACCACTTCCCCATTCCACCGTGCCATTTCTCTTCAGGAACTAGATCAATTGCCGCCCTGAGCATCTTCCAGCTCGCAGCAAATTGGTTTGCTATTGATGCCTTGGTTACACCAAGCAAGTCAGAAGTCATGAGAACATTTCATCTCCGGGTTATATTAGCAAGGTCAATTACTTCCAATCGTATTTGAATTAGCATGATTGATGGTTGTGGAATAATGACCAATCCGTCATTTCGTAAGGGCTGCAATGACCAGCAAGGGAAAAAGGATTGTGGCATCGCCAATAACTGTTTCAAAATTGGCGTCAGCTTGAACCTTCTGCCAAGAAACCCCCTCGACAAGTGGAGCGCCCCCAAGACTTCCGCCTTCAGGACGATCTAGGGTTATTTGTATGGCCAAGTCAAGACCACCCCTCAAGATTGTGGATCCCATTGTGAAGTGCTTCGTCAAACCCCCACCGAGGATGATTGCCCCTGTTCTTTTGGTTTCAGTGACAATACTTCCAAGAATACGTAAGTCCTTCACGAAGTCAAGTGAGAAGTCCTTCGTAGTGCTGTATGTGAACATATGGAACCCGAGCATGGAATCCATAAGACCCGGAGAGAAGATGGGGACGCCCTTTCTAGATGCTTGGCTAACAATAGAACGGTCATCGCTAATCGTATTTCCAAGCTCAGCGATGAATTCACTTGGTGAGAGACCAGTTCGCTTCTCCTTTGGCATAGAATCAAGGAACTCGTGGATTCTTTTCTCGAAGATCTCGAAGTCCTTCTCGGGTACCACGATGTCAGCAATACGCCCCATGCCAGCTTCTCGCAGTTTGCGATCGTCATCGTTCGCCGGAACTCTGTAATGACCGCCCCCGTAGGCTTCCACAAGATCATGTACAATGTTCGCACCACTGGTGACTATGGCATCAATAAGTCTGTGTTCAACTAGGTGACTAATCACATGTCGAAGCCCTCCAGGGACCATAGGTCCAGACAAAGACAGGAATTTGTAGCACTCTCTATCAAGGAACATTCTGTCCAAGATGGATTGCGCCCGGCCAAAACGTCCTGCTCCAAGGACTCCAATCTCCTGCATGGATTCGATTATGCTCTTGATGTTGCTTGATTTTTGTGGGTCTATGTGCTGAACGCGATGCATAGAGAGTCACTAGGGTGAATGGCTTGTGGATTAGAGATAAGTCATTCGCAGGAAAAATGGTGACACGAGCCCAGGTATATTCCGGGAGGGCAAACCCGGACCCGTGAATCCAAAAAATGAATCGAAATGTATGGAGCAATCATCTGAGTTCATGTTTTCTAGAACCTCCAGTCCGTTTTCTTAAACATGATAGTCGTGGAGAGCAGAGCGAAACTATTCAAGCTGTAGCCGAGTTCCATACGTTTAAACAGTGAAAGAAGCCTTCAGAACCTATGCAGGCCTTTATTGAAATAATTCGGGAGATGTTCTCATACCTGATTCTCATTAATGCACTCTTCTTGCAGGGAGTCTGGATATATCTGGGACGAAAAGGAGAGGAGGCCTATATTGATGACTTGATTAATTTCCGACCCCCAAATTCGACACTCTCGAGATTCTATGGATGGCGTGTGTCAAATATAGCAAATGCTGTTACAGAGGGCGTGGGATTCATCGTTGCGCTTCTTCTGACAATTGTTGGACTTGCGGCATTGGCGGGAGACATTATGATATTGATACCTCTCGTGCCTATTCTCATCTTCGTAGTATTCATGTCATTGATTAGTGTCGTACAAATGACAAGGCGTGTGACGTTTGTCGTCCAGAAGGAGGCAGAAGTGTCGAAACGTCTTACTGCCGCGGAATTCAAGATTGAAGAGGCGCAGAACCTTGTTGACAGTCTATCAAGCGCCGGTCAGTTTGCTGATGGAAGATTATGGTTTGTGTTATTCCGCATATCAGCACGAAAGGACCCAGTGGGATATGCAGTAAGGGATGTCTTGATAGAGAAGGGAAAAAGCATGCTCAGGCAGCTCAAAGCAGAAGATGCACGTCGCGTATCTGACAAATCCCCGTCTTCCGGAGGCCCTGATATCGAATAGCATTTGCTAATTGCAGCAAATCAGTCATGGAAACAGCTTGGGCTCCTTTAGTAAGTCTTATATGAAGTCCGAAAGGCGTCAACCAGAACTCCCAAGGAGAATGTCCAATGTCTGAGAACGTCATTAAGAAGGGTCTCAAAGGCGTAGTAACCAGTTACCGTAGAGGCAAGCATCTTCAGCACCCGAACCAGGTCCTTCTGTTATTTAATGATATTAAGACGAAAGCAGAAGCTGCGTCATTGATAGGAAGGCAAGTCAGCTGGACTTCACCCACGGGGAGAGATTTCGTCGGAAAGGTTCTTGCTGTCCATGGAAACAGTGGAGTAGTTCGCGCTAAGTTCCGCACTAATCTGCCAGGACAAGCCATAGGCACTCCTGTGGAACTCTTGTAAGGTTCAGCAGCTGCTTTTTCAAGAGCCAGAAGCAACTGTGCTTTCACTTCTATTCTTTGCTTCGCGGAACAGATCATTCGATAGCAACTGATAAGACAAATCTTCTTCTGGCTTCTTTAAGTTTCAGAGATGTGAAGTAGTTGAAGTCCGAAGACCTCTCAGCAATCGTAAGTCTACTCATAGGCTCAGCGCTTTTAGTTCTGGCGGGATATTCTCCAGGAAGCGTTCCTTATGACTATACATTGAACATAGTTGCTTTTGGATTAGGACTTGTACTAATCATATGGGCATTGCGAAAACTACTGTCCAAATGAGCAAAGTAGCCTGAGAGTAGGATGCCTGTTACTATGCTTCTTACGGGCCTTTCGCTGGCCTCTATTGGAGAGCCTCTTCTTATATTCGCACTTGTGCTTAGATTTGCGTTTTCTTCCTTCTCTTCTGATTGGTAGGCCCACGCCTTCGTCGGAGCCGCCCTTTTCATCTGTGGAATACTTCTCTGCTCTCAATCGCGAACGCACCTAGCAAGAGGTGTTCCGTACACAGAGAAGGTAGAGCAGACATAATGAAGAACTTTTATCAGACAATTATCAGATGTTGATATTGGCTCCGATGATGCGAATGGCTATCCGAGGACTGAAAGGTCCAGTGAAGGGTCATAGTTAGACTGAGGAGCCTCTCTCTGGGTTCTTCCAAAACAACTACTGGATGTGATAGAATGCTTGAGTGGTTGCTTCTCTTTGCCGCGTACTTATGTGCTGGCTTCACACTCAAGCTTGGTGATGATCTTCTGGATGAAATGAAAAGGCCAAACATGGCCATTTTCCCTCTCGGACTATCTGGGCTGACTTTTGGTCTGCTCATGTCTAATTCGGAATGGGACTTGGTTCTACTAACTGCTATAGTAATTGGTGTGGTTCTCTCAGGAAAAGTGAACAAACCGCAGTTCTTGGTAGGTTTTCTACTCATTGGTCTTGTTTTGGTCCTGAATGGCCTGCCAATTGTGTCAAACTTCTTCGTCTGGTTCGCAGTTTTAGTAGTGCTGTTTTTCACGGCGATTCTTGACGAGGTACAGAATGATAGAGCTGACAGGAATCCGAATACTCTTGCTTCGAAGTTCTTTCTCTACCGATTTACGGTGAAACTGACGGTCCTACTCTTGGCAATCCCCTTACCAGAGTTTCTCCCGACAGCAGTGGGGCTTTGGATGTTTGACCTTGGCTATGAGGTTGCAAGAGTGCTTGTGTACAGGACTAAATTATAGCAAATGCAAGACTACAGCACTCGTCAAAGAAGACCGGTCTTAGGGTCTTCGTTCTCGCAAAGTCCACTCCTTCTTGACTAATGTAGGCTATGCCATTGGCACCAGACTTGATTGCATACTTGTCAGTCTGAATCTTGTGTTGACCGATAGGTCGAGCGCAACCCAGTAGTACTGGAACCTTGGGCATCCCCAAACGAGCTATGGCAATGATTCGTCCAATTGCCTCAGGAGTGGGAGCATTTGCTTTGGCCATGGGGGTTCCTCGCGCTGGAATAAGGGCGATGATTACTATTGCAGCAGGAGTATTTCGAGATATGATATGAAGAGCCTCAATCTCACCAGTCAGTTCGCCATAGTTCAGGCCAGTCAGGACATGAGGAACAGTTGGAATCCCTGCTTCATTGAGGATTTCGAGTGATTCCTCCATCCTGGCAGGACCATTCTTCAAGTGGTAGACTTTGTTCGCTGTTTCCTCATCACCAATGATGTCCAACATAGCAGCATCAATGTTTGCTTCTTTCAAGACGGATGCCGTTTCTCTGTCTATAAGGCCAGTATGAACGACAACTGCCAGCCCCAGTTCTTCCTTTGCAGCCCGTATTGAATCCCCAAAATCAATCAATGGAACGTGTCCCTTGGCATTAGCTCCGCCGCTTATCAGAACACCTCTGGCTCCAAGGCTCTTGAGTTTCCGGCTTCTTTCCAGAAGACTTTCGGGGGTTTTGGCAGTCATCATTCCCTTCAACAAGCGGCCTTTACAGTGCTCACATCCTAGGGCACATGATGTGCCTGTGACACTAATCGATGAGAATACGTGAGGACTTGACTGCTTATGATCGGGAATATTGTGGGGATAGGCCGTTGGACTATAACACAGAAGGTCCCTCCCGAAGACCTGCTCCCGGATGCCAAAGGCTGCATCCATCCATCGTTCCAGCTCTGATTTGTCTGCGTCTAGCAATGATGCGCCATCGCTGGGTATATCAAAGTCCACAATTGTTCCTCAGAGCAGGCTATCTCGCTGACGCTATTAGATTTGTGATTAGCTGTAATATGACAAGAAACAAGTAGCCAAACACTTCATCTACGTATCAGCACTTGGAAAATGAAGGTGGATATGTTGGTCTGCGATGGAATCGAGGGAATTGATGTGTTCTTCAGTGCCCGAAGCGTTGCGATTTACGGTGCCTCTGCAAGTCAAAACAGCGTAGGACAAGCAATAGTTCAGAATTTCATCAAACCACAGTATACGGGGAAAGTCTATGCTGTGAATCCGAAGTATACCAATGTTCTTGGAGTGCCATGCTATCCGACCCTGCAAGAGATACCGGGCCCAGTGGATTTGGTTGTAGTAGCAGTTCCTGCTAGACTTGCTCCTAGAGTGTTTGAGGATATTGGCGAAAAAGGGGTAAAAGCGGCCATCATAATATCCGGAGGCTTCTCTGAAACGGGAACTAAAGGAGCAGAATTGGAGGATGAAGTAGTAGGGCTGGGCAAGAGGTATGGGACCAGGATTATTGGACCCAATTGTGTCGGGGTGATTGACACTCATACACATGTTGATACGTTTTTCCTTCCTGAATACAGATGTGCTAGGCCAAAGGCAAGCAATGTTGCCAATATTGCGCTGGTATCTCAATCAGGGGCGTTTGCTGCAGCCATCGCAGACTGGACCTCGGAGCTTGGTCTGGGTGTAAGCAAGATCATCAGCCTAGGCAACAAATGCGATGTTGATGATGACGACCTTCTATGCTATCTTGGTGACGACCCGTCTACTCAGGTTATTTGTTACTACACAGAGGGCTATGATGGTAACAAGGGACGTTCTTTCTTCAACACTGCGAAAGGAATCACCTCGCGCAAGCCTGTGCTTGTGGTGAAGTCAGGAAGAGGAAGCCGTGCTAAGGCAGCAGCAAGCTCACACACAGGATCCTTGGCAGGATCTGATAGCATAGCAGAAGCTGCATACAAGCAATCTGGTGTCATACGAGCCGATAATTTCGAGCAAATGTTCGATATGGCAAAGGCTCTTGCAATGCAACCCCCAGCCGAAGGAGACCGGGTATTAATGATTACTAATGGAGGAGGCTTGGGTGTTATGACCACAGATGCCTTGGAGGCACTAGGACTTGCTGTCCCAAATCCCTCTTCAGACTTGGAAAAGAAGCTTCGGGAGGATTTGCCGGCATATTGTGCCTTTGGGAATCCATTCGATGTGGTGGGCGATGCTGGAGCAGAGAGATACGATGCAGTATTTGGAGAAGCCATAGCCAGTGGAGAATACGATATCTTTGTTGTAGGCATGTTGCTCCAGACGCCAAGCCTGGGCATGGAGATAACCAATATCATTGCGAATTATCAGAAGCAGTCGAACAAGCCATTTGTAGTCATATCAATGGGGGGAGGTTTCACCACAAAGGCAGGAGAGATAATGGAACTAATGGGTGTCCCTACCTTCGCAACAGGGGAGAAAGGTGCTCTCGCTGCAAAGGCTTTGGCTAGATACGGAGAAATCAGACTAGGGGACAAGTTCAATAAGAGTGCAGGGGCGGAGAAATCATAAATAAGGGGAACCGTCAAGCAAACCAAGAAGGGGTCTAGCAAGTCATGAAGATTGCCAAACAGATTTTCAAGCAAGCCCTCCAAGAGGGAAGAACCTTTGTTCTTGAACATGAAGCGAAGGATATTATGAAGGCGTATGGACTACCGGTGCCGCCTTATGATACAGCCACAACAGCCGAGGAAGCGGCAGAAAAGGCCAAGAAAATTGGATTCCCAGTTGTACTAAAGATACTCTCCAAGGACATTCTTCACAAGTCAGATGCGGGAGGCGTGAAGATCAATCTGCAGAACGAAGAGGATGTTAGGGAAGCATTCTCAACGATAATGGATAACGCCAAGAAATATGGGAAGGAGAAAGGCGTCGATGTTGACTTGAGTAAAGGCGTATTCATCTCCGATTTTGCTGACATGGGCACTGAAGTCATTGTGGGTGTCACGAAAGACCCTCAGTTTGGACACGCGCTTATGTTCGGACTTGGAGGTATATTCGTCGAGATTCTGAAGGACGTCACCTTCCGATTGATACCCCTCACAGAAATTGATGCCCGAGAAATGGTTTCCGAAATAAAGGCAGCAAAGATACTGGAAGGAGCGAGAGGACAGGAACCCCGTGATGTGGATGCTCTGATTGATGTTATTATGGCTGTTTCGAAGATGGTTTCCGAGAATCCTGAAATAAACGAGATTGACTGCAATCCCACATTCCTTTACGAGAAAGGGAAAGGCGCACTCGTTGTTGATGCAAGGATTCTAATTGATAATCCAGACAAAAAAGATCCAGCTACCCATTGATTAGCTTGTGAAACAGAATTAGGCTCCTCTTGAAGTCCAAGTCTTGAAGACCCTTTTCACTTGGATCCTTCATGACGCCCGCCAGCAAGAGCAACAGTGCTACCATCCTAGGCACAAGTTTCGCGTTTTGGAGCAAGAACTCGCGGCTGCCTGTAGAGTCAACGAGCAAGCCTTCAAGCCTTCGAATGATAAGGGAGAGCTTGTCATCAACGCCTGTTTCTAACTGGAGCTTTCTAAAGAGCGCGTTTGCCGTTGCTTCATCACGGAAATTCTCTTGAGAAATGCCAATGGTTTCCAAGAGGCTCATCGAGCCTAAAATGATGGAATCATAGTCATTCTCCTCAATCCGTGTGACTCCCAGCTCTAAGGCTTTAATCTGAGCCAAAAACTTGAGCGAATTCGTCAGCAAGTTTCTTGAGGCGCTAGGCAGAGAAGTAGCAATTTTAACAAGGCTTGTTTCATTGGACCGCTCAAGACGGGCCGCCATCGAAGACTCTAGTTTTCTTTCAAATCCGGGCGAGAATGCAATATCTGCGACCTTGGCAATCTTAGGGTTGGTGGCGATTCGGCGGATTGCTGTCAGTGCCTTGAAATCATCCAAGGGAGTATAGAAGAGAAGAATCCTGAGAATATCGTATGCTGTTTCAAAGTCCCCTTCGGTTGTCATATTATGTCCTTGGCTTTTGCAGGAGAATCCACTAAGTAGAACCCAGCAGGAAACAAATCGTTCGCACAATGTTTCACATGATTTGGTGTCCGTAAGTCCGTGGTCCTCAAGAAATCTTGCAAGCTTCTCTGCTGCTCCAGCAATTCGTCCTGATGTGTCCCCTCCTACTTGAACCTGTGATAGGGACAACATAAACTCTCGAGGGTCTCTCGAAGGAGGCCTGAGTTGAAACCCTGGGTCCTCCCGGTTCATTGTCCACCATTTAGAGGTAGAAGTGAAGTAGTCCAGAACATCAACAGCCCCTGTAAGGTCGGATATATTGGAGGAGGTGCGTCCATCGAGGGTTGTAATCGTTTTGCAAATAGTTTCTATGAAGTGCGAGAGATGAACTGTGAGTTTTTGACCAGCAAAGACTTGGTCGGAATATCGACTTATGACAGAATCGATATGAGACGCAATCTCAGCTGGAATCGTCGCGTCAATCAATCCTCGATAAATATCGATTGGGGTCCTAGTCAAGGCTGTATGGCCACCTCTGTTTCTTCAAGAGGGAAGGTTATGAATATCATATAAAATACTGTGTAACCCGTGGTTTCCGACTGAAGCTCATTGTCCGAAACGTCTTGATCGCTGCTGGTAGGAACGAAGTGCCCTCCAGATGTCAATTCTTCTGACCGCGGGCCAGTAGATTTGCGCGAAATAGAGCTCAGAGTAGGCAGATTGCCAAAGAAGAAATCCAGAAAGGCGCTCCTCGCCCGAGGTTCTGATAATAAGATCCGGGTCAGGAACACCGTTGGTGTACAAATGACTCTCTATAATCTCCTCATTGATTTTTTCGGGATTTAGTTCCCCAGCTTGAATCTTCTGCCCTATGGCTTGAATTGCATCGACCAGCTCAGCTCTTCCTGAATAACCAATGGCAACATTGAGAATATGGTCCTTGTAGTCCATGGTCTCGCGCTCAGCCTGAGCAATGGCATTTTGAACCTCCTTTGGCAACAAGTCAACGCGGCCAATAGCTCTGATTCTTACTCTATGCTTGTGTACATCCGGATTGCCAACAACCTCGGAGAATTTCTCCTTAGCTATGGCCATGATTTCATCGACCTCGGCCTTGTTGCGTTGGAAGTTCTCAATAGAGAATGCGTAGAGTGTACATACCTTGACATTGGCTTCCCAGAGTATCTTCAGAACTTCCATGACTTTCTGAGCGCCTTTGTGATGCCCGAACCAAGGAACATCCATACCATGTTCTCTAGCATAACGGCGATTTCCATCAAGAATAATGCCAACATGACGGGGAACGCGGTCCTTGTCCAACTGCTGGTGCAAGAAGTACTCGTACAGTCTGTAGACAGGACCCGCTAGATTCAACAAGTGACACTTCCCAATTGATGCCAGAAAAGTGGATGTGCCTTAATAGCCTTGATGCTAGGTAAGGCCGTGTACTAAATCATCTGAGATACTTTGTCAGCAGCTCTCTTCATCTCAAGGAATACCATTCCCAGTTTGGCACTGGCGGTGGTTGAAACAGTCAGACATGCATTCATTCCGGCTTGGACAACAAGCAACCATCCATCAACACCCTTAATGTTCACCTGTTCGAGGTTTCCTTTTCCAAGCTCTATTGCAGCCTTCTCACCCAGAGTGAGCATCGCCGCTGTCATCGCAGCAACCTTGGCCTCATCAACATCTGTCGGCAAGGCAGATACAATGGGGAGTCCTTCGACACTCACTATTGCGCATGCCTCAATCTCAGGTATGCTGCCCTGCAGCTCGTTCAGCACGCTTTCCAATGTATCTCCACGGCTCTCTGCCATTAACTTCACCTAATTGATAATCATTTGTACATCCTTTTCAAGATGACCTCTCGTGCTATTGCCTGAAAGGCTCTCTTAACTCCTACGCCTTGGACAGCAATGGTCTCGTATATCGGGACATTTCCTCCAAGGCCAAGCAAATCAAGCATCTCGTCACGGGACATCCTGTTTGGCAAGTCACGTTTGTTCAGCATGACGACAATAGGGATTTCGCGTCCAAGAGCATCGCCCAAGAAGAGCTTTAACTCCTCGAAACTCTCCGTGTTCTCATCACGCTGATCCGGCGAAGAGTCAGCAACAAAGAGGATTCCATCGGTGCCTTGAAGCACGACCTTTCTCTGGTGTCTGTGTCTCTTCTGCCCAGCAACAGTGAACACATCGAAGAGCACACGTCCTCCGGCACTCATAGGAACATAGTCAAAGAATAGAGTGCGGTTCGTTTCATCTTCAATCGCAGTGAACTCACCCTTTTGCAGACCCTCTACTTTTCCATAGAGCCACCTGAGAGCCGTTGTTTTACCGCCAAGGGAAGGTCCGTAGAAGACAAGCTTGAGATGTATGCGTCCTTGCGAATCCTTTCTCACATGACCACCTCGTCCTTGACATTCCGAACGTCTTCCTTGCGCATTCCGTATACCTCGCTTCACTGCATCTGTTCGAAGGGTCCCTGAACTGGAGCCCCCGCTCTTTGGGCTGACGAGTTAAAACTCAGGTCTCATAAAAGCCTTTGTGGCACAATTCAGGCCTCTGAGATTCGACTAAGGTGTTGTTACACACGCTCGAGCTCTGCTAGTGCAGACTTGAGATCTTCCTCGTCAAGCTCCTTGTCTTTGCCAGTCGGAGAGATTGGTTCTACTGCCAGGAACTTGTCGAGTTCATTAGCAAGTTGCACGCCCTGCTTCTTCATAACAAGACGAATCAAACCAATGTTGACCTCTGCCTCAGATACTACGCAGAGCACGCCTTTGCCACAGGCCGAAGCGAAGATTTTACCCTCGCTGAACTCTGATGTGACAATCTCCAATTCTCCGATTTGGAGGTTCACGCCCTGTTCTTCACTGGCGCAGAACACAGCACTAGCAATCGCACCGATGGAGTCCACGTCTACAGGATAGTAGCTCAGTTTACTCACATTGGCAATTGTTAGTCCTGTCTTATCAACTAGGATTACTTTCTTGATCCCCTTGTCCTGTCTGATAATCTCGGTCAGGATCTTGTCGAAGGCTTTTGGATCGCTCATTCCGCTACATCCCCATACTAGTTCTTCTTGAGGACCACTAATATCAGGCCCTCTTTTTCATCAGGTGCGATATTTATTTGTCCGTGTGTTGTGTCCAACGTGAGGAAGGACAGCGACCCCTCACGAAGAAGGCGCACCGCATCCAGTGCTTTTCCCACGAGAGAGGTTATGATTGCAGCGATGTTCTCGGTTGTTTCTGGGTCAAGATCACTGCTCAGCGGCAGACCTTCCATGGTAGTTACTACCACTCCTCGGACGCCATCCTGTGCCTTTAGCTGCGACAAGACTTTCTGTAGCTTTTCTTGACTTATCAACCTACGGTACTCCGCTGTATCATTTGGGCACTTGCCAAGTCACTACGCCGCAGTTGGGTATTTTAGGATTACCGTGATGTTGGTTGGGCAGCTGAGCCCGTTTGCGCAATAGATTGCGCAATTTGACCGATGGGGGTATTACCTTGGTAATATACCAGCGCCAAGTTCGGAAAAAGAGGGATGAGTGACGCATTGCCGCGCCACCGCATCATTGAACTATGCTTCGTCCTCGTCTTCAAACATCTTCTTTGAGCTTCTCTTCATCTGGGCAAGGCTCTCTACTGCGGACATGTCGGCCGCTGCAGATGGTGCTGCGCCACCGGCCGGAGCTTCTTTCATGCGCTCCTCCTGACGTTGGAGCTCTTCCTCCTCGGAAGCCAAAGCATTGTCAGCCTTTTCCAGCATCTGTTGGACTAGCTTCGGAGCTGCAGCTGCATGGGACTTCATTGCAGATCTGAAAGCGGCAAGTCGTTTCTTACCCTTCGCTCTGTCGCCTCCAACAGCATCTTCACCAGCCTTCTGGGTAACGAAAGTGGCCCCCACAGTTGGATCCATTGACTTCATGATCTCATCTTCCTTATCTGAAACCCGAAGCTTGGTTGTAACAGCACGAACCCTTCGCGCACCTTCGTCATCGGTGTAGGTAACCTGAACCTGAATAGGAATCTCCTTCTCTTTGATCTTGGCTGAAGGTTCCATCTCGAAGTAGAGTTCATGGTCTTCTCCGACCACACCGATCTTTCCGCCACCTTTCTTTCTAAGCTCATCAAGAACTGCACGAGATGCGCCGGATGCGTCCTTCACCCTTACACCTGCGGGAGTTACCAGTTTCACTTCAACATCGCGACCGAGCATTGAAGACCCGGCTAGCTCTGATAAGCTCCTATCAAGCTCGTTTGGTGTGACATAGTACATTGTTCCGCCCGTTATCTCAGGCATGAAACCTAGGGTCTTGAGTTCCATCGCACCACCAGATGCAATACCAACAACATCTACGGCAGTACCAAGACCTAGAAACCTCTTTCCAACTTCTTCGTAGAAGGTGGCACCAGGAGTGACCTGATAACCTTCTAGAGCTCCTATTCCCTCGTTGGCAAGTCCATCGGTGAGCAGCACTACACGACCAACATTACGATGCTTGGCTATGACACTGGCCATAGCCACCGCGGGTCCAAGAGCAGTGCCGCCTTGGTCACGCAGAGCACGAACATGGCTTTTGAGATTGTCAGCGTTCCTGCCAACAGGAACCAGTTTGATTTTGTCCAAGAGCTTCTTTGTAGCTTCATCAATGTCCTTGAGACTCATGAAGGAGTCTGTTGGCAACTCAACGGGGTCACCGCTTGCGAGGTTTCGTGCGATAACGGTGCTCTCAAACTCGATTAGTCCAAACATGGTATCCGGAGCATTAGCCGCAAGGCTATCTATTGAAGTTGTGAGACTTCTTTTTACAGCTGAGAGATTCTCTCCAGCCATTGAGCCAGAAACATCGATTAATCCTAGGAAAGACCTGCCTCCGACATGAACCTCGCCTGTCACTGTATCTGTCACTTCAGGCGGCAGCTCAATGACGAAGTCGGTCTCATCGCCAGCGAAGACAACTTCACCCTCGATAACATTTAGAGTTCCACAAAATGGGCATACGAAATGTCGTCCAACTTTCGGATCATCTTTAATCTGATCCACATTCATTAGAAAACCATTGCACTTGTGGCAGGCAATAGGCTTTCCGACGATTTTGGTCGTTTCCCGTGCGAGTTCTCCAAACTCAACACGAAGAACATAGGGGACGTCACTCATGACGCCTTTGGAGGCTGGAAAAGCCTCTGAGCTAGTTTTCAATAAAGGCATGTAAAATCGACCTCAAAAGTTGTCTGATAATCAACATTTGTGGTTTTAAGGGTTCGTCGCAATTAGCAAAGTGAAGTCAACTGTGGCATAAATCCTGCTTTGTTAATCGAAGAACCATCAACGCAGAAGATATAAACGCATCATCTAACAGAACAGAATAGACGAATTACGCCACCCCTGGAGGATAGGTTGAGATGGTGGACAAAACCAAGATTGAACAAGTAGTAGCAGAAACCATGGCAGCAAATGAGAACCTCGAAGGAATTGTTGTATGTAATGCAAAGGGAGAGGTACTCTTTGGCCACACTATCGCCGCAGGCGTCAAGCATGCAGATGTCGCATCACTGGCCGTCAAGATCGCTGCAAACTCATCTCAGCTTGCCGGTGGTTTAGACAAAGGTGGCCTCAAAGAGGTATCAATTGCGGCAGACCACGGCTTTATTGTTGTTCTAGGTGATGTAAAGGTGGTCTTGGCAGGAATAGCAGGAGAAGGGGCCCGTGAGTCAATGGGGCTTATTCGGATGGCCCTAAAACGCGCCTTACTGGGAATGCTAGAGCGATAACATAATTCATTGAGCAACCGCAGAGCTACCTTTTTTTGTCAAAAGTTTGCACAAGTAGAAGCATACACTAATACCTGAATATGGTCTAGGTATTACCAAGGTAGTACCAACCGTATTAGGGACTGTGTATTATGTTCGAAATAGACAGGCCAGAGTTTTAGTGTTGGAAGGAAAGCCGGAAGGGAACGCATCTTGGTCCATATTGACAAGCTTGTATGCAAAGGTTTCAAGTCATTTGGCCGAGAAACGGTTACTATCAATTTCAGTTCCGGGTTCACATGTATTGTAGGCCCAAATGGGTCCGGTAAGTCCAACGTTATTGATGCAATCCTCTTTGTTCTTGGTCAGCTAAGCGCGAAGACACTTCGAGCGAATGTCTTCTCCGATCTCCTCTACTCCCCGCCAAAACCCAATATGCCACCCAAAGCCAAATCCGCAGTAGTAGAACTTCACTTTGACAACAGAGACAGAAAGTTGCAGGTTGAAGCAGACAGGGTTGTTATTGAGAGAGAGCTTGATGATACTGGCAAGTCAACATGCAGAATTAATGGCAAGGTCGTCACACGATCTTCGGTTCTCGAAGTGTTAGGGACAATAGGAGTAGATCCCAATGGGTATAACCTTGTCCTTCAAGGGGAAATAGCACAAATTGTGAAGGTAAGCCCTATAGATAGAAGAAAACTGATTGAGGAAATTGCGGGCATATCAGCCTATGATGAACAAAAGGAGCGTGCTCTAAAGAAGCTTGCAGAGAGCGAATCCAATCTAGGCAAGGTGGAGATGCAGCTTCAAGAGAGACGGCGACAACTGGAGAAACTGGAAGAAGAACGGACCGACGCCCTGCGCCACAAAACAATAACAGGAAAAATCAAGGACATCTCAATTGATAGCTATGCTTGGAGAACTGTGAAGGGTCAGAACAGAATTGACACAATTCATGAAACTCTTGCAGAGAGAGCCGAAGAAGCTGAGAAACTGGAACGCGAACAGGCAGAGGTTGAGGACCTAGCGAAGCAAACTGAGGAACAAATCGATTCAATAGATACAGAGATTGATGAGATTACTGGAGGAGCATCAGCAAGGGTTTCTGAGCAATACGGAGTTGTATCTGCGGCAGTAGACCACTCCAAAAGAGACTTGGAAAGGGCTAGGATTGAACTAGAGGGAATAACCGAGGAGAAGAACTCCATTCAAGTTGAGATGCAGTCAATCAATGACCAGATTGATGGGTCGGTATCTCTAACAAGTGATAAAGAGCAGGAACTCTCGAGACTTGATAATGAAATAACCGAATGCTCAACGAAGATATCTGGCTTGGAGGAGCATATTGAGAAAGAACAGGAGAGTATACTGGAAGCAACACAGCGTCTGCAGGACCTCAACAACCAAATGCGAATGCTCGACGAGGGAGTTACCGAGGTGCGTTCTGCGATCAAAAGCGACAGTAAGGAGCTGGGAATGGCCTATGAAGAACTTCATGATTCAAAGGAGCTTCTTGAAAGAACAGAAAGCGAACTTGGCGAACTGAGAAGAACCATACCAGCCAAACGAGAGTCCTTGCAAGCCTCAGATAATGAAGAATCTGCCAAGAGAGCAAAAGTAGAGGAGATTGAGAAGCGACTAAAAACCATAGATGAGGAAGAACGAGAATCGAGTAAGATTGTGAAGACGACAAGAGAGGAATTGATTCGCATTCAGGCGCGACAGGATGCACTGAAGGATGCAGAAGAGGCATTTCTGAAAAAGCAACGCGCTCTGGCTCGCGTGCTGGAACTGCGCGATTCTGGTACCATAGATGGGATTCATGGCACCGTAGCTGAGCTTGGAGTAATTAATCCGGAATACGCCACAGCCATGGAGGTTGCAGGAGGTAATCGACTTTCATACCTTGTTGTTGAGAACGACAATGTAGCCAGCGATTGCATTGATATTCTGAAGAGGGAGAGAGTCGGCCGTGCATCGTTCATCCCTCTAAATAAGATTAAGTCAAAGCAGTCTGGCAAGCTTCCTGGTGACGACGGAGTAATTGGTTTTGCAATCGATCTTGTTAGTTTTGAAACCAAAATGAAACCCGCTTTTGATTTCGTCTTCTCGGACACTATTGTCACCGAGGATTTTGAAACCGCAAAGAAACTCGGTTTTAAGGGTATGAGAGCCGTTTCTCTGGAGGGGGATCTTGTTGAAAAGTCCGGACTGATTACTGGAGGCCACTATCATCGTACCTCTGTCGGGCTTTCACTTCAGGAGAAGGACATCAGTCCGCAGATTGCGGAACGTCTGAAGGGCCTTGAGGAGATACAAGCAGGGTTGCTGGTTCAACAGCAGGACCTAAGGCAACGGAAGAGCGTTCTTGACCATGAGATTCAGGATTTGTCTAAAACCAATTATAGAGCGAAGCTTGAACTCGATGGGCTTGAAGAACGTCTAATGGAAAAAGAAAACCGCTCAGGTCTCCTGAAAGAACGCATCACGACCGCAGAGGTAACAATCGAAGCATTGGAGAAACAAATCGCTGAACTCACAGAGCGGGATGAGGAGCTATCTCAGCATCGGGAAATGGTTAGAGAGCAGCGAGACGATGCAAATGAACAGCTAGCCAAATCGGATACAGCCAAGCTTACCCAGTACATGAAAGACCTGAAGGAAGTAATGGAGCATCATAAGCAGGAAAGAGAGGCTTTAATGAGCGAGATAACCTCGCTAAGGGTAGCTCTTGATGAAAGACTAAAGCCGAAACTAATGGAACTTGATTTGCGTCATCAGTCACTTGCCAAAACCCTGCCTGATCTTGAAGAAAAAGTGAAAGAGCTTCAAGATGAACTAGAAGAGAAGGAAAAGGAATTTCTGAAGCTTAAGGGCGAGAGAGATCAGATTGATGAGGCTGTGAAGGACAAACGCGTTCTCCAGCTTGAATTGAAAGAGAAGCTTCGCAACTTCAGACTTCGCCACGAAGAGATTCGAGAAGAGCAGACTGCAAATGAAAAGGCCGTGTATCGGCTTCAAACTGAGCAGTCACGTCTAGAAACAGATATGGTTGGATTCATAGCTGAGCTGAATGAGCTATCTCATGCTGAGGAAGAAGTAGCAAAAAGAACGCCGCTAAGGGAGATAACGTACAAGGAAATTGATGACTTCGATGAGAAGATTAAGGAGCTTGAAAGAGAACTGGAAGCACTAGGTCCCGTCAATCTCAAGTCCCTCACAGACTATGACCTTGAGAAAGACAAGTATGAGGAGATAGTCGATAAGAAAGCGAAGCTTGAGGAGGAGCATAAGGAAATCCTAGCCTTCATGGAAGAGATAGAGGCTGAAAAAACACGCAAGTTCCTCCAAGTCTACAATGAGATTGCAGATAATTTCGCATCAGTGTTCTCCAAACTCTCACCAGGGGGAGAAGCTACACTCATGCTTGAGAACCCAGAATATCCATTGATGGGAGGAATTACTGTAAAATCTAAGCCTCGAGGGAAGGAGCTAGTTACATTGGATGCTATGAGTGGTGGAGAAAAGACTATCACTGGACTTGCGCTTATTTTCGCCATTCAAATGTACAATCCCGCAAGCTTCTATATCTTTGATGAGATTGATGCGGCTTTAGATGATGTGAACGCCCATAATGTGGCGCTCCTGATATCAGAAATGTCAAAGTCTTCACAATTCGTCATTGTATCCTTGAGAGACACAACTGTCAGTAAAGCTGATTTGCTAATTGGTATATCAAATCAGGATGGAATCTCTCGAATTGTCAAAGTCGATCTTGAGGAGGTGGGCGCCACCGCATGAGTGATGATGTACCATTCTGGGCTGCGCCTCCGTACATACTGCTGACGGACGTTCTTCAGCTTGACAAGATCAAGCCCTGGAATGTTGATGTCGGGAAGCTTGTTGCGGGATTTCTTAAGGAGATGAAGCGTCTTGGCGACATAGATTTCCGTGTTTCAGGAAGTGCCCTTTATTCAGCTTCTGTGATTTTCATGAAGAAAACCCGTGAGCTTGTCGAACTGGGTCTGCTACCCCCGGATGATGAGGAAGAGGATGAGGACCTTGTAATTCCGTTGATACGACCACCCTTTAGAGTCACTAATCAGCGAGTCACCCTAGAAGAGCTTCTCATAGCCATGGATCGTGTTCTGAGTAAAGGTGTTCGTCAGCGCTCAAGTCCTTCGAGAGCTAGAAGATATAGCACCAAAGCAGACCCTTTGGCTTTCAAAATGGAAAGCACACGTGCGGATGTAGAAGAAAACATTGCTGATGTCTATGATGACTTGTGTAAGGTAATGGAGGTTGGAGACGAATCCAAGTTCGTGGACCTTCTCATGAACAACTCAAGAAGAGAGATTGTTAGAATGTTCTTTGCAATTCTTCATCTATTTGCCCGAGCATACATTGACATTTGGATGGATGAGGAGGAAGTCATCTGGGTGAAGCTGTTGGAACGGCCCGTTGATGAAGAAGAAGAAACGATACAGCCGTCTGTCGACAGTTAGGTGATTGAGTTGAATGAGGACTTGGTCAAACTAGAAGCCGCCCTCTATGTTGCAGGCCGTCCTGTCACTTTGGAGGAGTTGTCCGGCATAATAGACAAGGCGGAATCAACCACAAGGAAGCTGCTTGAGAACCTTGGGTTTGAATATAGGCAGCGTGGGGGAGCATTGGAAGTAGTGGAACTTCCCAGAGAGAGATATGTGCTGCAGCTGAAACCCGAACTCACCCCTGATGTTGCAAGGCTTATTCCTGGAGGGCTGCTATCCTTTGCCACACTTCAGACATTGGTATACATTGCACTAAAACAGCCCATTCTTCAATCAGAGCTTGTTGCTGAGAGAGGATCACATTGCTATGACCATATCAAGGAACTCACTGAAAAGAAGTTCATAGAAGCTACTCCCGAAGGACGAAGTAAGCTTCTGAAGACAACAAATCTCTTCGCAGATTACTTTGGGTTGGATCCAGACAGAGTAAAGATGAAGGCTCAGCTCAAATTCAAAATGAAACGTATCCTCTCAGACCAAAAGCAACTAGAAGATGAGGAAGCCGCAAGGGAGTTCTTTGAGTAATTGGAATTCGTTACTATACTAGCACACTCGTGGAATCGGTTCGCCATACGGCACTTGAATTATTTTCCTACCCCCAACCTGAGTCCGCATAATCACACGTCCGTTCCCATCACGAAATGAACCAATCACCTTGGATTCCTTCGTAGTCTTGTGATTCCGTAATGCAGTCAGGATTTCGTCTGTCTTGAGCGGGTCTACCGACATCACTACGGTGCCTTCGCAACTCATGTTTAGGGGATTTAGTCCAAGCACTTCACAAAGGGACCGTACGGCAGGACGTACTGGGATTTGTTCCTCTTCGATCTCTAGTTCCAGGTGCGATTTAGATGTAATCTCATTCAAGGCAACAGCAGTTCCTCCGCGAGTTGGATCTTTCATCGCATGAATTCCCCCCACATCAAGACAGTCGCGGATAGGCGCCCATAAGGGAGCTACGTCACTGACAAGGTCCGTTTCAAATCTCAGACCTTCTCTATGAGCCAATAGAGAAGTCCCATGGTCACCAATAGGTCCTGTCACAATAAGGTTGTCCCCTGCAAGTGCCCCATTGTCTGACACGGGAGCGTTACCGTACACCACTCCAATTCCAGTGGTAGACATGACCAGCTGGTCCAAGGTCCCCTTGGGCATGACCTTTGTATCTCCAGCAATCATTGCAACATCGAGTGGCCTAAGGATATCGTTCAGAGATTTTAAAACCCTCTTGAGTTGATCAATGTGAAATCCTTCTTCAACAATAATTGTGTTTGTCATTGCTATGGGTTGAGCGCCCATCACTGCAAGGTCATTGATGGTCCCGCAGGCCGTGAGAGACCCAATGTCACCTCCAGGAAAGAAGAGAGGCTGAACTGTGTGAGCATCCGTGCAGACGATAAGGGCAATGTCGTTAATTTGAAGGGTCGCACCATCATCCATCTCATCAAGACCAATTGGTCCAAGACGACGCTTTGCGAAAGAAGGTATGATGACCTCTTCCAGTAGTTTCTGCATTATCTTTCCACCGGCACCGTGGGCGGTTTCAATTCTTGACATCAGCATCGGCCTCATTTGATTCCTAAATGGTCTGTGTATTTGAAGGGGATGATTTGTACACAAAGCGAGAGCTTTTGTCAGTAAGCAAGATTTAAAACCACTCCAAGGAGAGCGACAGTGACCCAACCAAGAGGTAGTCAGAAATGGGTGTCTGGCATAGAAGATCCGGTCGTACATCAAGTGGAGCCCGTCTGAAGAGATTCAGAAGCAAGAGAAAGCATGAGATAGGCCGTACTCCAACTGAAACATTGATGGGAGAAACGAAGAGGAAGAAGATTGATGGGAAGAGCGCACAGAAGAAGATGCCAGCCTTGCGCCTAGAAATGGTCAATGTCATTGACCCCAAGACCGGTAAGACTGTTCGCGCAGAGATTGAAGATGTTGAAAACAATCCGGCAAACATGGACTATCAACGCCGTAAAGTAATCACCCGAGGAACCATCATTAAGACATCAAAGGGACGCGCCAGAGTCACAAGTAGACCCGGACAAAGCGGCATCCTCAATGCTGTTTTAATCTAGATTAGGTGAAGATTTGCCATCCTAAGAAGCATTAACCTCAGCCTCTATGTTTGCTATTATGAAGTCCTTGCCTCCTGTAAGGACAGTATTGCTGCTCTCACACTCAGGGCATTTCATCGGAGCGAATACAGCTATTTGAGGCGGTAGATCAAGCGTTTCTCGCCTTTCCCCTTCATAACCACAATCACTGCATTTCAATTGTCCTTTAATGAGTGTGATGTTGAGTTTGGCTCCTTCGATTAGCGTGTTTTTGCTGGCAATTTCGAAGTTGAACTCCAGTTGTTCAGGGATAAGAAAAGTGAACTCGCCAATCTCAACGTTTACGGCGGTAACTCTCTTCACGTTGTTCGCCTCTGCTGCTTGAACTGCAGCCTCAACTATTGAGAGAGCCGCCGAGAACTCGTGCACAAGAAAACACTCACGGCCCATGATTTTCAGGCGGCAGTTAAGGCATTTCTGTTTTGGCACAAATTCATATGAGGCGTCTTTATATGAGCAGAAACCTATCGACTACACCATAATCCGCTGAGTACCAAGGTGGGAAAGAGTTGTCCAAGACACCTCGAAAATCCAGCAAAGGCAAGACCGCCGAAAAGCCATCAGCCAAGAAAAGTACTACGAAGACGAAAAAGAAGCCTTCCAAGACCAAGGCTGAAACCAAGAAGACGGCAAGGAAGCCTCAGGCTAAGAGGAGTATCAAAGAAAAGACCACGAAAAGTGTCACAGAGAAGAAGAAGCCAAGAATAACCGAGTCGTTGGCTGACGAGCTTGCCAAGGAGATACACAGCGAAGACGAGCAGGTTTCTTTGGGTGCAATTGACCGCCTTGGTGGGGTAAAAGACCCAGCAGCAACCTACTATCTAACAGAATGTTTGAGCGATCCTCGATATATGGTAAGAATCTGTGCGGCTATACAGCTCGGCGAACGTAGAGACAAGAAAGCAATTGATTCGCTCATTGAAGCACTGGACGACGAATCGCTCTTTGTCCGGCAGACTGTTGCTGGAGCTCTTGAGAATATAGGGGGCAAGAAAGCGGTAGCGGCAGTGAAAGCTGCTGAAGAAAAGGGACTCCTTCTTGATGAGCTACCTGAAGGAAGGAAGCTTGGTCTTGAATAGACTACGAATTGGCATCTTCTACAATATGAATTACATTCTCTCTTCCTTCTCGAAACCTACGAACAAGACCACGTTCTTCTAGGCCGCTCAATACTATGCTTATTTTCGATTGCGACATGTCTAAGTCAGTGTATAGATCCTTCTGTGAACAGGAGCCGCCCTTGGATCTGATAGTCTCTAAGATTTCTTCCTCTTCGCTTGTTACTCCAACAAGTCGAACCGAGCCTAGTTGCTTAAGCTTTCGGACAACCTTTGGCGTGACTAGCACGATAATCCCACCAAGAACCGCACCAAGAAGAAGGAAGAGGGAGCTGTATGGAATTAGCGTCTGTGTGAAGGTTGCATCTCCAGGAACCTGGTACTTGATGATGAATGCTTGTTCCTGTCCAGCCTGAAGACTTCCTAGGTTCCATTGGAAAATCAGAGAAGCCCCGTCGGTATAGTTCTCACTAGCTTTCGGAAAGAGGGGTCCGGCAGTTTCTTGGGAAAGGATGGCGCTCTCGGGAAGAACTGCCCTAAAGCTGAAATCGCGAAATGCTGTCAAGGGGCGGACGTAGAATATGAAGTCGCTAAGAAGATAAAGCCCATCCGGGCTCGCAACAGAATCACCCTGAAGGTCGGTCATCTCTAGCTCCAGATTCATATCGACGGATGAATTGTAGGCCAGACCTCCAGGAACTGGCAAGTGAACTACTGCATATCTGTCTTCAATGCTTGTTGTGGCATCGACATCCTGACCTTCCACTTGCGCTAAGAGAATTCGCACAGTCAACGAGTCGACTCGGAATCGTACCTCAGATATCGAATCAGGCCCCAAATTGTAAACAACCGCCAATATCTCCATAGTGGTTGTCTTGCTCTCCGAAAGAATAGCGGTGATGTCGACGGAACCTAACTCGATAATGCTTGTTTGTGCTGATGCAATCGGAACTTGAGAAGTAACCGTAATCGGGAAGACTAGTAAGAAAGCCATCAGTATAAGCTCAATTCGTTTCAAATACAACCACCATTAGCGATTTGTTTCAAGCTTTTGTAGATATGAAAGAACCGAATGTTGCAGAATAAAAAATTAGAGGGATAGTGGCAGCAGCCACTATCCGAAGCTTCAACTATCTCCTACGAAGCACAATTGCTGCCAGAGCAACAACGGCAATTGCACCAATTCCAAGAGCCAACATCTGGTCTGAAATAAGGCCAGTCAAGGGTGCGCCAGTTTCATCGACGCCGAAAGAGGGATCATGGAGTAGGGTTCCATTGTCAAAATTGGGGTACGCAAGATAGACAGCCAGCCCAGTGCCGTAAGGTACGTATGAGGCAGTTACGTCAACAGCCTGCTGTTCACCACCTGGCCAAGTAATCACGGCTGTATCGACCCAGCGGAAGAAACCTTGAGCCAAATCAGTGATGGAATCAACCATGTCAATCTGCTGAACATCACTTCCAGCCATTGCCTCGAAGCGGGTTTCGTTGCCATCTTCAGTGTTCCAGTTCATATCAGAAGTCATGGTTACATTGCGAGTTCGCTCACGGGTTTCGAATCTGTGACGAAACATATTGCCATCCTCTCTTGACATCCCTTCATGCAGGTGAGTCTGTATTGCCACCATGGATGTTTCAGTTGAGAATGGAAAATTGCCAATCTCGATATCCATCTTCAGTTCGGTGCCGCCCTCAACAAGGTAGCACGCCCGGGTGCCATTGCTATCGACGACCTCACCAGAGTAGTCCTCAAGATAGATGTGGGCCCATATCTGAAGTGTGACATCCTCAAAGTTCTCGATTGCTCCTGCTCCAAGCATTGGTCGCTCGGGGTCGAAAGGAGCCATGAATCGGTCAGCCTTGATTGCACCCTTAGTGTATTTTAGCCAGATTTCAGTGGTCAGGTCACCATCTTTAACGGTTCCAACTTGTAGTGTCCACTCATATGCAGCAAGAGGAGCAAACTGAATTACCTCATCTTGCTGAAATGCACCATCAGCGTTCTCGTCTTCAAACTCGATGAGTGTGATATAGCCTGCCTTGAATAATGCAAAAGACCCGTTTAGATCATTTGTGTACCAGAAATGAAACATAGGCAGTTGTCCATTAGCCCTGATAGAGATGATATCTGTGAAGATACTCACAGTGCCATCGTTTCCTCTCTGATAGCGCGGCATTCTTCGCATGTCAGGCTGGTTAGGACCATTCGCCTGAGCATTTGCAGTGATTACCATCGGCTCTAGCACAAAGAGCGCGAGTAGCAGTCCAAGCATTAGTGTGGTTCGCTTGTTCATTTGTTACACCTGACTCGAACCCTCTAATCTTGGTATATAATGACTTTTTTACAGAATAGGTTTGTCTGACTCGAAAAGAAGGTTATTCGGTCGCTTATTTGTAGTAAAGGCTTTATGAACCCTTTAAATGGTTGAAGCAATAGGTTCGATACAAACAAAAGCCAGTTCGTTGTGAGTTGTGTCTTTAGGAGAGATTTGATGACTCGAGACCTCATTATTGTTGGAGGCGGCCCCGCAGGAGCTAGCTGTGCTAGACGTGCCTCCAAGCTTGGGCTTGATGTGCTTGTGTTTGAGAAAGCAGTCCACCCAAGACGGAAGGCATGCGGAGGGGGACTGACGCTTCGTGTTAGCGAGTCGCTAGATTTTGATATCTCAAGTGTGATAGAGAGAGAACAGGACGGTCTTCGGCTACACAGCCCCTCAGGAATAATGGTTGAAAACCACAGAAAGGAAATTACTGGTCATACTGTGCGAAGAGAGGACTTCGATCACCTGCTACTGAAAAAGGCCCAAGAAGCGGGAGCTGATGTCATCCAAAATACAAAGGTTACAGATGTCATTGAAGAGGCGAGTAGCGTTTCGGTAATAGTCAACGGGGAAAGAGAAACAGCTAAGCTTGTGGTTGGAGCAGATGGAGTCAATAGCACCATAGCAAGAAAAAGTGGACTTCATGAGCGATGGAAGGATAATGAAATTGCACTGACTTTCGAGGCTTCTGTTCCAATGGATCCCGCGGACATTTTACGAATATCAGGAAGTTCCGAGCATCATGAGCACATCTTCATAGACATATTCTTTGGAGCCACCCCCTTGGGATACGCTTGGGCGTTCCCAAAGAGGAATGAATACAGCCTTGGGATGGGGGCAATGGTCAGTGTTATGTCGAACTTCAAGGAGTCATGGGGAAGGTTTGTTCATGAGTTCGAGGAGAAATACAATGTAGAATGCGACCTATCTCAGCAAACTGCAACTCGAATTCCCTTGGGCGGGCTCATTCCGAATCTTTGCTCCAAGAGAATAATGCTGGCTGGAGATGCAGCAGGCTTTGTGGCCCCCGCTACAGGAGAGGGAATTCACTACGCAGTTGAATCCGGAATCATGGCAGCTGAAGTCGCCCAAGGAATCGTTGAAGGCAGAGCAGATGTGACCACAGCATCTTATGCGAAACTCTGCAAGGATACTATTGGAAAGGACCTGAGGATTGGAAGGTTCCTCCAGAAACTGCTCTTCAAGTCAACTGAAAACATGGAACGATTCATTCGGATGTGCGAGAAGGACGAAGTTATGAAGGAGTATTCGCTGGAATTGGTGATGGGGTATGTGCCCTTCAAAACGAGTCGGTTGCGAATGACGAAGAGGATGCTCAGGAAGCATCTGGGGCAGGCTATCCGTCTGCTGATTTAGATTCATTATGGGCAGTTCGTTCATTGAATTAGTTGTATGGTTTAGCAAGAATATATTGAAAAACAGTCCCAACTTAGTTCAGGTATTCATGGAGGACGAATCTGATATGAGCGACCCTGAGGAAATCAAACGTCTTCAAGCTGCAATCAAGAACCTGAACCTTGACTATATGCGCGGACTAATCTCTGAATCAGACTATAACAGGCAGTCGGAACAACTCAGAAACCTCCTTGACCAGCTTGGGGGAATTCCAACAGGGCTCTCGGAAGCACGGGAATCGCTTCAGGCTCCGCCACAGGTGCAAAGCAAACAGGTCTTGACTGATCCTGTAACTGCCGTGAAGAAAGCAGTCCAATCAATGCGAAGAATCCCCATAGAACGCATAGCCCAAGAATCAGGTGTTGGTGCCATCCAAGTAACACGTATCCTTACAGATTTGCTCGACGGGCGTGAACTCTCGGGCCGCATTGACCATGATGCAGGGGATTTCATTCTTGGAACTGGGAGTGGACCACCTCCAAAGACCATAGCGGCATGTCCGTTTTGTCGAAGTGATTTGCAGCGAATCGCGGTTAGAGGGGAAACTGTGACCTGTGATGTATGCCGTGAGTCGTTCATTGTTTCATAGAAATCTAGGTGCAGAATTGACCTAGTGTTCTTAAGAAAAAGGTGGCATACAACTGCCTGATTGACTTGTATTGAACGAGGCAAGGTTGATGACGCTCTTTCAAGCATGCCTTAACGGGAATGAATCTGAAGCCGTTTCGCAGGCAATAGAAATGATTACCAAAGGTCAGCCAGCTGCACTATGGGCAATAATGATGCATGCAGCAAGTTGGCACGAACAGACAGAGTTTGACACGCCTCATTCAACGATTATGACCTACGCAACACATAGACTAGTTGAGGACCTTGGATTCAACGATGAGGTGCTGGCAGATAACTCTGCCAAGTCTCCTGTCAAAATTCCAGATGATTTCAGGGTTCCACTTCAGAGATCCCTGGTTGAGCGTCTTGCTCTGTATCTTGCCGCAGTTGATCACTGGAGTCGAGAAAAGGGGCCAAAGTACAATATTGGCACGGAACTGGAGTCCTTGGGTAGCAGTATGCACAACTATGAACAAAGTGTGAGAGACCAGTCACACATGGGCGCACTGAAAGCAGCTCTAAGGCTTGGTGACAGGAAGGAGCCAGTGAGGCTAGAACGGATGACAGCCACTCTGGCCGCAGAAGACCCTGATAATCTTGGACATGGCTTTATCATGCCCTTTTCACTCCTGTCGGAGCTCCCGGCGCCCGAGTTCAAATTGCCATACCAAGCCGCCCTATGGCATCTTACAGAATATCTGATTAGAAAAGTCCCGAGGAAGGCTCCCAGTGGATTCCGGATTGACGCTCAGTTGGACAAGATGGCAAAGCCAACGGACCTATCCAAGTACAAAGATCTCTTTGCCAACGCAGTGGTGAACTACGGAATCCTCGGGCACAACGGCATTTTTTCACATAGGATTGCAGAAGCAGCTGAAACAGGATGCCTTCATAGCGATGCTATCGTTTGGCTTTTGGACAGATTGAGGAAGAATATAGGTGCGAAGTTGCTTACCAAGGAGCAGTTGGCTGTTGAAAAATTAATGAGAACAAAAGAGGGGATGGATTGGGAGCAATTGCCAAGTGGAATTGACCTTCCAGATTCTGGGAAGGTTAGACTGTGGCTAGTAAAGAATGCCTCGGACTATTGGGACGCAATGATGGACCTAAGAGCGGATGTGTTCGAAAAGAGTATCCCGAATATTCGAAAGAAAGACTGGCCAGTTATTAGAGCAACTCAGTATGCCATGCCTACCGTGAACGGTGCTCCCCAAGCATCTCATGTGACCATCTTCACGCAGGCAACTTGGTCCCTTGTAGACCATGGTCTGATTGAAAACAAGCTTGCAGCACTTCAGGTTCATCGAATGCTCAGGCAGTATCTCAAGGAAAGATAATGTGAAGCTCTCAACTGGTGAGTATTACCAAAGAATGAGGGAGGAGAGGACATGCCTCTCCCGCTAATGGCTAGGTCTTTGTGTCGCCCTTTCGATAGGACTCAGCCAGCAAGTCCGGTATATAGCGAACCTGCATCTTGGTGCCCTTCATCATGTCATTGATTTGGATTGTGCAGAAGGGACATTCAGTAGTAACCATGTCGGCACCAGTAGCATCGATGTACTCCTTCTTAGTCGTGGCAATTTTCTGTGAGAGTTCACGCAGGCCCGCGCGAACTCCTCCACCGGCGCCACAACACCGGTTCTTATACGGGTCTTCTATGTATTCCACTCCGGGAATCATCTTGAGGAGCTGAATTGGCTCATCGAATACATGTTGGCCTCTACCAAGGTGACATGGTTCATGGTAGGTGACTTTCAGTTTAATCTCTCCCTTTGGAGGAATGATATTCTCCTTACCAATCACTTGAATCATATATTCTGCCATATCGTATACCTTGTACTTGGGAGGCTCTCCACGTTCTTCCTCGATGTACGGCCGATGATCTTCACGAAGGGTCTTTCCACATCCGGCGCATGCAACAACAACTGTATCGCAGTTGTACTTCTCACAGGCTTCTTCGAAGATCTCGGTCACTCTTCGTGCTGCGGCATGTGCGGTGTTCAGATCTCCGGTTCTGAATGCTGGTGAGGCACAACACCACTGCTCCTTGGGTACGACAACGTCGATATTGTTTCGATTGAGAACATCAATTAGTGCCTTGCCAGTATTTTGCATTCGGTAGTCTATGAGACACCCTGTGAAGAAAGCAACTCGCCCACGGGGATTGTCAACGAAGAACTCGGCAGACCCAAGTTCCTTCAGAAGGGGAGTATCCTTCTCAGGCACAGCCCGTCCGGTTTTTACAATCTGGTCAACAAAGCCTTGTTGACCCTCAGCCAATGGATATCCAGCTTCGACAGCCTTTGCTCGCAAGAGCTCAACTGCCAGAGAGGGAATTTTGATTTTCTTTGGACAGATATCCTCACACATTTTGCAGGTAGTGCAGCTGTAGATGGACTCGTTCATTGCCATGGCTATACGGTCTTCAACATCTCTGGGATCTAGCTCGAGCCGAGCAAGCTGACGGATTATCATTGGTCCAGGATAGTCCCATGTTTCATGAACAATTGGGCAGTTTGAAAGGCAAGCACTGCACTCGATGCACTTGCGTATCTCTCTGACTTTCTCAATCTCTTCCGCATGAATGATTTCAGGTCGCTGGGGTTTCTTGTCACGAGCTACATAGGGCCGTATTCTCCTCAACCTGTAGGTGGTCTGAGCCATGTCAACAACAAGGTCCTTGATTATAGGCATCTTCTCCAGAGGCTCAAGAAGCAGGGACTCATCGGGATTAACTTTGGTCCTACAAGCAATTCGTGCGACAGTGTTTACTTTCACTGCACAAGATCCACACTGGCCACCCCTGCATTCCCATCGGAAAGCCAGACTAGAGTCGTACTTGTCCTGCATATAGAGCAAGGCGTCTAGAACCGTCATCCCAGGTTCGTATTCCACATCAAAGTCTTGGAAGTAGGGTTCGTCATCTAAGTCCGGGTTGTATCTGAAAACTTTTGCCTTGATTGTCTTTGTCATCGAATTTGCCTCCTCTATGGGGGAGTGATTTTGGTAATCACTAGGTCTTCCTTTTGCAATTCCATCTTGCCATCTTTGCCCTTTCGGATGACGATGTTGTAATAGCCCTTATCATTGGGGTCTCCATCGACGCGGTAGTGGGCGCCTCTGCTCCCCTTTCTCATGACAGCAGCCTCTGCCACCATGCGGGCAGTTGCCACCATATGCTCAAACTCAATGGCTTGATGCCATCCGGGATTGAATCGCTTCACAGGCACATCGACTTTGATATTTGGAACGACTTCTTTCTGGATTCGTCGGAGCTCATTTACTGCATACTGCATTTCATCTTCCTTACGAAATATCTGAACCTTTGACCACATTAGCTCGGTTAGCTCCTCTCTTGCGTCAGCAGGCGAAACCCCTTCCTTGCGTTCAAGCATTGCCTCTAACTTCTCAAACTCAGCCAATATTGTATCTCTGTTGATGCCGGTATGGGTGTTCTTCTTGGCGAATTTTGCGGCACTGTCACCAGCCAGCGCTCCAAACACCTGAGTATCAGCTAGAGCGTTGCCACCCAGTCGGTTACCTCCATGAACCCCGCCTGTGCATTCACCCGCTGCATAGAGACCTGGGATGTTTGTGCTAGCCTCTTCGTCAATCTTGATTCCGCCCATGAAATGATGAGCTGTCGGAGACACCTGCATCGGCTCCTCGCGGATATCTACACCTGCATCCTCGAATTGCTCAATCATGCTCTCCAGTCTGAACTCCACAATCGACTTCGGAAGATGGGCAATACTGAGGTAGACACCACCATCAGGAGACCCACGTCCCTCAACAACTTCAGTCATAATGGAACGAGCAACTTGGTCTCTGCCTGCAAGCTCCATGACCTCAGGGTAGTATCTGTGCATGAACCGTTCCCCTTCGCTGTTAAGGAGAATTCCGCCCTCTCCGCGGACGGCTTCGGTCACCAGCCGCCCCTTGGCTGATTCGGGCTTGACCATCCCAGTTGGATGGAACTGGACCATCTCCATGTCAATGAGTTCGCACCCGGCTTCGTATGCCATACCATATCCATCGCCGACATCCAGCTGAGCGTTGCTTGTGACGCTAAAGATACGTCCCGCACCTCCGGTTGCCATTACAACTGATTTGGCACGAAAAACGAGATAGTCGCCATACTTCAAATCGATGGCTGCAACACCTGCAACTCGACCATCTTCAACAAGGATCTTTGTGGCAAATACCTCGTGAAACACGCGTACCGATGTCTTCCGTATTGCCTCGGTGAGGGTTACCATAATCTCAGACCCAGTTCTATCGGAAGCATACGCAGTTCGTCTCCAAGATTGCTTTCCAAAAGGACGTTGAGCAATCTTCCCTTCGGGCGTTCTGTCAAAAAGGGCGCCATACTCCTCCAAATCAAAGATTCTTTCGGAAGCATCACGAACAAGGATTTCAGCAAGCTTCTGATTGTTAAGGTAGTTGCCCCCCACAATAGTATCCTTGAAGTGAGTCTCAGGGTTATCGTCAGGGTCGACATTTCCGAGTGACACATTATAGCCGCCCTCGGCCATGGCAGTATGTGCTTTGCCGAGAAGCTCTTTGCTAAGCATGATTACATCCAGATTGTGATTTGATGCTTCAATCGCTGCGCGGCATCCTGCACCACCTGCACCAACAACTAAAACATCGCACATTATCGTCTTGTAGTTCAAACTACAGTCCTCCGATGGAGAGGTTTCTCCGAACTGTAAACCGGTCGGACAATGGCCAGCGTTTAAGAGTTACTGTTGAGGTTCGGAAAGAAAATCCTTTGGAATCAAATCCGGATTTGAGGAATTCCTGATACAAATCTCAGGGCCTGCTGCAGGAATGATATTTGGCGCCAATCATATGCTTGAATCGACCCTTTTATTCATCTTAAGACGTATCTTCAACCAAATCTAGCCAAAGATACGCCGGGGTGTTAAGTGCATGGACTTTGAGGATATTCTTCTGGTTCTCTTTGTAGTAGTGCTGGTCTTAATGACCGTATATGGATTGGCTGTTCCTGCGCTATGAATCAGTAGAAAAAAAAGGAGGGTGACGGCAGGTCTTATCCTGCCGCAAGCAGATGCTGAATTTGCTATTCCTTCACGCCAATTTTGGCGTAGGCGTGGCTCTTCGCATCCTGCACCTTCTTCGCTACGACGTCATGTATGCTATCGCCATGAGAGTCCATCGTAACAAGCAAAGGACCAAATTTTTCAGCAGTGATCACCCAGAGGGCTTCAGGCATTCCCAAGTCCTGCCACTCGTAGGCTCGAACTTCTTTCAGGCCTTTTGCAGCAAGGGCTCCACAGCCACCAGTAAAGCTGCAATATACGGCACCAACTTCTTTCAATGCCGCAAGGGTTCTGGCCCCCATACCACCCTTTCCAATGATAATGCGCGCCTTATACTTACGCAGGAATTCATCCTCGAAGAGGTCCATTCTGGCACTTGTTGTAGGGCCTGCAGACACAATAACCCATTTTTCGTTGACCTGTTTGGCAACAGGACCCACATGGTAAATCACGCTGCCCTCAAAATCCACAGGAGGTTTCTCGCCCTTTTCGAACATCTTCAGAGCTCGTTCATGAGCCTCATCACGTGCTGTATAGACATGCTCACCTGTTACGTAGACCACATCGCCTACTCTGAGTTTTCTGGCATCCGCCTCTGAAATGGGAGTTGTAAAGTGATATTCTGCCATTCTTATTCTCCCTCCGTTGGATGAGTCACATAGGTGACCTTCATATCCTTTGATATTATTGCCTTGCTATGTCTGGCTGCCCAGCATTGAACAGCAACTCCAACCGGCAAGGATGCAGGATGGCGCATTGCATAGTCTACTTTCACGCCTAACACTGTGGTCTTTCCGCCCAAGCCCATTGGTCCAATACCGGTGGAGTTGATTGCATCCATCAGTTCTTCCTCGATCCTTGCCACCTCGGGCTCCGGATGTCTGTCGTTAAGAGGCCGCAGAAGCTGTTGCTTGGCGATTTTGATGGCAATATCAGCTCCACCCCCAATTCCAACGCCAATGATATTGGGCGCACAGGCTTTGCCCATGTAGCTCATGGCATTATCAACAACCAATTTCTTCACGCCTGTCAAGCCCACACCAGGCTTGAGCATCCCAACGATACACACGTTCTCACTCCCACCCCCCTTGGGGAAGGCAATGATTTCCAGTGAATCGCCAGGAACAATCTCCCAATTTATCCATGGAATCTTGACTCCAGTATTATCGCCGGAGTTCCCACCAACTATGGGGTTAACAGCATTGGGACGAAGTGGTACGCTCTCAGTGGCGATTCTTGTCCCTCTCTCTAATGCCACCCTGACTTCATCAATGAATGGAAACTTGGACCCAACCTTCACATAGAATATAGTGATGCCAGTGTCTTGACACATTGGAACACCAGTCTTTGCTATCTCGATATTCTCCAAGATTGCCGAAAATTGGGTTTTTGCAGTCGGGTCTGTTTCACGTTCGTAAGCAGCCTGAATCGCCTCCTCGATGTCATCCGGCAACTTGGTTGCCGCCATCTTGAGAAGACGAACAGTAGTGTCTTGAATGACTTGCAGTGGATCCTTCATTCTATCAGCTTCTGAATTGTGATTGCGGTGGAATGAGTTCCCTCGCACTGCCCCCGAGGTCCAATAGCTTCCTAATCTTTCTTGCTGTGCATGTCCTTACACGGACCACAAAATGAAAGGACTATATACAAGGATTTGGCAACAATAGAGTAGGAACTCACGGAGAGAATTCCGATGACATTTGAGGCAACAATCACGTCAACTATTTCGTTTATTGTCATGTCGGTCTTCCTCTTGGTTTTCGGAATCCTTGATGCACGGGAGCAAAGAGTGCCAAATAGCTATACGCTTATGGGAATAGCGATAGGTGCTGCAATAGTCACTGCAACGGGTCGCTTCTTTGAGCAACCCACACTACATGTGACTGCAATTTTGGTGATGATTCTACTTCCATTGGTCCTATATAGAATAGGAGCCATTGGCGGCGCTGATGCTAAGGCCTTGTTATTGATCGCAATCCTAAGCCCAGGTATTGAATTTGCGACGTGGCCGGATTTGATTCTTGAAGGCATACTGATATCCGGTCTAGAAATCGCAATTATGTTGTTTTTGGGGGTCCTGTATTGGCAGCTTAGAGCAGCAGAACAACGAGAGAGAAGTGCAGTGCCCCTTATCCCATTTCTTTTGGTTGCATATCTTGTTGTACAGCTTTTTGCATTTCTCTAGTGCTTCATACCATTCAAAGGAATAGTAGGTTCTCAAGAGCTGAGGGAGGCAGAGTAAATGCGTAGAATAGGGTCCAGAGGACCACCCAGAGGAGAAGATATGTAGGGAGGGAGTTTGTGATGAGTTTTTGTCGTCCACCAATTTCCTCTGGATTAATCTCCATGATGTAAACAACCACAAACAGACTCAAGACGTAAGTGAGGAGCCCGAAAATCAAGCCTCTGCTTCCTGCAAAGAGAGGACCATAGAGCCCACAGATTATTGCACTGATGATGGCAAAGAGAATCTTAACGTAGGTCTGCTGATCTGTGGGATTGGCATCCCACCGTCCAAAGATCTTCTTGAAGAGGCTCTGGATAGGTTTAATCACTGAAGACATCACTTGGCACCTGCTAGGGTCCTGCTCCCGGTCAATCATACAGGTTATAAAACGCTCGGTCAGAAGTGAACCATCATGAAACAATCAATGAGTAATATTGACGTTCGCCTTACCTTGCTTGAGCTTCAACAGGCGGCAGAAGGTGCCTTCATCAAGAATGTATATCAGTATGGCGACATATTTGTCTTGAAGCTGTATCAGCCGGCAGGGGGGACCAGTCAATTACTCATTCAACCCGGACAACGAATACATCTTACTGAGTATCGTAGAGCTGCTCCAAGAGTACCACCGAAGTTCTGTACGGTTCTTCGAAAATATCTTCGTGACAAGAGGGTCAATTCAATAAAGCAACATGATTTGGACCGTATTGTCGTCATTGAAATAGGTGAAGAAGATAGCAGGTACAAGATAGTGGCTGAGCTCTTTGGAAGCGGCAACCTCCTTCTGTTAGACCCTGAAGATTCCATTTTTGTTGCTATGCGATATCGCAGGATGAAGGACAGGAATATTGTGCCAAAGGCAAGCTATGCCTTCCCACCTCAAAGAGGCGTGGACATATTTAGCCTAGAATCAACCTCATTTCAAGAACTCATATCGGATTCCTCGGCAAGCGTAGTACGCACCTTAGCCAGCAGGTTGAACCTTGATTCGTTATCTTGTGAGGAAATATGCGCCCTTGCCGGCTTAGCACCGACAAAGAAAGTGTCGGAATTGACAGGGCAGGAGATGAAGGATTTACAGTCTGGATTGGATCTATTTGCTGAGAAGCTTAAGATGGGTGTCTGCGACCCCTGTGTTGTTCAGGAGGATGACATTGAGGAGGAAGAACTTCAGCCTATTGCCTTCCTTCCATTCAAGTTTGAAGTCTATGATGACCGTACTTGTGAAACCTTCGAAACATTTAGCAAAGCAATAGATTCGTTCTTTGGAGTCACTGATGCAGAGCTGGCGGATGAGGAAGTAAAGGACGCCTTTATGAAAGAACGAAAACGACTTCAGACTATAGTAGACAAGCAATCCGAGAGCATTTCAAGGCTAGAGGCCAACGCTGCGGACCTACGGGTTTCTGGGGAGGCAATCTATTCTCACTTTCAGATTGTACAAGAAATCTTGAATACGATTTCGGATGCGCGTACTAGCGGCTTATCTTGGAAGGAAATCATGAGTAGAATAGAAGAGGGAAAGAAGAAGAATATTCCATCAGCTGCTGCAATCAAGAGAATTGTGCCATCACTAGGAAAAATCGAGGTGAGTCTTTCAGGCACTGACGTTGCTCTCGATATTCGCAAAAGCCCACAGGACAATGCTGCTGCCGCATACGACCAAGCAAAGAAGTCAGAAGCAAAAGCGAAGGGAGCGATGAAGCAGATTGAGCAAACGAAGTCAAAATTGGATGAATTGACGGTATCGGCTGTTGAAACTGATGTGACAGCTCCAAGAGCAGTAAAGGTGAGAAAGAAGCTCTGGTACGAGAAATTTAGATGGTTTCGGTCATCGGAGGGGTATCTTGTTCTGGGTGGTCGTGATGCTAAGACCAATGAGAGGCTGGCAAAACGACAGATGGGTCCGAATGATGTATTTCTTCATGCTGCACTGCACGGCGCGCCTTATGTTGTAATCAAGGTCCCTGACGAAGCCCCTGGAGAGCTGACTCTTAGGGAAGCAGCACAGTTTGCAGTCACATTTTCGCGAGGGTGGCAAGATGGGCTATCCAGTGGAGAAGCATATTGGGTCAATCCTGAGCAGGTGAGTTTTACCCCACCTTCTGGGGAATATCTCCCTGCTGGAGCTGTTATGATATATGGAACAAAGAACTACATCAGAAATGTACCCATAGAACTGACAGTCGGGGTAATTCTCGAAGAGGATTATGCCATTCCGTTTTCAGGCCCGCATACTGCGGTGTCAGCACATTCTGATTACTATTTGAGAGTGGCTCCTGGAAATACAAAGAAAGGCCAGCTTGCGAAAATAATTCTTAGTCAGATACGAAACAAGGTTCCAGAGGAGCAAACTCACCTGATTGAAGAAATTCCGGATGAAGAAATCATGCGAGTTCTTCCTGCTGGAGATGGGAGAGTAGTTGGTGGCTCAGAGTGAGGCTTTTTATGTCGAGAAGCAATAAATGAACCTAGATTAGATGAGATAGAGCACTGCGACAACGTTTAAATTCCAAATGGCAGTGAGAGGCAAGTCCGCACTCTGAAGGATTTAGACTCGGAGTACGGATTCAGCTTTCTGAGAGGCTGAGGTAATATCTATGGCTGAACCCTCGCATTCCATGTCTGTGAGAGAAATAATGGCTGTCAATGTAGTGACCGTACCGCCTGATGCAACAGTTAGAGAAGTTGCTATATCAATGGCAAAGATGGACATTGGCTCCTTGATAATAGTGGACAAGAACCGCCCTGTGGGCATCATCACAGAAGCAGATATTGTAACAAGAGTCGTTGCTGAGGATAAGGACCCAGCAACAACAAAGGTTGTTGATGTGATGAGTGCACCGTTGATTCATATTACGCCAGACACTGCTCTAACAGAAGCCATGCGCGTAATGGCTAGGAGCAACATAAGGCGAGTTGCCGTGCTAAAGAACAACTCCCTGGCGGGAATTATTACCTCAAGAGATATCCTGCGGTGGTCCCCTGAACTCATTGATGTGTTGGTTGAATCACTGCGTCTTCGAAATGAGCATGCAACAAGTGATGAGGAGGAGGAAGAGGACGAGTTAGTAGCCTATGGCGGCATATGCGATAGTTGCGGCGAATACTCTGTGGAGTTATCCTTGGAAGATGGCAGGTATCTCTGTGATGAGTGTCGAGGAGAGTAGGCAACAAAAGCCATTATAACACGACCGAGATGGTCGTCAGATGGAGGTACAAAGAAGTGGAAGTTAGTCAGATAATGAGTGAACCTGTCACAATCGACAAGGACCAAAGACTATCATATGCGCTTGAGCTTCTAGATAAGAAGCGTGTGGATCGGTTGATTGTGGCTGATGACGGAGCTGTAAAGGGAATCTTGACCTATGCAGACATAGCAGATAGACTAGGCGTAAGCAAAGTAGTTGCTGTATCAGTTGTTAGACTACATGTGTCAAGTGCAATGACTGATACAGTCATCACCGTATCTCCAAAGGATGATGTCACCGAAGTTGCTCAGCTTATGATTGAACGCGGAATGAGCGGCTGTCCGGTTGTAGATGAGAATGACAAGCTAGTGGGAGTGATTTCAAAGAAGGAACTCTCATCTCTTGTGGAAAAATTCGAGAAGGTGAAAGTCGAAGAATTGATGACAACGGAGAATCTTCTCGTTGTAAACCCTGTTGAGCGACTTGTCAAAGCGCGCCTAGAAATGCTTGACCGAGGCTATTCGGGTCTGCCTGTTGTGGATGGCAGCAGAGTTCTTGGCCTTCTTACTGAAAGAGCTGTAGCAGAAGCAATGGCCCGTTTTAGCATGGAAGTACCTGATAAGTATCGCAGAAATCAGGTGAGACAGATTCGCGTAGTTGATGCTATGATTCAACAGCCACCGATGGTTGCACCAGATGATTCTGTATCGGTAGCAATTAAGACTATGAATGAAGCCAACCTGAATACGCTACCAGTTGTTGCGAAAGGTAACAAGTTGGTTGGAATTATCAGTGCTACTGATTTCACGAGATTCGTTGCGAATAAGTTCAAGATACCGGAGAAGGAAGACTAATCATTCGGTCGGTAGAATCATATCCTACCGCGTTCACATCTTAGGTATGCCTGCGGACCTTCTCCTAAGAAATGGCATATCAATAATCGATGGGAAGGAGACCGTTCGCTCGATAGCAATAGAATCGGGAAAGATTCAAGGAGTATATGCTCCCGTTGAGGAACCAGCTTCCAAAGAAGTAGTAGATTGCTCTGGGATGTACGTTCTCCCAGGCGCAATTGACATTCATGTGCATCTTAGAGACCTAGGTCAACCTGAGAAGGAAACTTTTGCTACAGGGACCATGGCAGCAGCTGCGGGAGGGGTCACTACAGTTGTAGATATGCCCAATTCCGTTCCTCCAATCCTTACATCCTTTGATTTGGAAGGTAAAATCGAATGTGCTCTAGTGGATAAGTTTGTGAATATTGGGTTCTATGGAGGCATTCCCAAGAACCCAGCAGAATTCGATAGGGATATGATTCCCGGCTTGTTGGGCCTGAAGGTATTTCCTCATGCGCCTCTTGAGAAAGGAACGAAATACACCAAAGAACGCATTCATGATTGTATGAAGATATCTGCCAAACATAAGATTCCTCTCCTGTTTCATCCTGATGCCGCAACACCTGGCAAAAGAGTATCAAACACAGAGGACTTCATGAATCTCCACAGTTGTCGAAGTGAATTGAGGGCACTGAAAAAGTTCCTTTCTGCAAAGGCTGAAATCGAGGGAAGACTTCACGTATGCCACGTGAGCTGCGCGACAACCGCCAAGGTCATCGCTGATAATAGAGCTGAGGAAACGCTGACTGCAGAAGTCACGCCCCACCATCTTTTCCTCTGTAATGATGATTTCGACCATGAGAATGGAACAGCCAAAATGCTGCCACCTTTGCGGGAGGAAGAGGATACAAGAGCACTCCGAAATGCTCTGACACAGACGTGTGCAATCGACTGCATCGTATCGGACCATGCTCCGCATCAGGCTAAGGAAAAGGAACTGCCATTCCTAGATGCTGCTTCAGGGATTCCAGGCCTTGAAACTACTGTTCCCATTATGCTTACCGAGGTCTTTGAGGGAAGGATGAGCTGGATTGACTACCTTAGATTATGCTGCTCTGGACCTGCAAGAATCCTTGGAGTCCGTGGAAAAGGAGTGATTGCCCAGGGTTATGATGCTGATCTCACAGTAATTACAAGGGAAGAATCGGCAATACGTGGGGCCAGCTTTCATTCCAAAGCAAAGATTACCCCTTTCGAAGGACGGAAAATCCTAGCACATCCAGTGATGACAATTGTGGGTGGCGAAATTGTCTATAGCTATGGAGATTTTCTCGTTGACCCCGGCGTGGCTGGGATTGTGCCAGTTCGCAAGGCTTGGTGAAGACAAAAAGGATAACCACAATAAAAGATTGGAGAAAGTGAGTTGGTAAAGATTGTCACATGCATACTCTGATGATGAAGGTGCTCTCCTTGTGCGACTTGCAAGAAAGACTATTGATGAATACGTGACAACAAGGAAGAAACCTGCCATCCCAAACAACTTGCCTAAGAAACTTCTTGAAAAATCGGGTGTATTTGTGACCCTGAACAAGGTTGGTAGAAGCGCATCCAGATTGAGAGGGTGCATAGGTCGACCATATCCGAGCCAGCCCCTGGTAGAAGCAACAATAGACTCAGCTGTAGACTCTGCAGTAAACGACCCTCGATTTCAGCCAGTGACTACTGAGGAACTGGAAGCTATAATTGTAGAATTGAGTGTTCTGACGCCCCCTGTACCAATCAAATATGCAAATCCTGACGAACTCCTACAAAAAGTCGAAGTTGGAAGAGATGGCCTAATTGCAGGTCGAGGCATGTGGCGCGGCCTACTCCTGCCACAGGTACCCGTTGAGTATGGATGGGACGCCAAGACATTCCTTGAGCATACCTGCATGAAGGCTGGAATGCCTTCAAATCAGTGGAAAGAACCGGGAATTGAGTTCATGTCCTTTCAAGCTGAGATTTTTGGTGAAACGGCGCCTCATGGAAGCATAATCAGGAACCCGAGAAACGAGCGATGCTGATGGAGGTAACTAAGAATGAAGCAACTCCCTTCTGAAGTAATTGAAGACCTGAAGAGATTCTTGAAGGAAGACATCCGATCGGGAGACTTGACGTCTGACATAACGATACCTGCTAATGCCAAGGGCAAAGCCACTATCTATGCAAAAAGCAAGGCAGTCCTCGCTGGCATGGAAGAGGTGATTGCGATTGCTGAGCTAACAGGACTTCAACACGACTTGCATGTCTTTGAGGGCAATTGGGTAAGTCCAGGAGAGGGGGTGCTCACACTTACAGGGCCAGCAAGGACCCTCTTAGCTGTTGAACGTGTTTCTTTGAATATCGTTCAGCGGATGAGTGGCATCGCAACCAAGACATACAAAATGGTTCATGAGGCGAGGAGAGTCAATTCGAAAGTGAAAGTGGCTGCAACAAGAAAGACTACTCCAGGATTCAGATACTTTGAGAAACGAGCTGTCACAATAGGTGGGGGCGACACACACCGCTATGCTCTTGACGATATGGTGTTAATTAAAAACAACCACATCTCTGTTGTTGGGAGTGTCGGGGAAGCAGTGAAACTTGCCCGGAGAGAGGCTTCCTTCAGCAAGAAGATTTCATGCGAGGTTCGTACTCTTCAAGAGTGTTTGGAGGCAATCAAGGCGGGAGCAGACATTGTATTATTGGATAATTTCAGTCCCCAAGATGTTGCAGGTGTTCATAAGATACTCACCGAAAAAGGACTACGTGGCAAAATCATCTTGGAAGTATCTGGTGGAATAGATCAAGATAATATCAGGGCCTATGCTGAGAGTGGCTGCGATGTGCTTTCCTCAGGATCTCTGACCCACTCCTATGACTCTTCGGACTTCAATATGCTGCTAACAATCAAGTAGAGAGAAGACAGGAAACTGGTGCCCCGGCCGGGATTTGAACCCGGGTCATGGAATCGAAAGTCCCAGATGCTGGGCCGGTCTACACTACCGGGGCGTTGGAGCATCGAACGGCCCTAATTCGTTATTAACGTTGTGTAATTGCTATGACAATGTTGCTTAGGTTTTGATTGGTTTGATTTGCTCTGCAGATTCCTTCTCGGATGTGCATTTTGGTCCTGCTGATAGTCCCATTAGCCGCCCTGCAGAACGGATAACAGCTGCTGGACCTTCTTTTTGAATCGCGCCTATTGATTCCGTTGCTGACTGCATAAGGAAGGAGGTAAGGTCTGCGCTTGTTGGAACGCCGCAAATCATATTCCCCTTAGAAACCAAGGCGGGAACCATCATTATCCCATAAGCTTCTGCAATGCTTTGATGACGATCGATATTCACCTCATAGATTACGGTTGGTTCGCCAAGGTCAATACTTGCAATATCAAGCATTCCCTTTACTATGTCACACCATGCACAATGATTCGATGTGAAGAAGAGAATCAACGAAGACCCGCCAAGATGGTTTTCTCGTAGTTCTATTGGGGTCATTTAAACTCGGAGAAATGAGAATAGTACGTGGAAAGTGACCGTGAAGAAAGCTTAATATCACAAAAGCAAAGGACTGGTCTGCGGGGCCCGTAGCTCAGCTTGGTAGAGCAGCAGGCTCATAACCTGTCGGTCTCGAGTTCAAATCTCGACGGGCCCACCACTTTTTACTAGCGATATTCCTCTCGTATACCTTCTATTTCTACTCCAACTTGCTTGTAGTGTGCAACCAAATCTTGTTTGCCAGATTGAATAGCTTGAAACTTTGCCCGATCGAGCAATGCAAGAAGAGCAGTTGTTTGCTGAACAATCTCGCGGCCAAGTTTTTGCTGTTTCTTGGGTTTTTCGTCATATTTGGCGATTGTCTTTGCGATACTTTGGCGTTCCTTTGCAATTCTCTTGTCCATATCCAAGCTTATCAGCTTGTCTAGTTCTTCAAAAGGGTCTTCTTCAACTTCAGCAACTGGAGTTGGTTTCGTATGTTGAGGTGAGAGTCCAAGAACTCGTTTCAAATCATCTAGGAAGAAGCTGATTAGGAATCCTATGAAGATAACCACAACACCTGCAAGAAAACCCTCTATGCTGGATAATAGAAAAGCAATGATACTCACAATGATCAGAATCACTATGAGTGCAGTTAGTCCCTTCCAAGAGAAGCTATTAGATTCGCTATTCACTGTATTTTCACATTCCATACCGGATGTGTGATTTGATTTGCCCTCGCTGACCTTTATACTATGTGAAAAGCAAATCTCGATGGGCCCACCACATTCAACGAGTTTCTATACTATTAGGCGGAGAGCGCTTCTCGGGTGTTTCATCAATATGCGCTTCATTATGCAGTTTCTGGATTCTTTGTAGGGTTTCACACCCATAACGAGCTCCGTGACGTATTCCTTCAAGACCTCATCGAAATGAGCAGCTTGGCAGGCAATTTCCATGTTCTTGTTCGATTTCAGCAGCAACTTCGCCAATGATTGAGCAACCTCTAGGTCCTTTCCAAACTCACTCTTACATCTTTGCTCATAGGATATGCAGCTTGTACTCACACCCTTTGAGAATTCCACTGCAGCCACCTCTGCTGCAATTCTTCCGGACTCAATTGCATAGTAGATTCCCTCCCCTGTGACTGGAGCGACAAACCCAGCTGCATCACCCACCAACATGACTCGTTTTAAGCAGGTATTCCGTATTTTGCCAGTCATAGGCAGTCTGGCTGCTGTTGTATCAGCAAGACTACACTTGACTGAATGGCGTTCTTCAAAACCTTTAACGAACCGCCTCCATGCTCCCTTCAGGTTATCCATCTTACTCACGCGAACGCCTATGCCAAGACTGAATTCTGCTTTCTTAGCAAAAGCCCAGGCATAGCCATGTAGGACTGGGCCAAAATACACCTCTATCAAAGACTGGTCGTAGACGATCCTACTGATATCAAAAGGATCCATGGGAACAGATGCCTCTATACATAGACCTACCTCATCATCCTTCCACCCAGGGTGGAGCCCAGTTTTTCTGCCAACCAGGCTGTTCACACCATCGGCACCCACCAGCAACCGTGCCGTATGGATACCGTCCTCAGTGATGGCCGAAATCGACGATGATTCCATTATGATATCTACTACCCTTGAGCCCTCAATAACTGCAGCCCCAGCTTCTTTGGCCTTGGTGAAAAGTAAGTTATCAAAGGCCTCCCTGCGCACCGTGCACCCCAGAGGTTTCGAACGGGAATGCTCAGTGACGAGTCCACTAGGAGAATAGAGTCTAAGTCCATATTGCTCTCGTTCAATGACGGAGGATAGGTCGAAATCGAGAGCGTTTTTCACCCTCACTGTGACACCACCTCCGCATGCCTTTCTTCTCGGGTGGTGGGATTTTTCAAGAACTAGCACGTCAAGTCCGAGTTGGGCTGCTCTACGGGCGCAGGTTGAGCCTCCAGGACCGCTTCCAACAATAATTAGATCGTGTGCCACGAATACCTCCTCCTTGGAAGCTAGAGTTGGTTTGCTTTTTTCGGTTTTGGTTGACTGGCCTAATCGTGATGTGGTAACTAGTTTAAGAGAAACTGGAACACGTGTTCTAATTGGCTTTATTACTCCGACTTCTTTAATAGGGCTAGGAGTAACGACCTCTGCACCATGCAGCTTTTCTCGGATCCAATCTCTGTAGGAATTATTGCGAGTCTTTTGGCTGGTGCAGCAACAGGACTAGGTGCTATACCTGTTTTGCTGGGAGGCAATTTCAGCCGAAGAACTCTTGATCTGATGCTTGGCTTTGCAGCAGGGGTCATGTTGGCTGCATCTTCCTTCAGCCTGCTCGTCCCTTCGCTTGAACTTGTCACGAACTGGGTCGAAGTTATCACAATTGTGGGGTTGAGCTTCTCGCTGGGTGGACTCTTTGTTCATGCGGCTGACAGATACGTTCCACATGAGCACTTCAAGAAAGGGGAGGAAGGGCCATCTTCCAGTATGGCAAGAGTGTGGCTACTAGTGTTGGCGATAACGATACACAATTTCCCTGAGGGGATTGCTGTAGGAGTTTCTTTTGGAGGCAGTGATTTCATAGCAGGAACATCGGTGGCCCTTGCAATAGGGCTTCAGAATATACCTGAAGGTCTAGCAGTTGCTGCACCACTCGTCCGAGAGGGCTACTCAAGGAAGTATGCTGCAGGTCTTGCACTAGTCACAGGGCTTGTCGAGCCCCTAGGTGGTGTTTTCGGAGTCACAATCGCTCAGTTTCTGCTTCCATTCGGGCTTGCTTTTGCTGCTGGGGCAATGGTCTTTGTTGTTGGGGAAGAAATGGTCCCTGAGAGCCATTCAGGCGAGAATGCGCGGCTGGCAACTTGGGGCCTGATGATAGGCTTTGTCATTATGATGGTCATGGATAACATCTTCGAGTATCTTTTGCCCGGGTGAGTCTGAAGATTCACATGGAAGAACACGTTCTGAGTTCTCGGCTGTAATGAGATAGGAGCTAATATACTCTGATACTGAACTATGACTTGAGTCGGGCTGCTCTCGGAGGCAATCGAATGATTAGAATCAAGTAGTACAACACCAAGGCCATCTGAAGCCCAGTGAAAGCGACCATTTCTTATTCAAGGAGTTCCTCTTGCTATAGGGATAGTCGTATGTCGTTACGGACAAGATACCATCTCATTGGATATGTTATTGTGTCTATCATCATGGGACTACTTATCACCGCAGTATTCGCTCAATGGACAATGGTGCCTGGGGGAAGCATCTGGGACCACTACTGGGACTTCATAATTCCTGGCATGGTTCTGGGCTTTTTTGCAGGCATATTCGTATACTGCTTTGCAGCTGGAGAAGCAGGCTTCTGGTGATCGATGAGTTTCAATAACTCCTCAGAGATTCCACTAGTTGTTCTGACCCTTGAGTTGTTTGCAGATGACTCACCTGGAATTAGCAATCTTGACATTACTTCAGGTCACTCATACTGCATGATATTGCCTGCATATCGTATTGATCAACAATAGCACTCATCTCAGAGTCAGATGGGCGCTTCTCGAAACGGTTGGCTGCTTCTAGTATCTTGGGCAAGAGCTGCATATCACCTGCTGTGATAAGAAAGCTATCTGGCAGACCCAATGACCAATGCACCGACTTGTCAATGGCATCCTGAGTTTCTAGTGGTTCATAGAAGTACGTATTGTATGTCCTCGAACGGTGCCTCCACGGACGTCTCGAAATGGATTTAGTGGTTTGTACTGCGACCTTGCGCTTCCGACACAGTCCAACCAACTCCTCAAAGTCAGCCGCATAACGTGGGTTCTGCATCTGTACATAGTTGTATGGCAAAAGGACTGAATCGAAGTTGAATTGCTTCAGCGACTGAAGGTGCATTGCTGGCACTTTATTGCCATGTCCTGTAACACCTAGATATCGTACTAGGCCTTGATTACGAGCATCAATAAACGCATCCAAGGCACCACCCGGGCCCATCACCTTTTCCCAGCTCACCGGATTAGTGAGACCGTGCATCTGCCAAAGGTCAATATAGTCGACCTTCAGCTTGCTCAGGGACTGCTGAAGATCCTTCCAAGCTCCCTCATATGACCGGCTTCTCGACTTGGTTGCTAGAAAGAAATTGTCACGATGCTGCTCCATCCACGGTCCAATGCGTTCTTCAGCATTGCCATACATACGCGCCGTGTCAACATGATTTATGCCAAATCTCATTAATGGCTCAAAAACACGGTCAGCCTCAGCCTGTGTAGCGTTACTCAGAGCATATGCTCCGAAGATGACACGGGTGCTCATATGTTTCGTGCGGCCAAAGGACTGCTTGGTAATCATCTATTATTGCCTCTGCTAATTTGATTTGATGGCGAAGTGACAGATGTTGTGCATCGGATATGGCTCTTTCACTCGGAGCAGCCGAGCACGAGCGGCAAATTGATGATTGGCCATTGGTAGGAAAAACCATACTGAAGTGATGCAAAAGGGGTCTTTCACTACATAAGATACATAGCAGAGTATCGCTGTAGCAATAGTCATTTCACGTAGAAGGGAGGCCGTGGAATGGCCAGTAAGTCGGTAACTGAAGATACCGTGGACCCATTTGGAGAGATTTGGAATTTCAGCCATCCAGAAATAAGAGGCGGACGCCATGGATTCCCAGTCAGAAGCATTCTAAGAAGCGATCCAGCCATGTCGCTTCTCTATGCAATACTATGTGCGATTCATGAAGGAATCAACACACGTATCAAACTCTATGACCATCTAGATGGCATATTTGCATTTAGACTTCGTCGACCAACTATGACTGCAATAGATATTGATGAAGCCATCCAGCATGGAATAAATGACGACTTAATCCAAGAATCTGAAGGCCTTTATAGCCTCAGTGACCGCGGACGGGAAACGATTCGGTACGGTCGACTGGAGATTGTCCACCAAGGGTATTGGATGAAACGACTCCTTACAGAGCGTATTGTTCTGATTCTTTCTACACTTGCGCTTCTTCTTCTGGCTTCGGTGAAGATTTGGATTGGCCTGTCAATTCAGAGTGATGCCATATTGAATGAGGGCATTGAGAATTCGACAGATCTTGTCGTTGTAGGCATAATCGCACTCAGCATCAAGTACAATCGCGACAGACTTGGCGCTCTTGCAATCATCCTAGTCATGACCTTCACTGGGGCCATGCTTGCATTGAGCGCAATTACGGGACTCCTATCAAATGAACCCGTTCAATGGTCAGTTCAGGCTTACTACGTGGAGTTCTTATCCATAGTAATCAACAGAGGCCTCATCTGGCTGAAGGTGATGGTTGGGAGGAACTCAGGGAATCTAGCTCTAATTGGCGATGCCAAGGAGGACACCTCCCACATCAAGGTCGCCTTCGGTGTTATGATTGGCCTCACCTTCTCGATTTTCGGATACTACTTTGTGGATGGACTGGTTGCCCTTGCAATATCCGGCATTATCCTCTGGGAGGGCATATCTGCCTTTAGAGAACTGCAGGCTGCCGGCGACGAGATTGATGTCGACACAATTCGACTCGGGGCAAACGAGATGTATGAAGACTTGATTACATACTGGGTTCTCGGAAGGCTTGCATCCGGTCCGAAAGAAGCGGATATCATTGAACGCGATTTCCTTACAGGCATCAGCGTCGGTCACCGATACTACGACGTTCAAGCTATTATTGGATTCCATAACATAAAACAGAGAGGCATTATGAAGAACTTGCGACAAGCCGAGAGAAGCGGCCTCATTGCTGAGCGAGATGGGCGATATTCCATCACCAATCGAGGTCTTGCGTGGTATTATCGGACACGGGCTAGAGACCTTGCGGATCTGGCGCGTACTTTCTCGGGCCAGCGCAGGGAGTACTACATGAGATGGGCGATTATGATATCCATCTTCATTATCATCTTCCTTCTGATGTGCTTTGCAGATCCGATAAAACAGATTATCGACGATTTTGTGACAAGCCTAGGTTTTGGCTAGATTGGTGCCTATACAAGGAATCCAAGCAGAAGATGAGATTCAGTGAAGCGAAACACGCTGCAATGCCTCATCTCTCTAGAGTATGTGGACCTCTCTCAGTAATAGGAGAAGTTCCAAACGGTTCTCGCTCTTCTAGTTTCAAGGACAAATCAACTCTTAACGTAAGAGCAAGTCCCAGCATGATTGCGGCTGCTCCTATAATGAAGCAAAGAACCGGGAGTGTGATTTCCGCTCTTATTTGCAGAAGTCTGCAGTATTTCCTTACACTTAGGCTCAATATTGCATCGGCATCAACCCTTTCAAAACTGATTGCTGTTGAATTTGCGTGGTCAACAGGTATTGTAAGCCACCAATTGCTGTTCTGGCCCTCCTCCACAAACATAAGTTCTGACTCATTATCACATGAGATTCTTAGCAGAATTGGATAACTATCAGAGTACAAAGAATGAATCTCGTACTGCGTGACAGTTCCCTCTTCCGGATACAGAGAGGATAGGTCAAGAAAAGACACAGGACTGGTTTCATTCAGCATATAGCTGAAATTCTCATCTAAGGTCACAGGCGTGGCCGTAGGTACAAAATCGCCCTGGACTTGTCCCCTTCCTAGTGGATAGCAAAGGCCTGTGCCAATGAGCAGAAGTAATATCGCTGTTTGTAGCAAATTTCTTTCATGCCGAGAATATTTGAACCTTGAAGTTGGAAAATATAGCCCTCCAAGAGAAAAAACAATCAAAATAGTCCCTACTGAAGGGATCAGAATGGGGGTAGGAGGAGGAGCGAACGTGTATGGATAGGTAATATGTTCAAGTTGGTAGTGTATGGCAATTGTGAAGTTTACATCAGACTCCTGCCGTATCACTTCCACCAGTAAACCCTGTTCGGCTCTTGCGACTGTTATCGGAAACATTGTTAGAGAGGTGATATTTGTCGCATTGAATTGGGTCTGCGACCCTCGAACCACCAACATCACCGGTGTGCTGTTAGTCTGGAGCGAGTCTATCGTTACTGCTGTGCTAGAGCTGGGAATCTCTATAGCATAGATGGGTGATTCTTCGCTGAGGATCCCTTTCTTGGTTTCCATCCACCAAGGGTGATAACCAAGGGGGGAATAATAGCGGATACTCATGAAGAAGCTCATGAAGAGAAAGAGCCCTACGAGAAGAATGACTGTAGGGATGGTGAGTCTTGGAAATGACCTGATTCCCACCACAGTAAACCACCCACTAAATCATAGGCAATTCTTGCTCATTAACATTGATATCTATGTATTGGCTTGTCTGCAAGGCAAGGGTTATTGCCCGGAGATATGCCTGACCATGAAGATTCCACCTGGCCTTCACATTACCTCTTCCTCATGTAGGCAACAATCAAAACCATGACAAACGCCGCGCCTACTGCGACTGTCAGGATAAGTATCTCTCCTGATAACGGAGGCTCCGCGCTCGTCTGTGTGGTGGCGGTTGATGTTGTTGTGGTGGTAGTCGTTGTGGTCGTCGTAGTAGAGGGCTCCATTGGATCGATGCGAAGCAGGAGAAGGTCCTTGTCCCCCACCTTGTCAGGAATCGTGTAGCCTGCTACGAAGTATGTTAGACTATCGAAGTGGTATACTACCTTGCGACCGACATCGTCACCGTCTGAGTCCCATGTGTAGTTTGACGAAATTGAATCACTCATATCAGGGTATGTCAGAACTTGGATGTTCTTCTCTGGAGTCGATTCATAATCCCTTAGGAATGCCACTGTGGCGGGACTTGTCGACGCGACTGATCTCGGGAAGATCGTGCATGTTTGAGCCTGAAGAGTATCGGTCTCGGGAGTGTATCTGTAGTAGTCTTCGCCCACAAACCCATACATGTTGCCATTGGCTGTTCGTACTGAGTCGACAATGCCCAGATAAACTGGCCAGAGGCAATGAACAGTGCTATAGAGGAGAACTCCATCGGGGCTGTATCGCCGCACGGAGAATCCTTGATATGAGCTAAGTACCACGGGTTCCTGGGCATCATCTACCAGAACAGAAGCGGTTTCATTGACATAGACACTTCCCCAAGAAGCTCCCCACACAAAACTCCCATCGGGGCTCCATTTGCATAGTGTGTGGGCTCCTGGAGTGTCTTGGGTACTATTACCATGTAAAGTGTAGGCGTGTCCATATATGTCGACTGCAACGTCCAATCCTTTGAGTTCCTGCACTCCGCCAAACAGTGTGCAATTCCATATCTGGGTTCCGTTCGTATCCCACCTGAGGAGGAGGAGGTTGTAATTGAATGTTCCCACAATCCAGAGACTGCTTCCAAGGACTGCAACGGCATTCGCCTCATCGTCAGTCCCCCTGCCCCAGGTTCTGTTCCAGATTTGCTCACCATCTACCGACCACTTGGTAATGAGAACATCCTTGCTGCCCTCGCCATATGATGCTGTGTAGCCCACAACGTATACGAAACCGTCACTAATGACAAGGTCGTTCGCCACATCATCGTTGGTTCCGGACCATATTGACACCTGAGCGACGTAGTCATCAGGGCTTGCGACTGCTGACGTATGCTGACTTGTGACCAACGGCGATATCAGAAGGATCTGAATCATGTTTATCACAAGCCCAAAGCATAGGACTGCTATGAGCTCCCTTTTCATTGCGGTGCCTCCTCACGACAGCCAATTCTCATGATGGCTAGCTTACACACCCGGCGATTTGGCAACTCCACTACATTTGGATTTAATCTTATCCAACTAGGTACACGGCAGACTCATACTCCCGTTATTCGAAGGAACCACTTCAGACTAAACAGCAACGTTAATATTCGAACCTGCAACTCCAGCCAACTCAGCCGCCGTGGCTCAGTCGGTAGGGTGAGGCTCCTAAGGGGGCCTTGCATCGAAAGCGACAGCAGTGGACGCATATTGCGCCATGCCGCTAAAGCCTGTTATCTTTCAGCCGGCTGGTTGAGAGCCAGACAGTTGTTGGTCGGAGGTTCGAGGATCGCCCTGCATGCCAGGTCGATAGGGACCCCTCCCGGCGGCGCTTTTGCTCAAACATCTGTTGTACCTATTGCTAGTTTGTGAATTGATATCCGTTTGTGCAAGACTTGAAAAGAACAGACACTAACATACAGCCGAAATGGCAGATTTGATGAGCCCCCGTAGCCTCCTGATAACGTACGCAGCTCTTCTGGTAGTAATGGTTGTTCTGCTTTGGTCAGTAGTTCAGGATACGAATGTTGACTCTGGCATGCAATATCTAGTCTATGTCTGGGCTTGGAATCTTGCGTTGGCTTCAGCACTAGTTGGGAGTTTCTCCGTACTAATGCTCGAAGGTGCCTCAAAAACAAAGACTAAGCAAGCTGGCCTTCTCATTTTGGTCAGCGCAGTTCCATCGATTCCTTTGTTGCTCATTGGACAGTTGCTTTCTGGAGACCCTGCTGTGGGGATACAAATTGTGGCTTTCTTTGCCATTTTCCTGATTACTATTCTTGGAGGTGGCGAGCTAGTATCCCTAGCAAGGAAACGTGCATCTGTGGATGGCGACAGAAACTAATCACAAATGGCGGCCCCGTACAAGGGATTCTTCAAAATGGACTACATTCTCAGTCCGGAGGAGCGTAAATCCCGGCGGCGCCACTTCTCCTTTACTGCATGCTTCGCTGGCAATTACCTCTTGTAGTCCTATTCAAATCTCAAGTTGAACTGCTGGTTCTCTGACGAGGCTGATTCTCGCTTGCGACGTTCGGATTGACCGACTGCAGGACAACAGGCACAGATTGACGAATAAGTGAGGAATATGGCAACAACAAACTGTGCCACACCGACGTAGAATTCAGACGGGGTCGACAATAGCTGGAACGAGAGGAAGCTAACTCCCATACCCAAGACTGAGATGGAGCATAGAGCAAAGTACAGGTTTATTCGGTATTCACCGGCTGCGTAGCACCTGGCTGAGCAATAGAATGTCCCAAGTCCTCGATAGCGTATTCTGTTTGTCCACATGTATCGTGGTTTTCCGCACCAATCACAAGAACTTCCGTGAGTATTGTCTCTCTGTGTCAATAGACCACCTCTTGCTTCAAACTTGTATGTCTTCATTTATCTCAATAATCTTTGCAAAGCCTTCTTCCTGCCGCATCATAGTTGCTCAGCATAGGAAGAAACAAACGAAGGTCAAGGAAGCGGAAGTCTTACCTAGAACCGCCGGTCCTCTCCATTGTAGAAAGAATGCAAGGTGCCCCTTATGATACTCCAGAAGTATGTGAGTGACCTAAGTAAGAAAGGTAAGCTGACCGCAATAAGAAGAAGTGTTTCAAGAGACCTCGAGATTGCAGGGGTTCTAAAAGCATTGGAACCGAACCCTGTTTACTTCACCAATATTGAGGGGTTCGAAGTGCCGGTTGTAGGGAACCTATTTTGTACAAAGGAGCAGATTGCAAGCTACTTTGGCATTAGGTCCGAAGAGGTGATTCACCTGCTGGCAAGAGCGATAAATAGCCGCAGCAGCCCGGAGATAATTGACGCCGCGCCATGTCAGGACGTGGTGGAAAATACTGTGAATCTGGATGGACTACCAATTCCTATTCACAACAAAGTGGAACGTGGACCGTATATAACGGCAGGAGTTGTTGTATCTTCAGACCCGGAATATGGACAAAACCTTGACTTCCATAGGGCAATGCAGCTAGACAAGAACCGAATGGTCACAAGAGTTGTACGAGGACATGACTTTCATAAGTTCTTGGAGAGAAATGGTGAAGTTGACGTTGCCTTCTGCATTGGAAATACACCCGAGATACTAATAGCGGCAGCCACAACCGTAGAAATAGGGACAAACGAATTGGAGATTGCTAATGCTCTTGGACCAATCAAGGTCACGAGAGCTACGACTGTTGATTTGCTGATTCCAGCTGACTGTGAGTATGTCTTGGAGGGAAGGGTCATTTGGGAGGAGAAGATTGACGAAGGACCCTTTGTGGATATTACTGAAACAGCGGACATGGTCCGTCAAGAGCCTATCTTCGAGGTGAAGAGAATCACCCATAGGTCAAATCCCATATGGCAAGCCCTTCTGCCAGGATGTTTGGAGCATAAATTGCTCATGGGAATGCCTCGCGAACCAACGGTGTTCAAAAGAATCACAGAGAAAGGAGTTGATGTGCTAGATGTTCATATCACCCCTGGCGGAACGAGTTGGTTGCATATTGCCGTGAAGATTAGAAAGAGAAACGATGATGATGGTATGAAGGCCATTGAAGGCGCTTTCGAGGGCCACCGGAGTGGGAAACATGTGTGGATTTATGACGAGGACATTGACATCTATGACGAACGAAGTCGCGAATGGGCAATGGCTACACGGTTTCAAGGTCATTCTGACATGCTGGTTAAGGAAAGGGAGTCAGGGAGTTCTCTGGATCCTAGCGCAGAACCAGACACAAAACTAACTACAAAGATTGGATTTGATGCCACAAAACCTTTGGTGGCAAAGGGCAAGAACTTCGAGCGTGTAGATTTCCCGGAAGTAGATATAGATGACTACTTGAAGGATGGGTCTTAGAAAAGGCGGCACTTTTGTTGTTTTTTCGACTATTTCGAAGTCATGGAGAACAAAGTACAATGGATGTATGCTCTCCAGACCGAGTTTTTATCCTCATAAGCGTATAACATGCGAATTATTATAGTGAACAGAAACAAGAAAGTATGATATTCCTAAACTGCGAGTTATTCTCGCTATGAATTAAACTAACTGAAGATGATGGTATGAAAGTCACTCCAATAGCCGTGGCAGAACGCAATTACTTGAGGGGCGTATTGCGGGCGTTTCTGCAGGGCAAGAAGAATGATAACTACGTCATCGGCTGTTTCAAGAATGTACCCATCGCAATTTTCGATCAAGTTGTGTGTGAACTGAATGAGTTTTCTGAAAGCCCCCAATTCAAGCGGCTCTACAACATAAGGAAAACACTCGAACAGCACTTGAAAGGAACTGAATCAAAGAGCAGGTGGAGCTCTTGGGCCCTTGGAATGTACTAAGGTGTGCATTGCAAATCTGTGTGGAACGATAATAGTGTGAGTTGGACTCGGCTATTAATCATGTAATGGTTTCTGAAAACCGAGCAAGGTCGAGGATTGAAGTAGGAGCTGGCCAATTAAGTAGGTCACTCCAACAAATGCAGTACCACTCATGAAGCTGGGGTCCTGGAAGTATCTGAAAGCGATAGCCCAGTCAGATATGAAGAAGAACAGGAACCCAAAGACTAGTGCCAGCTTGAAAGGAACAGGATACTCGTCAAACCATTTTGTCATGGCAAATGCCAGAGCTGTAACAAGCAGAATGCCATACCCGAGAGCGCCAATGCTCATGACTTGGTCGGCGGGATTGTAGATTGTTAGTTGAAAGAGGACAATTACTGCAACAATGCTTAGTATCCATATGATTGCATTATTCATCCTAATCCTTCGGGTTTCTTTCTTTTCAAAGAATAAGGGAGAGCGGTTTCGCAATGCGAGCAAGTAGAATAGGTGCCCAATACCAAAGAAGATGATGCCATTGATAAGAGCCGTAGTAGTGGGAAAGAGGAGAAGTCCGGGCATCGCAAAGTCACCTATGGAACCGAAAATCATTGCAATAAGAAGAAGAGTGGCGTAGTATCTCCAAGAACCTATGCGGGCATCTTGGGAGTTAACGTGGCAATATAGTAGATTGATGACTGAGTATACAACAAGGAGAAGAGACGTTGGCAGAAAAACATCCAGGGAACCGCCGGTTACTGCCTGAAATAGGGTTGATGCCACAATTATAACCATGAGAGCAATGTGCAAGTAGCGGAGGGTTGTCCTCTTTGACATTAATTATCCCATCTTTCCTTTTTGTTCTGAAGTGGATGTGCACGGTGCTGCATTAATCTATCTGAATATAGTCTGAAACCGTTTCAAGACATTTCTGCGGCACCATGAACCTAATCACGTGATTTCCAGCAAGAGAGATCTTTTTGAGAGACCACCCACTGGGGGTCTTGAAAGACACAGCGGATGTATCGTATCTTATTAAACTCGCGTTCATGAGAACAGAAGTAGCAATTCTCGCAGGTCCGTTCTGGTATTGGTTCTTTCTTGGCCTTGAACGCGCTCTCTGATTTCACAGGTTCTTTTCTCCACTTCTCCAGCTTCTCTCTTACTGACTTCCTAGTAAGCCAGACCATGTCCTCATAATCGATGTCTTCTTGACTGCTAGGCTCCTTCTCTTCATCAGAGGAAAAAAATCCAACCATACTAGAAGAGAAGGGCAATTGCGAAATAAATGCGTTTTGCCGCTAAGAACGCCTGAGAATCATTATAATTAATTGCGCATAAGGGGAAACCATCTAGTCACCAGTGGGTGTCACAGTCCGGCCTTCAACCATCAGAATAGCCGTTCTTCCCGGAGCCCTGGTCCGATGATTCATGCCTCTCGGAACTAGAAACCCCTGCCCAGCCTGTAGTTCAACCCTCGTGTTTTCCAAATCAATAAGCAATAGGCCATCGATGACATAGAAGAACTCGTCTTCGGCATCGTGTTTGTGCCAGTGAAACTCGCCATCTATGACCCCAAGCCGGACCACGCAATCATTGACCTCGCAGAGAGAGAAGTTCTGCCATTTCTTCTTGCTCTCTTGAATGAGTTCAGCGATATCTATTATTTCGAGCTTTCCAAATCTTACATCCGTATCGATGGAATAGTGAGAGTTCATCCCGATTTCTCCTAGTCATATATTGAAGCACGGCCGCGTTTCAAAGATTCCTATTTGACAGGTGTCTGATTCACATACAGAAGTCGATTCAGGAACCAAAAAAGGAAACGAGAGCGAGAGATGAGCTCTTGCTCTCCCATAGTCTAGCGATATGAAACAATTAATTCTGTCACAAGCTTTACGCAGGAACCAATCAAGCAGTTCCCAATTGGGCAGTTCTTATGGGCCACGTCAAACAGACGCTGAATCTTTTTCTCATCCATGCCCTTTGGAACCGTTGCCTTGGTGTGGATCTCGATTGTCGTGAACCTGCTTTCTCCAGATTTTTGATCGGTTTCGTAATGGCCACTAATCTCAGAGTGAAGCTCAAGTAGATCTACATGGGCTTTCTGTAGTGCAATTTCAAAAACAAGATTCACACAGGCGCCAATGGCTGCAAGAAATAACTGATGTGGACTTGTTGTTCCGGGGCATTCCTTAGTCATGGGAGGCGGACAAACTGCTGTGCTTTGATAGCCACCCAGGGTAATAGTGTGAATCTGGGGTACATCTGTTTTCGTCAGGTGAGCAGTAAAGGTTGAGTTTCCCATTCTTTCTCATCTCGTAGATTCTAGGGCGCTTGACTGAGTCGGAACTCAATGCAAAGACAAGGTGCCGGCGAAGACTACTCGGAAATAAATGTACGGAAACAGACATAAATGTGAACGATACCTATCATCGAATCAATAGCGGTTTACTCAAAATTGTATGAGGCCCAATTCCTGGCGCCGTTCTATTGCTCATCCGTTTCCTCTCTGATTATTCTGTAAACAACTTGATTCAAATGGTCAGGACAACCCAGTTCCACACTGTTTCCATCGTTACCGAAGAATGAGAAGCTGCCACCTGATTGCATCACTAGAATCCACGGATACAGCATAGGGAGAGAGCTGGGGCACAACTTCCCTCTGTCCTCAGGGTAATGATATTTGTCACCTACTTTCTGATTCATTGAGCATTTTCCGCTCCCGAGAATGTCAATTACTTCGATTGTTATCTTGTATTTCGGCATGAATATCAGTTCTGCATTGAATAGAATCAACATAAGAAAGCAATCGGACGACGCAATCGAGATGAGCAGGTTGAACAGCGAGATATTACAAAGGGGATATGTTGATAATGGGATAACAAGGCGATTCTAATGACAAAGAATGGGTCTTGAAAGAGCAAACGGTGGCCCAATGAGTGTCTGGTGCCCCTTAGTCCCAGCGGAAGACCTCTTGGGCATGGGCCTGTATAAGAGAAATTTGTCAGATGTTAGCAACGCCTACTATGATTGGTGTGCTTCCATGCGAAGCAAGACCTTGGGAACTGTTACAATGGGCGGCCTCTTGGACCGCATCAGAATGCTGATGATAAATGTGGGTATTGCTTGTGGGCAGAATCGGGAACTTGCTGAAGCGGTTCAATCGATTGTCGCCTCCAATCTCAGAAAGGGAGCAGCCAGATTGGTTTCAAAACTGCCTGTTGGAACACAGGAAGAACAGACCGTAAAGAAGACCCTTGCCATGTTCTTTGCCCGGATGAAGTTCACGCGTGACATTGACCCGAAGGAAGAAATTCGCAAGGCCATGCCAGAATCTGTTTCAATCAAATCGGAAACGGATAACATAGCAGCTTCACCTTTTGACAAGATACTACCTGAAGGGATGTCAAGAGATCTTGATATCGACGACAAGATTCAGATAGCAAAACTGGCAGTACAGCAGGGAACAGAGGTAGTGAGGACTTTGTACACGCGGCTTCTAAGCCCGGACCCCTATGGAAACGACTCCAATTGATGGGGGTTCTTAGCAGGGGATCACAATGCCCGCATCAGTCTTGCAATAGACTATTCGTGATGTTTTCTCAATGTGCCAGTCTGTTAGGTGGAGTGTCACCTCGATTTGCTTCTTTGATACCTCTAGCTCAATGAAGCTGGCATCGGTCCTTCCGCTCCAGCCACCTGTCGCTCCTGAGAGCGTGCCGGGATTAAGAAGAAGCCGATTCTTGTGAAGTGTGACTTCGGATTTGTGAGTGTGACCGTGAACCGCTACGTCTGCCCCCACTTCCATTGTTATTTCCCATAATTGCTCCAAGTTTCCTCTTGGCCGCAACTGCGTACCATGAATTAGGAGGAATTTGAAATCCTCAACCTGAACGGTCTCGTGAAAACTGTATCCTCTTCCGTAATCCATGTTGCCCATGACGACATGGCATCTTGGGAGTGGAGGAAGGGCAGAGCGCATATCCTGCTCACGCACCAAATCGCCCGTTATCAATCCAAGGTCGTAGTGGGTATTTGATATGTGCTTGTAGAACCCCTCTGGGATTGAGGTTCTTCGTGTGGGAATATGCGTGTCTCCAAAGATCAACACACGTTTCATATTCGGTACACGGTCCTATGCAAATCAGGGTTCGCTTCGTTCTCCAAGGAGGTTTTCCAGTATCTTTTCATATACCTCTTTCTTCTTGCCTTTTGACAACTTTGTGAGCCGTTCGACAATGAGTTCAGGAGTACTTCTTGCGACGGTACCAAAGCGAGGCGTGCGATCTACTATCAGCTCCAAGTTCTCATCTAGGCCGCGTGCCTCAATGCCATCGATTCTAATCGGAATATCAGTTGCAGCCGCAATTTCCTTTGCAAGATGGCTGCAGATGACTGTGCAACTACGGGGGTCTCGCTGCAGTATCTCAATCAGGCCTGCAATGACGTTGGCTGCACTGCCAGGCTCTGTTATGGCCTCAACCTCATCAAAGAGAGCGAGCTTGGACTTGTCTGATACAACTATGTCAGCGAACTGCTTGAGGGTGGTTTCGAATGCACCTGCACTGACCATCCCTCGGCTCTTATAGAAGAAGTATATCTCCTCAAAAGGAGGAAGGTATGCGTTTTCTGCTGGGACTGGAAAGCCAGTCTGTGCCATAGTGGCAATTTGTGCGAGCGTCTGAATCGTTGTTGTCTTTCCGCCGCTGTTTGCTCCCGAGAGTATCGCGCAATTCTCGCCATTTGTGCCATCCGGCTTGAATGGGCTGTTCCCAATGACATAATCGATTGGCTGTACCTTTCCATGGCGCCCTTTCAACATACTCTCCTGAAGGAAGAGATTTGTTGCTTTTTCAACACCGATACCGGCGTACTCCGATCCAATCTTTGGAGTGTGGAGGTTGTAATCATGTCCGAAGAGGCCTACCGCCAAGAAGAGGTCAAATTCGAGAAGAGTCTGCACAGCCTCGGTGACCGCACCTGTAAGCTTATCCAGCTGGCCAGACACCTTCTTTATTAGACGAAATTGGCGGTCGGAGAAGAGTCGTCGTAGACGGTCTTCTAAGTCATTGATTTGTGTTGGTATTAGCTGAACAGGGAGAGCGATTTCCTCGCTGATGATTCCGGTGACCCAGTCAGCCTCCCTTGGAGTAAGGCCAAGCATCTCGACAAGCTTGTCCTCGGCCTCTTGAATTGTAGTGGTAAAAGTTTCGATGATCTCAGCAGGCAACATGTTTCTCAGAGCGCCACTGTCTGGACCATCTATATCAGCTGACTGGAGGATGGTTATTATCTGCTGGCCTCCAAGAGTGATTTGACTTTTTGCGATTCGCGTCTTTATCTCTTCGTTCAACCACGCTTCAGTTTCCGCAATTGCTGTTGGAAAGACCTTGACCGCCTTTCTATACCTGTCCAACTCCTTGTCTATGCTATGTGCTACATCGCCATCTTCGTTGATATTCCGCAGGGTTTCTCCGACCTGCAACAGACTATCAAGGTCAAGAGAGTCCACAAACTTTTGGACTGACTCGTTCGTAGGAAGACCGCCAAAGAGGCTAGCCAGTTTGCATGATGCATCGATTACGCGATAGTTGCGAGAATAGAAGCCTATGGTCATCTCTGGGAGTACATCATCGACAGTCCAGTCCTTGCCGAGAATTTCGACGTTATCGAGCATATCCACCGAGTCGTCATAAACCCCGAGTGGGGATATGTAAAGGACTAGGTCATAACCCCTTGCATAATCAACTGCATTCTCGCCCTCGGAGATGACGTATACTGGGCACCACTTATCGACGCCTTCCTTGACAAGCTTGTCAAAGACCTTGGCATCATTGGTGATTATGACCCTCCCCTCAAGGCGGCGCGGCTTAATTCTTCTGTACAAACCGCGTACGTTAGTGAGATGCTGCTTCAAGCTGACCCTTTGGTCTTCGGACAGCTGCTTGGCCAAATCAATGGCATCCGCAAAGTAATGCTGTCGTTCATGGATCACATCGATTTTTTCGGGTGGAAGAGGAAAATAGAGCAACAACTTATCACGTGCATAGCTGGTGTTTGCATATCCGCGGATGATTCCCAAGATAGAATCGAATATTTTACGCAAATCGACACTGCGGAGAATCGTATTGGCAGAGGCCCCAAATTGCTGCTCGAAAGCTGCCTTCACAATGTTAACTGCCTGTTTTGCCCCGAGTTCAGGGACGGCAGCCACAAGGTCAACACGAGAATCCATGATGACTTTCAAAGCAACGGCCTCATTACCAAAGTGGTCTATGAGGGCTTTCTTGACCTTCTCGCCAACACCTGGAATATCTGAAAGACTTGCTAGACTCACTCTCAAAGCCTCTTGGTCGTGGCTATTGTCTGCTGGCAAGCACTCCTTAAAGACCTGACTCTCATGCAAGCTGAGCGACCTCCGAAAAGACATTTCGGCCCGTCTTCATTTCGAAACGGGCTCTAGCCTCCCAATCTTGTGCTTTCTGTCATTGAAAAACACGTACAAACTTCTCAGTTTTGCGCCATCAATACCCAAGATCCATATCAACAATGTTTTGCGGTTCTTTGCCCTGTAGAAATCTGAGAATATTCTGGCCTGCGAATTGGAGGTGTGCCTTTGCAACAGCCTTTGAATAGGCCGCCCGATGAGGGGACATCACCACATTGTCGAGTTGATGCAACGGGTAGTTCGAGGGCTGAAAATCCTTGGCGCCTTCTTCCCATTGAGGGTATCTCCACCATACATCAAGAGCTGCAGCAAGGATGCGATGCTCCTGCAAGGCATGGTACAGAGCAGATTCCTCAATAATCTCCCCTCTGGAAACGTTAACAAGAATAGAGGTATTCTTCATCCATGAGATGAATTTGGCATCCACAATTCCTCTTGATGACTGGGTGAGTGGCAGGGCAAGGACCACGAAATCGGCCTCTCTCACTAAGGGGCCCATCTTGTCCACACTTGCAACTGTTTCGACGATAGCAGGATAGTTGTTTACTCCAGTTCTTGTGGCTCCTATTATTCTAAGGTCGAATCCCTTCAACCGTTGTGCTATCGCGACGCCTATGTTACCAAGACCCAGAATCAAGCATGTCTTTCTCCGTAGCTCGACATTGGGTCGAGGGCCTCCAAATCCGTAAGTCCAGTCCCCCTTTCGCAGCGCACGGTCGTTGACTATTATGTTCTTTGCTGCAGCAAGTAGGAGCATAATAGCATATTCTGCCACCTCTTCGGCATTCATGGGATTGTTGCAGACAATCAGGGCCCCTCGCTCAAGAACGGCTTCGCGGTCAATCTTGTCGACCCCTGCACTAAGAGCCTGAATCATCCTCAGATTCTTCGCCTTTCTGATGAATTCTGCGGGAACACGTCCAGAGGCGACCACTACTGCGTCGCCTCCCTTTTCAAGCATCGACTCAGCCGTACGTTGAGAGGAAACTACCACCGCTAAATCGCCAAGAATTTCCTGAACAGATGCTACGCGCTCTTCATCATAGGGAAGAAGAACTTTTGGCTTCATGGATTGGTTGCGCACTCCTAGATGTGAGAACCACCACTGGATATTGCCTTAAGACTATTGTCAGGGCAAAAAGAGGTGAGAGTCATGGAGCCGGGCATCAACTCCAAGACTCCTCGTCTAGTATGATCGGGCTATGTAGGCCACATCTTGTGCAACCTTGCCGCATACAGGACAGACGCCTTGTGCCGACTCCTGAATGTCCATCCTTGTTCCGCGCATCTCGCCGCCTGTACGGTCTTTGATTTCTTCGGCACATTGCAGACCGTCCATCTCAGTTGTACAGAAGGGTATTCGTGCGATTTTTCCCTTGTTCAGGGCATCTTCAATCTCCTCTAGCGAAGAGGCGTCAACGATCAGCCCAACGAACTTGGATTCAGCAAGGGTTCTCAGAGTCTTATCGATTTCCTTCCCAAGTGCCTGTACTCTCTTCTTCAAATCCTTGAGCATGCAGGTTTCGCGTTTCATGGCATCCCTTCGAAAGAGAACCACTTTTTCCTCCTTGATATCGCGTGGGCCGGCCTCTATCCTGATGGGTACGCCCTTCATCTCCCAGAAGTTGTACTTCCACCCTGGAGTATTGTCAGAGTCATCCAAGAAGACCCTGATTGCCGCCTTGGTCAATACTGACTCCACTTTCTTGCAGTACTTCAGGACTTCTCCTTCGTTCTTCCCTCGAACAATGGGTACGATGACTACCTGATAGGGAGACAACTTGTATGGTAGACGAAGGCCCTTATTGTCCCCATGAACTGAAATCAGTGCGCCAAATATCCGTGAAACAGCAGGACCATAGCAGGTTTGCCATGCATACACAGACTCATTGTTTTCATCAAGAAAGGTGATATCAAATGCCCTGGCGAAGTTGTCACCCAAATCGTGGGTAGAAGGCAGTTGAATGACCTTGCCGTCGGGCATAAGCGTGTCAGCTGCATACGTGTTAAGGCCACCTGGAAACTTATCCCACTGTGTCCTCCTAAAGATGATAACTGGAAGTCCGTAATGTTCAGTCACAACCTCCTTCGTAGTTTCGATATCCTCTACGACCTGAGCCAATGTTTCTTCATGAGTTGCAAAGACGTTATGACTCTCGATCCAGAGAAACTCCCGTCCGCGAAGGAAAGGGCGTGTGCTCTTAATCTCGGAACGAAAGACAGAGCACCTCTGATACCTCTTTAATGGCAAGTCGCGCCATGAGCGGATCCAGAGGGAGTACATCGGATATATGGCGGTCTCACTGGTTGGCCTGAGAGCCAGCCTTTCTTCGAGCTCTTCGCCTGAGCCAATGTCCTTAATCCAAAAGACCTGAGGAGTGAACCCTTCGACATGGTCTGCCTCCTTTGTCAGATTCTTCTCGGGAATCACGGTCGGAAACAGCATAGGCTGATGCTTCTTCTTTTTGAGAGCATCTTCAAGAAGGCCGAACATGATATCCATCGTCATGTAACTCCAGGGCAGAAACGGAGTGAATCCCTTGACGCCATATCTAATGTCAGCCAGTTCCGCTACTTTCACTATTTCACCGAACCAGTCAGGAAACTCCCTCTCCTTGTCGATGTTGAAGATTACCTGCCTTGGTTCCTGTTTCTCTTTTTTACTGCTCATGGTATCGCCTTCTATGATTGTGGTTTGATTGCTTTTCGGAGCAATGACTAGGACAGAGAATTAGCAGTCTATTAGTTCGGAACGCCTTCACCTAGCATTACGTTCACCAACTGTGTGGTCTTGGCGTCTCTATTTAAAGTATACCGTTTCAGTGAATTGGTCTACCTCTTGGTGGTAGTTTCACCAATCTCTTGTATCCGCTTATCCATACCATGCTCCTTAATCAACTTGACAACGCCTTCAGGAACAAGTGACTCCCACTCTGAGTTGTTCCATCGTATGAGGTCACGAACATGCTTCGCACTGTAGGCCCCTCTGTCGAGCAGCTCAGTCTCATCGACCACAACTCCAGCATCCTTTAGTAGCCTTGAAACCAGCGGATTGTGGGTATAGGCTTTGTCAAAATATGGAGTATAGGACTTCAGATGCGCCACCCACAAGGGGTGAATATTGATGTCTGTGATTGGAACGATATCAACCTGATCAAACGAAATCCCTTCGTCCATCAGGGCTCGTTTTAGAAACATCACGCGCTCGCCCCCTGTGAAGGGATTATCGGGAGTGTGAGAATACTGCGAACTTCCGATAACAATGACCAGGTCTTCACCCTTGTCAAGTATCTGCTTTATAGTATGAATGTGACCTTTGTGAACAGGCTGAAACCGCCCTATGAGTATAGACCGCATCTTGACCGCAGACTCAGGAGAAATGGACACAAATAAGCATTCGTAAAAGGTGGGATTCATAACGGTGGGTGATTGAAACTAGCAGAGGTGCTTCATCTGATTAACATCGATGGTTCCCATGGGGAAGGAGGAGGGCAGATTCTACGAACAGCGATTGCGCTCTCAGCTCTTTCCATGACTGCAGTCTGCATCACCAATATTAGGGCAGGACGGCCGAAACCCGGACTGCAAAAGCAGCATATTGCCGGAATAGAATTGGTTTCACAACTTGTTGGCGCAGAAGTCAGAGGATTGGAAGTGGGAAGGACCGAACTCGAATTCAAACCGCATGAGAGAGTCGGGGGCCACTTCAAATATGATGTAGGCACCGCAGGTTCGATCTCTCTGGTTTTGCAGGCAGTCTTGCCTGCTGCAGTTCTTTCCTCGGCCCCCGTTCGATTTACAATAACCGGTGGCACAGATGTGAAATGGAGCCCCCCTATTGATTATTTGAGCGCAGTTTTCGCGACCTGGCTTCGAAGAATGGGTCCAATCATAGACATCAAGACGATACGGCGTGGGCACTATCCAAAGGGAGGAGGGAGAGTCTTCTGTGAAGTCACGCCCGTGGATAAGATTCGTCCCATCGAGATGGTTAGGTTTGGGAAGGTCAAGCAGGTTGCAGGAGTTTCACATTGTGTCAGACTTCCAGCACATGTTGCAGAACGACAAGCAGCAGCAGCAAGTGAGATTCTCAAAGGCAGTTCTATAGACCAAGTAATAATAAAGAGGGAGTCTTACAGTGCCAAGAGTGATCCACATATTGGCCCTGGAAGCGGGATAGTGCTGTGGGCCGAGTCCGAGTTGGGAAATAGGATTGGCACAGATGAGCTTGGGGAGAGGGGAGTACGAGCAGAGGAAGTTGGAGAGAAATGTGCCAAACGCCTGGTGAAGGAAGTTGGTACAGGAATGGCCACTGACACCCACATGGCAGACATGCTCGTACCGTACTTGGCGCTTGCGGATGGAGAGAGCAAGATTGGGATTACTCAAGTAAGTGAGCATCTTAGGACGAATCTCTGGGTAGCAAAGCAAATTCTCTCATCAGAAATGGACTTCAAAGAAAATCTTGATGGCACTGGCCTATTGGTCGTCCGAGGAGCTGGTTTCTCCTCGAAACAGTGACGATTTGAACTCATCAACTGCATCATCCAATGAGCCGAGATCAACCGCATCGAGTGCCTCTTTCATTAATTCTTGAACTCCAGTTCCGTCTGTAGCAACTATTTCATGTGCTCCAAGAATCATCTTTCTGGCTTTATCAAGCTGTTCCGGCGGAGTGATGTCCGTTTTGTTGAAGACAACGATAACTGGATTCACAGGGAACATTCGCTTCACCTCTTGATAGAGGGAGTACTGCTCAGTCATGCTCCACCCACAGGCCTCGGAGGGATCCATCATGAAGATGATAACATGTGCCAAGTACTTGAGAGCGGCAATTGCTTCTCGTTCAATCTCATTTCGTTTTGCCATGGGGCGATCAAGGATTCCGGGAGTGTCAATGATTTGCACAGTGCTATTATCAATAGCAAGATGTCCAATAATCACTTCCTTTGTTGTAAAGGGATAGTGAGCAATTTCAGGTTCAGCAGTGGAAACAGCTTTCACGAGGGTGGATTTCCCAACATTAGGAAATCCTGCACAAACGATGGTTGGGGAGTCTGGTCTGACCCCGGGTAATTTTGACATTGTAGTCTTTGCTTGAATTATGAAGTCCAAGTTGTCGCTTGTGGCACGAATGACGGAACTAATTCTTCCTTTTGCGGCTCTTCGAGTCTTCTTCATTTGTTTGAAATCATCCGCAAGCTTCAGGGCCTGCAAGTGGTTGTTTGTTATATCATCCAGAAGGGGAATGCAGTTATAGACGGCCCCTAAGGCCTGCTTGAGACGGTCAATGCCAACAAGGATTTCCGCAAGTTCATTGTAGAAGGGGTGAAGGCGATCTAATGACGGAAAGCTCTCAACAGCCATCTTGAGCTTGGCCTTTGCATGCTTGGTAAACTCCTGTAATCTAGCAACTTCACGAATTCTAGTCCGCTCTACTCTAGTAAGCCGCAGAGAGCTCTTTGTACTAATGCGTACAGACCTCTTCTGGGCAAAATCGATAATCTCTTCAGCAGTCATTATTGTTGGGATTCTGCTAAACGGATTGAGCCAGCTCATTCTTTTTCCACTCATTCGCGGTAAATGTGCATTGAAGGAACACTTCAAAACGTTTTAAACAGAAGCTACCCGAAGGCTATTCAAGTCTGAAAGCATTTAGGAGCCCTGTTTAGTATGTCACTTCCAACTGGAGCCACTGTTGTCGGCATTAAATGTAGTGATGGAGCAATAGTTGCCACTGACTCTCTCATAAGCTGGGGAACATTCATTCTCACGGATAAAGGAGTCAAGGCATTCAAGCTTACTGATACAATCGTGCTTGCCTCTGCAGGTCTTACTTCGGATTACCAGATGTTGGTAAACAGACTGAAGGCAAATATCAAACTCTACGAGTTAAATCAGAAAAAGCCAATCAGCGTAAAGGCACTCTCAAAGATGATCGCGAATACGCTTTACAGAATGAAGATGGCGCCGCTTTTTATTCAGACTGTGGTTATAGGGCATGATGATGAAGGTCCAGCTCTCTTTACACTGGATATGGGTGGTTCATTGATTCCTGATGACTATACTGCCGCTGGAAGTGGCACTCAGACAGCCTATGGTGTATTGGAGAAGGACTACAGGGAAGGTATGACTGTAAAGGACGCTGAGAGTGTGGCCGTTGCAGCGGTTAAGGCGGGAATCGCCAGAGATGCTCAGTCCGGCGGTTCGATTCATATCATGACAGTGACCAAGGATGGCGTGTCTGAGCACGTCGTCGACAATTAGTGCGTGTGTCGTGCTTGGGTTCCTATCAGCTCTTGTTCCGGGCTCACCCATCTTCTAGGTATAGCATAGCCGCCCTTGTAGGAGCTATTGAAAATGATGGTCGCCTGGGAGAGTTGCAGGTTAAGGCACCGGTGAGCATTTCTCCCAATGCTATACGCGAAGCCTTGAATCAAGGACAAACAATCATTGCTCAATCCGTGATGAGCACTCAGCTAGAACGGGTCAAGAAGGAATGCGACGACATTCGCCAAGCGTTCCACGAGGAAGTCATAATGATTGCTGGAGGACCGCATGCCAGCGTAAAGCCCGGGCAGTTGCTTGATTTTGGGTTCGACTACGTGGTTATCGGAGAGGGAGAGAGAACCTTGCCCGACTTATTGTGGCACTTAATTAACAACTTGGACCCGTCTGTTGTAGAAGGAGTAGTTTCTAAGAAGTCCTCTAATTATGTCGTTCCAAGAAACCTCGCTAAGGTAAACCTTGATGATTATCCTCCCTTTGCCCTGCAGAGGAACATTCTTGGGCCCGTTGAAGTGACGCGTGGTTGTCCCTACAGGTGCAAATTCTGTTCAACGCCCTTTTTGACTGGCGGATCGATAAGACATCGGTCTGTGAAATCAGTAGCGTACTGGCTTCGTAGGGCCGTTGAAGAACGGGGCTTTAAGAGAACGTGGTTTCTCTCACCAAATGCGCTATCCTACGGTGGCAGAGGGCGTGATACAGAGATTGAGAAACTGGAACAACTGCTGCAGCAGGCGACATCAATTGATGGGCTTGAAGAGGTGTTTTTCGGGTCATTTCCATCCGAAGTCAGACCGGAATTTGTCACGAAGGGAGCTCTGGATATGATGAGGAGCTATGTTGCAAACGAAACGATACAGATTGGTATGCAGTCAGCAAGCAACAGGGTTCTGAAACTAGCAAATCGTCATCATAGCGTGGAAGAAGCGATGACTGCCATAAGAACTGCATTTGATTGCGATTTCATACCTCATGTAGATATGATATTTGGCCTTCCAGGAGAAAGCAAAGTCGAATTAGATACAAGTATTGAGATGTGTGAGTCCTTGGCGAAGATGGGTGCCAGAGTACACGGTCATGTGTTCATGCCCTTGCCAGGAAGCGAGTTTGAGTATATGCCACCAGGGCGCCTTGATAGTGACAGCCGCAGTGTACTAGGAGACCTCTCACGAAGAGGTATGCTCACCGGGTCGTGGAGCACACAGGAGAAGCTTGCTCAGCGGCTCTCAATGGGAAAACTCTCTGGGTCTGACTAGTTGAACATTGCCAAACCCTCATAAGACACTTGGCAGTCGAAGTCATGATTCCACCTTGAGTCCCGAAATGCCCAGTGTTCTGAAAGAGCGATTGAAACGCCAAGGATATCACATACTCGGACAGAGAGGGGCGTTCAAGGCATGTCAGTGGCAGCACAAGAGCCTCCTTGGGAATTACTTCTGCTATAAGCAGCGGTTCTATGGTATTACATGTCATCGCTGTCTGCAAATGACCCCAGTTGTCGACAAATGCACTCAAGCATGCAAATTCTGTTGGCGAGTCATCCCAGGAGATACTGGTGAAACCTGGGATCAGGTGAATGTTGCCAAACCTGATGTACTGCCACCTTCGGAATTGCTAGATGGAATTCTGGCGGCAAACCTTCGTTCCCTAGGAGGATATAATCCCGACGTCAATCCCAAGGTTTCAAAGCAGAAGTATTCTGAAGCAAGAAGCCCAAGGCATATTGCAATCTCACTTGCAGGAGAACCCACCTTGTACCCGTTTCTAAGCGAATTAATAGATGAGGCTCGAAATCGGGATATGACTACATTCCTAGTCACAAATGGAACGAGGCCAGAGGTGTTGAGAGAAATCTCACAACCAACTCAATTGTACGTCACTCTGGCGGCTCCTGACGAAGAAACCTATAGAAGACTCTGTAGACCGATAGAACCCAAGAGTTGGGACAGAATTCTAGAATCGCAGGAATTGCTTCAATCGTTGAACGGACGAAAGGTTAATCGCCTCACTATGGTAGCAGGTGAGAACATGCATAAGCCGCGAGAATATGCAGAACTAATTCTGAAAGGGATCCCAGACTTTGTTGAGGTCAAGGGATATATGTTCCTAGGTTCATCACGTGAAAGACTCGAAAGCAGCAATGCGCCTCCCCACAGAGACATTCGGGCGTTTTCAGAGAAACTGGCTGCTCTTACAGGCTATTATTTGCAAGACGAACAGATTGAAAGCAGAGTAGTACTACTCTCTCGTGCCAAAAAGGTTAGCAAAATAACCTAGAAACAGGGAAGTGAACTTATGAAGCTCTCAGACATACTTCAGCCTCTCAGAAATGAAGTAGAAACGGACGATTCCGTACGCGAACTTGCATTGCCGCTGGCTAGGGCAGCTGTTAGGAAGTGCAGTGAATCGATTAAAGAAACTCATAGGGGAAATTACGAAGCTGCGGCAGCCCTCCTAGAAGAGGCTATGAAAAAGACTGAGAAAGCAAAACAGCAAATTGAGAATAGCGAGTTCCTTTCATCTTCACGAAACCTTGATACTGCGTACCAAGAGATGGCTGAGGCCGCTAATCTACTCTCGCTTCTAAGAGATGGTGTTTTTACGCCGCCCTCCAACAACGGAATACCTTCTAGACCATACTTAACTGGTCTTGCAGATGCTATTGGAGAACTTAGACGAGCCGTGCTAAACTCCCTTCGTATGGACGATATAGAACGTGCTAACACGCTACTTGAATTCATGGAAGAGATTCTTGACGAACTTGGGACCTTTGATTTTCCCAATGCACTTGTCCCCGAGTTAAGGAGAAAGTGCGATGTGGCTCGATCGCTGATTGAACGCACGCGGGGAGACATTACCACTGCAATTCAGCAAGCCAAACTAATAAAGGAACTTCGGGAGTTCGAAAGCCGGCACAGAAGCAGCGAATAGTTGAGGATGAAGAGATTATGATATCACCAGAGACCTGGTTCACACTCTATACTCTCGCCCAAGAAGGCGCCATGCACAAAGGGGCAATTCTCACAACCCGTAGACTGGGCGAACTTCTTCAGGTAAGCCAACAAACCGCATCTAGAAGGATTTCGACCTGTGTGGAGGAGGGCTACATAACAAGGATACATACAGCAAATGGAATGGTCGTTGAGATATCAGACAAGGGGCGAAAGGAGCTGGATAGTGTGCGGTCCGCGCTTGAGTTGGCATTTACTGCTCAAGTCGATGAAATTAGCATTGAAGGAACAGTTGTTTATGGGCTTGGAGAAGGAGCATACTATGTTGATATGTACGCTCAGCGGTTCGAAAAGGCCTTGGGATTCAAACCTTATTCAGGAACCCTAAATGTGAAGATCACAGATGAAAGGGCTCGAAAGGCATTGGCGAGAATGAAACAGACACCGCCTTTGATTGTACCGGGATTCACCCAAGAAGGACGCACCTTCGGCGATGTGGTCTGCTATCATGTCTTGGTAAATCAGAAGGTGGAGGGGGCTGTGGTCATTGCCCAACGTACTCATCATGGACAGAATATTCTGGAAGTGGTTTCACCATTCAATCTTAGAAGACGTTTGAGGTTGAAGGATAACGATACTGTGACCTTGACACTTATCCCGCTGCATCTAGCGAAATAGAACTAATGACCATATTCTCCGGTCAACGGCACAAATGCAACACCGCCCCACCTTCGAGTTCTCACTTGGGAGTCCAAGTCCTTCTCTACAAGCATTAACTCCTGATAGAATCCTCGACTTCCTACAGGAATGAGCATGATTCCCCCTGGCTTAAGCTGGTCTAGAAGTGGACTGGGGATTGTTGGTGCTGCAGCTGCGACAAAAATTCTGTCAAACGGGGCTTTCTCAGGAAGACCCTTTCCGCCATCACCATAAATCAGAGTCACCCTGTCGGCATACCCTGTTCGTTCCAGATTTGCCCGTGCAAAATCGATTAGTTCTTTGACTATCTCAATGGTGTAAACGTGCCCCGGATTGCTTGCCCCTTCAGGTGCAATCATCTCTGCACAGAGAGCTGCATGATATCCAGAGCCAGCTCCTACTTCCAGAACAATCATTCCCTCTTCAAGTTTCAAGCCTTCGCACATTATCACGCACATGTGTGGGGCAGAGATAGTCTGGCCATGTCCTATTGAGAGAGGTGAATCCTTGTAGGCGTGTCTTCTTGCTGATGGCAGTACATACTCCTCACGAGGGACTGACCTGAATGCGTGTTCCATGGACTCTGTCTTGATGTACCCCCTTCGCTTGAGCTGATTCACTAAATAATCAATTTCTCTGGCAAAGGGATTGGCAGACATTCCTATCGATGCTACTAGAACCATGCAATGATAAAAGCGTTCACAGTGAAGGAAATTTCATGCAGAGAGTGGAATTTCGAGCCTTTGGGCATCAGAATATCATCGGTAAGCATTCCACTACACTTGAGATTACCTCGGAAAGAAACCTCACCAAACAGGGAACGTGCATAGTAGGGGTAAATGCAACTGCTACTCTGAACAAGTTGGATAAGAGCCTCAAGGCACTTGCTATGCTGAATACCACCAGGATTGTTCTCAGGATGACTACCGATGGCCTTACAGAGGAGGTTTCAGGTTGGGGCGGTCCTGGACTCACCTATTCCGACAGCACAAGTATGGTGGCCAGAACAAGTTCCTACGAATGCGACCGAACATTAATGGTCAGGGCTGATAAAGCAGCATCCGATTTGAATCGGTCATTTGTAGAACGGCTAAAGTCCCCTGGCACAACACTTCATTGTGAAGTGTCATTCTTTACAGGACCCTGACATCGCATACCATTTGATATTCATACGGGGCACTATCGCGGACTCTTCGAACCCTGCTGATTGTATCCACACTACGACCTGCAGATTCGATCATCTTTGTGACCTGTACTTGGAGCTCTTTCTCAGGATTTTCGCCACTCAGGAACTCGTAATAATGCAAAAGCCCTCCTGATTTTAGAGCTTGACAAGCATCTTGAATGAACTCCCTTGCACCTGATGGATGGTTCATGATGATGCGGTCGACCCTGTCTTTAAGCTGCCCTTGAATGTAATCATGGACATTGGAAGCTATTGGAACAATTTCCCCGACAAGTTTGTTGAGATGCAGGCTCTCCTTCAAGAGAGCAATGGCTGCAGGATTTATGTCAACAGCGAGGATTTTTGCTGCGTGCGATTTCGCAATATGAAGAGCGAATGGCCCAACCCCGGTAAACATGTCAAGTATGGTTTCGCCGTCTGTGACCTGATTGGCGACCTGATTGTGCTCCTCCAATAGACGAGGACTGAAGTAGGCCTTGGCAAGATCTACGCGGATTTTACATCCATACTCGATGTGAATTGTATCAGTCTTATTCTCGCCGGCAAGAAGCACATAGTCACGTATCCTTGCCGTTCCAGAAACAGCTCCCATCTTGCCTAAGACAGTGGAAAAGCTTGAATGAACCTTAAGAAAAGTCTCGCCAATAAGCTGTGAGAATTGCGACAACTCCTCTGGAATCTCAAGGATGGCAATATCACCTACTGAATCATACGCTCTCGGGAGAAGATTCAGCTGGTTCGTTGTGAGAAGACTAGATAGTGCATCAGCCAACGTATTTGGACCTTCAGTGACTGGAGGAAATTCTCTGGTTCCGATTTCGATATGATCTATCTCGAGAAGGGACTGCGCCTTTCGTAAAGTCAGCTTGCTAACTAGGGGCAGGTAGAGAGATGAGTCTTCGCTGATGATACGACTATTGGTTGCGAGTAGACCACACTCTAGCAGAATCTTCCGAACTTTTTCTCCCATTATCGATGGGACTTTGATGTAGGGACTCTCAGAGGGCATTATGATGTAAGAGATGTGCATTCCCTAAGACCGTTGTGCTAGCGTCCTTAACTCGTTATCAAAGGCTTGCCTTGATGATTTTGGCGTATTCCTTTCGCTCGAAATCCTTCGTCCCGACCATCATTTGATAGAAGGATTTGTCGCCTCTTATCCTCGGTTTGACATGCTGGAGTACTCCGGAAACCTCCACTTTGTCCCCAGTCCTCAGTAATCCCCCAAAGGAGCCCTCGTAGATCATAAGTCGGCTTACAATCTCGTTCTTAATCAGAGGAATAGGTTCGGATTCTGTGATGTATAATGCGGGTGAGAATAGACCGTACCTATCATCCTTAATATCCATGACAATACGAATGGGCATCGACGAGACAGGATGGTATGATTCACTCCCATGCCGGATTGGATACTCATCAGGAAGAAGCACTGGCGTGATGCCAATAGGTCGGTCGTAGCAATTCAAGACCTTGCGTCTAGCGAAGAGAAGCCTCACGTCAGCAGGAGTAAGTGCGGGAATCTTGGAGAACATTCTAGACATTGCTAATGCCCAATCATTAATCTGGCGCATCTCTATGTGTTCATTGTTTCTAGCCACGTCGAAATAGCCCTTCTCGAGCTTCCACGATGCTTCAAGCCCGTAGATATTCATGTTTACATCAGACCAACTGGAGCTCTGAGCTTTCCAGAGGATGCTTCCAGCAACCCCTAGACTATCAAAGGAGATGCCAAGGCTGTTGTTGAGGGTTTCAGCCAGTTTCAATGCATCAGACTCGAGCTTGTCAGCCGGACCATTGTCAATTATTTCGCGGAGCCGCCTCTCGGGGTTGAAGTACTTTGTCACATCCCTTCGAGGAACTTCCAAGAGTGTGGTACGGAAGTGCGTATCCTTGCGAAGGTATTCTGCGGGAACAAATCGCATACCTCGAACGGCTGAATCGGAACCCCCGAAGAACAACCTTCGATACTTTACATCGCCAACTTTCCACCGACCAAGGGAATCAGGAATGTACTTTAGAAATGATAGGAAACGGTTTCTGGGTTGGATATGGCCCAAGACAACATAGACTCTCCCTTCCTTGTCGCGAAATACATCACGATCCCTTGCATAGTCCGGTGGGTCTATCTCTGCGGGGTTATCCAAGTTCCCAGACCTCTTTGCATTTGGTGAAAGCTACACAGATTAGGAGCTACTACATTCATAGTTCCGAGGGAATCACTAGTGCGTATCCTCCATCTCTGCGACAGTATAAACCCGAGTGGGCTTGGAGGCTATGAATCTTATTTGCACCATCTCTCCGCACAGCTTGCTTCTGCAGACCATGAATCAATTGTTACTACACAGTCTCCCACTAGGAACTCTCCAGAAAGATTAGAACGCGAGCATTACATGCTGTGTCACCTAAAAGGCAATCTCTTGGAGGCGAGAAAATGGGAATACTACGCTATGTCAGAAGCTGTGCGTAATGCTGCAGCTAGCGAGCTTTTCAAAGTGAATGATGTGGCGGAGAATGCTCTTCTCTTGGCGAAAGAGCTCGAGGACCTAATTGAGAATTGGAAACCGGATATCATACATGCGCACAGCACCTATGTTGTATTCAATCGGGTTCTGGCCAAACTAAAAACCGATTCCGCCTTAGATATCCCCTCTATTGTGACTATTCACGGATTGCCAAAACCACTTGTTCTCCCTGGTGGAAAAGAAACAACAGATTATGACGAACTAGTATCGGCATTTCCTTTCAAATTGGCACTTGGAGTAAGCAAAACAGTGTCACAGGCTCTAAGAGAGTATCTCAAACCATTGGGACTCGAGCACCTTGTCCGTACCGAGTACCTTGGAGTGGACATGTCTCTGTTCAAACCTCGTCCGAATCTTGAGAAGAGATGGGATGTTGCTTTCATGGGCAGATTGGAAGAGATGAAATCTGTCGACCTTTTTCCAAAGATGCTTGCGCTCCTTAAATTAACGCATCCTGATCTGAAGATGATACTGACAGGGGATGGTTCTCTCAAGATGCGTTTGTTGGAGGATATTGAACATCTAGGAGTGGGATCACTCGTAGAATATAGAGGCGTTGTGGAGGCGGAGAAGATTCCGGAATTAATCAATCAGAGCCGTGTCTTCCTCTACCCCTCTAGAAGAGAACCTTTCGGGCTTTCCATAGTGGAGGCCATGGCCTGCGGAGTGCCAGTGGTTACAACTGACGTCTTTGGCCCCAGCGAGATTGTAAGGCACAAGTGGGACGGCTATGTTGTGCCAGTGGATGATGTGCATGCTCTTGCAGAAGCAATAGAAACACTTCTGTTGGATGCTAATCTCAGATTGAAACTCGGCAGAAATGCCATGAACTCGGTGAAGAAACGGTTTGATATTAGACTGCATGCCAAGCGCCTAACAGGCATATACAGAGAAGTTCTTCCATGGTAAAAAGAAACAGGTGGGGCACGACTAGCCCCACACTGAGTGTCATTTGGCCACAATTCTTGTGGCTGCGACTGGTTTTCCTTCGAGGAAGGATTTGAGATGACCGTACTCCATCATGGATAGGAGTCCTACTTCTAGGCCTTGCCTAATTTCTGGCATTACTGGAAGCAGGGATTGCAACTTCCCTTTCATCTTCCCACTTGCATCTACAGCTTCAGACTTGCCCATCTGTTTGAGGGTTGCCTCCAGCTGGCTCAAATCCACAGTTTCGAATAGAGTGGCTTCCGGATTGACCTTTGGATCTGTATCGTAGACACCAGATACGTCCGAGGCGAAAATGAGGTGTGTCGCTCCAAGTTCCTTTGCAATAATGACAGCAAGCTGGTCACCGCTGCCAACGCTCCATCCCATAACCGAGTCAATTAGGATATCACCCCCTAGCAGCGGGACCATTCCAATCGATGCAAAGCCCTTGAGCGGCTCAAGGAAGTAGTTGGTCATCCTCATCCTTTCTGCAGTCACCATTGATGACGGATACATCAGACATACGGGAATACCGACCCTCTGAAGCTCCTTTACTATAATGTGACGAAGTGTGGCCACGCTCTCTTGAGTTTCAGAGAGAGGTAGTAGCTGCTCTGGACCGTGGAATCCTTTGTGCAAATTGTACTTGAGGACCGGCGGATGACCATAAGAACCAACACCGTGCAATAGAACCAGAGATTGTATCAGACCCTCATCAAGACACTCCTTTATCTCCTGAACGAGAGAACTCAATACTTTTTCTCTATATGTGTACGGTTTTGTCTTGTCAGTCAACAACGAACCGCCAAGCTTGATGACTGTCAGTTCCTTGGTCATTGGGCATCACTACTCAAACTCAGAATAGAGTGAACAATGGATATGGCCAGAATAGGCCAATGAATGGAAGTAGTAGACACATCACAATGGCGACAATGGTGATTGTGATGTTATCTAGGCCCTTAGGAGTCAGCGCCTCGACAATTGTAGCTACAATACTGACAACGATGATGGGAACAAACAGGTCAGCCAGTGCAAAGGTAGAAACCTCGATTGAGAAGAGGAATACCAGAATAGTACTGAATAGGACAGAACCAATGAACATGCCAATGACACCAGCTATGGTCTTTTCAGCTCCGCCAATTCCAAATTTCTTCTCGCCTCCATACTTGCGTCCGATGACATCTGCAAAACCATCACCGCCGGCCAGACAACCAAAAACAATCAGAGCCAATGGAGTGGCACTGGCAAGATCGGCGATACCTCCTGCAGTTGGCACATAGAACCAAAGAACAGCTACGACCACCATAAGGAATGCGTAGTATAGCGTACCACCGAGTAGTTCTCTGGGATCTCCAGATCTAGACATGGAACCCACGAAGTCTTCATTGACCATCTTCCCGGTCCCAATTGCTACAAAGAGTATCACAAACAACAAGGGCACGATTAGTGCCAGCCAGCGGCTAAAGACTGTACCTGAGAAGAGCACCCAAGTGACAACCCAAAGCGGAGCGGCAAAGGTATGAATCACCTTTCTAGTGACTGTTGTCGAAAGTTTTCCGCTCTTTTCGATTGCAGCGTTTATTTGAACCAGCATTAGTATCAAAAAGAACGAGATAATGAAAGCGATTATGTCCCAGACAAGGTCGAGTCCGGGAAAACCCAGCATATCGAATAAATTGAACACCATGTTGCCAATTTCCTCCAAGATAATTGGTCTTCAAGGGAAACCATTGCCTAACCTAAAAATCTGCCGAGAGATACGAAAGAATAGAGAGGGCCGTAGAGCCCTCTCTTTTTACTATGTTTACAATGCTGCAGGAAAGACCTTGGTCATGAAGGCATGCCAAATCCGGGCAAGCACTGGTGTAAGAAAGGCGACGGTCAGCAGGCCTTGGGTTAGAAGAGGCAGCATCACAAACCCAATGACCGCCATTGTTGCAGCGCCCTCAATGGCGAGCCCTATTACTGTGACTAAGAGAAGGGTGAAGGTCATTCCAACTGTCGACATGATGGACAACTTGACCAATGAACGACCATTGTCTAGTTCATACGAAGCTAGTCCAACCACAAAGCCCATGAATCCGTATGCGAACGCGGACAATGTCATTGTGACTATGGTTCCGCTCAGCAAGATGCCCGCTAGAAGCTCCCCAAGATAGCCAGTGAGTAGGCCAGCAATAGGACCTCGAATAGCTCCCACCAACGCAATCACTGAAAGAGCCGGAAGAAGGCCAAGTGTGAACAGATCGACCATGATGTAAGGCCAAGACACCCACTTCAAGACGACATAGATAGCTGTTCCAAGCAAGGCGGTAAGCAGTGTTCCCAAGAGGACCTTTGGTTCTTGAATTTGGAGTCTCTCCAGCACTGTCTTTCCACCACTACTCTCTTTCTGTGCTGTTAATTCTTCATTCATGTCGCTCACCACCTCACATTATTACCAATTGATAGGTTCCCGGTTGCAAAGCGAGTGTATAGTCAGACCCACTCTGTTGGAGTGCAGCGAGAACACCTCCCCCCGAGTATGCAGTTGGCTGAGAGGCGAAATTGCTGAAGGTCAGAGTCGCCGCCTGGTCAACCTTGATGTTCAGGATGAACCCATCTTTCACCGGGTCCCATTGTGCCTGGTACACCCAGATGTTACTGTCGTCGGCCGCGCTTATGTAAGGATAGTCCCAGAACTCTGCAACCCGAGACTCAGAAACATCTTTTATTGCGACAGGAAGATGTCCCCACAGATATCCGAAACCAGCAATAGGTTGAAGGAACCCGTCAAGGGAAAGAGTGTTGAAATGCATCTCCCTTCCATTGGCGGACCAGACCTTGTTGTAGGAGTTAAAGAAGAAATTGGCCAACCGGTTTCTGGTTGCATAGTCCTTTTGCTGATTCGCAAGATGTACTGCAAAGAGAGTTGCAAGGATGTCATAGGTACCAAATCCATCTGGATTGTGGTAGCTATCCATTATGTAGGCCATTTCGCTGGACAGGTCCTTCATAAAATATTCAAGAAACTTCGGATAGGTTTCTTCAGTCCGGTCCGGTTGTAGGCTCTCGAGGAATGCCAGCGCCCATGCATTTCCATAGCCGGCAACTTTGGGTGTCACACTTTCTGTCCACGGAGATAGAGCTAGACCTGGATACGTCTGTGGAAGCCGCTCACTGGCATAATAGAATCCTGTGGGTTCGTAGAGATAGTAGCCATCAGCAAAGAACCCGTCTGCATTCTCCATGTCATTGTTGACGAAGCTTAGACCATAGTCCCAAATAGGCAAGAAACTCGTCCCATGCATGCTATCGTAGAGTTTGGTACAGACCATGGGTACAGAGTTGCATTGTACAAAAACGACATACGGCTCGCAGGGGATAATTCCAGTACCCCAAATACCTCCCTCAGCAGGATTGCCAAAGCCGTCTGTGGTCAGTGAGTTATTCCAATCAAGAACATAGTCTGTAATCTCATCAGTCATTTCATTTGTGTTAAAGCTTCTCTCATAGAGAGACATCATCAAGGCATAGTGAGCAGTCCACATGATGTTTGCTGGGCCACGAAAGCCTCCGACGTAAAGATCGCTCGTATCAGTCTGATTGGGCCAATAGTAGTCAACATAGTTGTAGTCAGGATGCGTCCATTCTTTGTACTCTATGCTGTTCTCTCCCCACTCGGTCTCAGTTGTGTTCATCTTCTTTATGAGATCATAGAGGAAATTCCGATAGTAGTCCGTTCGATAACCCGAAGTGGTTTCAAACAGAAAAGAGGCAGAATATGCCATGAAAGCAAGAACATAATGATGGAGTTGATGTTGTTGCTCAGCATACCAACCTTCCCATTCACCGTAGCCCTGATACTCATCGTTCACGATTGTATCCAAGTAGTTGAAGATAGCAAGCATCTCATGGTCCACAGAGCCATAGTCAGCAAAGTTGAAAGCCGTTCCATTGACTGTTTGAACGCCTACTTGAATGGCAGGACCAGGCATATTGCCAAAGGTCACTCCTGCAAGTATAATGCTGATTATGAATGCGGCCAGGAAGAACTTGTTCTTCCTTAGAATCTCGCTCATAGAAAACACCTTAGTGAGTAGCATTGTGTTTTAGGAGGACTGAACTCTATACTTCCCAGTGATATATTTTGCACGATAGATGCGAAAATTAGATGTTTATTTTATATATTGGGACATAAATCTAATGTTTCGAATAATCTAAGAAAAAGGAGGCGAGGGGGTGGTTCCCCTCACACCAATTTGAGAGATTATAGGTTCTTCTTGCAGAACCACCAATCAGTGCAGTCATAGCCTTCTGTTAGGCGCTTCGCTGCACCTTCCTTGGTCTTCGGAGGTGGAACAATCACCTTGTCCCCAGGTTTCCAGTTGGCTGGAGTAGCTACCTTGTGTTTGTCAGATGTCTGGAAAGCGTCAATAACTCTCAGAATCTCTGCCATGTTGCGACCATTGCTGAGTGGGTAGTAGATCAATGCCCTAAGCTTGAACTCGGGGTCAATGAAGAACACTGCTCTAACCGCAGCGGTTCCGCTCTGAGCAGGATGAATCATTCCGTACTTCTTTGCAACTTCCATGCTAAGGTCTTCGATGATGGGGAATGGAATCTCCACGCCAAATTTCTCTTTGATGGTGCTAATCCACGAAATGTGTGAGTAGATGCTATCGATGCTGAGCCCTAGGAGCTTTACCCCTCGCTTCTGAAGTTCTGGATGGATCTCTGTAAACCCAATGAACTCAGTTGTGCAAACCGGGGTGAAGTCTGCTGGGTGACTGAACAGGATAACCCAGCTATCCTTAGCCCATTCACTGAATTTAATTGGACCGTCAGTGGTTACAGCTTGAAAATCAGGGACTTTCTCTCCAATTAGGAGCATCTTTCTCTCTTCATGTGCTTCCATTTGAATTATCTCCGTAATTTGTGTTCTAAACAATAGTGATTATTATTTAAGTATTGTTATCTAAAAATATTTGACACTAAATAAGAATATTTATTAGAATTCCACGATGGTGTTACTCATCATGACCGTTGTGAAATCCGATATCAAATCGGAATTGCACGCCAGAGGGTATCGCGCAACACCCCAAAGACTCTCCATCTATGATGCCATATGGAGAGCCGGTGACCATCCAACAGCTGCACAAATCCATGAGTTTGCTCTTAGGAGAGATCCCACAATTAGTCTTGCAACTGTCTACAAGACACTGCAGCTCTTCACCAACATCGGATTGGCACGGGAGATGGCCTTCAGGGGGGACTCCACACGATATGACCCGGTTGTGGATAACCACATCAATCTAATCTGCAAGAAATGTGGCAAAGTAGAGGATTTCCAATATGAGAAGCTGGAAGGGCTTGCGGCCGCGGTCAGTTCACAGACTAGTTTTCAGGTGAGCAGTCAGAGCCTGGATGCCTATGGTATATGCTCTCAGTGCAGAATGGTATCCTGACCTCATTAGTAGCGTTCGTTTTAGGACAAAGAAGCCTAGGGTATCAAGATAGTAATATCCCCTAATGATACACGAGAAGAACAGTTATTCCTAGTCAATGAGTGGCTTGTAATCCCATCTCTTGTATACTGGAGATGATAGAACCTATGTTGTAGGGAGAGAGGGAAATGCCTACCTATTGCGACGACCGCGGACGAGGAGATAGCGTGGTCACAAGTCCTTGCCAAAGTCGGGCGAATACTGGGGTGAGGAGTATAACCGACGGAAGTCCCACTGTGAGAAGTGGAAGCATCACAAATCCAAGAGCAACAAGTGTTGCATATTCCTCCACTGTCAGACCCACTGCTACAACTATCAGTATTGTAAATACAAATCCCACTGCGGAAAGGACTGATAACTTGATGAGCGAACGACCATTTGTGAGGTCGTATGTGGTCAGTCCAACAACCAGTCCCAAGAAGCCATAGCCAATGGCAGGCAGTGTCATTGTCACAACTGCACCGCGGGTCAAGTCATAGATAACAACTCCCAAATACCCTGTCAGAAACCCTGCAAGAGGACCTCTCAATGCTGCAACCACACCAATGATAGCTAGAGCAGGGGCTATACCAAACTTAAACAGAGTGACCATCGTAAACGGCAGTGGTACCATGGACAGGAGAATAAACACTGCTGCCCCCATAAGGCCATAGATAATAGTCCATGCTGCATTGTAACCATTCTGAATTTGGAATCGCTCTAGGATGGACTTCTTGGAAACAGGTTCAACTGATGATTCATCGGACACCTCTTAACCACCTCACATTATCACTAGATGATAGGACCCGGGCTGCAGTGTTAGTGTATAGTCACTACCAGCTGCCGTCAAAGCACTGGGCAAGCCAGCTCCATATACTGTAGGGGTGGCACCAAAATTACTGAATGTTAGTGTGGCTATTTGGTCCACCTTGATGTTTAAGATGAAGCCTTCCTTCACCGGATCCCATTCAGCTTGATAGACCCAGATACTCTCATCGTCGGCCTGACTGATGAAGGGATAGCCCCAGAAAGCAGAATTTCTTGGTACTACAAGGTCATTCAATGTGACAGGAGTATTTCCCCAAATCCACCCGTACGCCAGACTAGTCTGCAAAAAGGGTTCTAGGGCGGAAGTATCCCAGTGCATCTCACGACCATTTGTGGACCATATCTTGTTGTACAGACTATAAAGGAAGTTTAGGATTCTATCGACCGTGTTGAAATCGCCCTCCTGCTTGGCCAGTGCAAGAGTAAACAGACAGGCCAAGAACTCGTACGTACCAAAGGTGTTTGTGGAGTACATCGAGTCGACGAAGTACATCTGATCACCGGAAACTTCCATACCGTATTCTTCGAGGTAGATTGGGTAATCGTTATCTGTTATCTCTGGCTGGATTGAGTCAAGAAACTCTAGAGACCAGGCAACTCCATAGCCCCGAGACCGGAGGTATCCCTCAGTGCTGAATGGGGAGAGTCTGGTGCCAGGAAACTCCTGTTGAGGACCTTCTGTGGGTTGTACAAAACCAAGGGGTTCTTGAACGTAGTAGCCGTCAGAATAGAGACCATTCTGGTCCTGCATAACAGTGTTAGAGAACTCAATTCCGAAGTCCCATATTGGCAAGTAGTCTGTTCCAAACATGCCATCGTAGAGTTTCGTCGCGAAGATTGGTATGCTGTTGCACTGAACCCAAACCGCGTATGGTTCACATGGGATTAGGCCGCATTTCCATATGCCGCCCTCCTGAGGATTACCAAGTCCGTCTGTGGTTAGCGAGCTGTTCCAGTCATCGATAAAGTAGGTGATTTCATCGACAAACTCGGCAGTATTGAAGTTCCTCTCATGAAGAAGCTCCATCAAAGCATAGTGTCCCGTCCACATGATGTTAGCTGGACCCCGAAATCCTCCTGTGTAAACATCATCAGCATCCGGATTGGTGGCGTTAGGGTAGTAATAGCCAGTCCAATTCTGCGTGTTGGATTCAGACTCCCACTCAAAATACTCGATCGAGGTTTCCCCCCACTCATCATAGGATGTGTTGAATTTCCTAACAAGATTATCAGAGATACCCTCATAGTAGCTGGTTCGATAACCAGGAGTGGTTTCATAGTACATCGCTAGGGAGTACGCCATGAAGGCAAGTACATAGTGAAATAGACCATAGAAATCAGGTTGCAAGAACCAGCCATCCCAAGAACCATAGGCCTGATTAAACATTGTAGCGAGAAAATTGAATATTCCGATTTCTTCATGGGTGAGAGAACCGTAATCAGCAAAGTAGAAGGTTTCACCATCTATAGCCAGTGTGCCCATGGTGGTAGGAGAACCAGGCAGGTTACCAAAAGTCATTGCTCCAAGAACGATGCTAATCACAAGGACTGTCACAAAGTACTTGTTGGCCGTTAGAATCTTGCTCATTTTGACGACCCATCCAGTTGAAGATTGTGATATATCTCCAAAGACGGTGCACAAACATCGTTAAATCTCCCTCTATAGTAATGATGTTCTATTGAGTAATTTGGGAAATGGATGGGTGGACGCAAGGGAATCGAAAAGAGATTGCGTCCCCCTCTAGCTGCTAAGACGAAATGTCTTCTTGGGGGGTATGAAATGCCAAGGAATCAAATATTCGCGCAAGCAATGGCGACAACAGAATGACTGTAGGCAGTCCAACAGTCAGCATTGGCAACAACTGTAGTCCTATTGCAACAAGCACCGCAATGCCCTCTATGTAGAGCCCGAATGCAACCGTAAGAAGCACGGCAAAGATTAGCCCGATTGAAGACATAACTGACATTTTGAGCAGTGAGCGGCCTTTTGCCAAGTCGTAGGTTCCCAGCCCCACAACGAAGCCAATGAATCCGATAGAAAAGCCGTAGAGAGAGAATGCGATTATGCTACTACTAAGTACAATATCAGACAGGATTTTGCCAATGTAACCTGTGAGAAAGCCGGTGAGAGACCCTCTTGCTGCGCCAACCGCTGCCACCAATGCTAGTGCTGGAGCGAATCCCAGTTTGACTAGACCTATTGAAGTATAGGGCCACTGAATTATGTCTAGGATCATAAAGATTAGTGCCCCAACTGCGGAAATCAAGAGTTTTTCCATGATATTCTCAGGCTTTTTGATACGACTGGTCTTAGGTTCATCGAAGTGTGTCGCTTCTGCGGATTCTTCTATGGGTTCTTCGGACACTCTATCTTCACCTCACATAATAACTAGATTGTAGATACCTGGACTCAATGACAACATGAAATCGCCACCCGTTGGTGAAAGGTCCTGTAATGCAATGCCGCCGGCGTATGCAGTCGGAGCAGCATTGAAATTGCTGAAAGTCAATGAAGCTTGCCGGTCCACTTCAATGTTGAGAATAAATGCCTCTCTGTGTGGATCCCACTCAGCCTGATACACCCAAATATTGTCATCATCAGCCTCACTGATGTAGGGATAGTCCCAAAACTCCGTGGGGCGTGCATCTGCAAGGTTTCTTATGGTCACAGGGAAGGTTCCCCAAGTACCAAGGCCAGTTGAAACTGGTTGAAGCAAGGGATAAAGCGAAGCGATGCCGTCCTGGTAATGCATTGCTCTGCCGTCCTCCGACCAGATTTTGTTACAAGGGCTCAGCCAGAAGTTTCTGAGACGCTCCACCGTCTGATGGTCCCCTCTTTGATTCGCCAAGGCCATGGTGAAGAAGCTCCCTAGTACAGTATCAAGATCTGTAAAACTGCCTGGTTGGTGATACGAGCCCAACATGTACATTTGACTGCTAGAGAGGTCCCTCCCATACACTTCGATGAATCGTTCATAATCGTTGATGGTTTCATTCTCTTGAGTGTATTCAAGAAACATCATCGCCCATGATGCGCCGTATGATGAAACGGCAAGGTTGTCACCCCGCATAGTGGGTTTAGGATAGTCATCAACTGAGTCGTTGGAACCGAGGAGTGGAGATACAAGGTAGCTATGGCTGAAGAGACCATACTCGTCTTGCATCTCAGTGTTGGCAAAATTGAGACCATAGTCCCACATCCTGCTCTCCATGTAGCTGGTGTTGTATAGATTATCGAATAGTTCGGTTGCAAATACGGCGATGCTATTACACTGTATGAATGCAATATAGGGTTCACATGGAATCAGACCTATGCCCCAGATTCCTCCCTCCTTGGCGTTGCCATAACCATCTGTGGTTAACGAGTTCTGCCAATCATCGATGAACCAGTTGATTTCGCCTTTGAACTCGCCGGTGTTGAAGTTGCGTTCATAGAGAGCCATTGTCAATGCATAGTGTCCAGTCCACATGATATTTGCAGGCCCACGAAATTCTCCGACATAGAAATCTGTGGGGTCGTTTGGATCAGGATAATAGTAACCTGGATAGGATGTACTCTCCCATTCCCAATATTCCATCGAATCATTACCGTACTCTTCAATAGTCGTGTTCATCATCTTGACTAGCGAATATGCAACTTCTTGATAGGCAGATGTTCTGTAACCAGATGTGGTTTCAAAAAACATTGACAGCACGTATGATGTGAAGGCAGCCAAGTATTGACGCCCACTCCTGAAATCTTCAGAATACCAACCTTGCCAGTCATTGTAAGGACGATCTGTGACAAGGTCAGCAAAGTAGTTGAACATGCCAATCTGTTCTCTGTTGAGAGATTGATAGTCTGCAAAATTGAAAGTAATTCCATTAATAGTCTGGACACCTATCGTTGTTGCAGGGCCAGGCAAGTTGCCAAAGGTCATGCCTGCGAAAATAATTGACCCGAGCAGGGCAACTGTCAAGAACTTGTTTGACATGATTGCTGTTTTCATTTGCATCCCCGTTCAGAGCAGCTGTTGGAGAGTTTCATGTTGAGGCCCATAATATATCTATCCTATAGTGGAATATCGTTCGTCATTCCTGATAGGATGGTGTAATTACCCTACACTGAATTGGGATTCATCAACTGGTGTTCTTTGCCGCAAGCCTCAAGCTGAGCATGTTCCATAACCAACCAAACAGGGGCGTCAGAAGAACCACTGTAGGAATCCCGACGGTCAGCAAGGGTAGCATTACAAGTCCAATTGCTACAAGTTCGCCGTAGACCTCCACAAACATCCCGATGACTGTAATCAGGAGGGTCATGAAGACTAGCCCGACTGCGGAGAGTATTGAGAGCTTGACCAGAGACCTACCGTTTTGGAAGTCATATGTGGTGAGTCCGGTTATGAAGCCCATTGCACCATAACCAAGAGCGGGTAATGTAAGTGTGACGATAGTAGCTGACGCTATGAGGTCGTAGATGAGGACTCCAAGGTATCCGGTGAGGAATCCAGCGAACGGGCCACGTATCGCACCGACCACTGTGATTATTGCAAACGTGGGTGCAAACCCAACCATGAACAGGCCAACCATCAGATAGGGCCAAGATGCCTGTGACAATAGCACAATGAGCATGACTCCCACCAGAATGCATAACAGAGTCCAGAACACTGCACCCCCATCCTGAAGATGGATTCTTCGGAGCGCACTTCGGGCGTCGGCCTGTGTTTCAACTGATGCGTCTTCTGTCATTCGTTATCTCACCTCACATAATCACTAGGTTATAGCTCCCTGGCTGCAAGGTCAGTCTGTAGTTATCACCGGGCAACGACACCCAGATTCCAACAGGTGCACCTCCAGTATAGGCTGCTGGTAATGTATCGAAATTGCTGAAAGTGAGGCTGGCAACGCGGTCAACCTTCAGGTTCAGGATGAAAGCATTGTGCTGAGAATCCCACTTCGCTTGGTATACCCAGATATCATCGTCGTCGGCCCCGCTGATGAAGGGGTAGTCCCAGAACTCCGCACTTCTTGGCTCGGCTAGCTCCTTGACAGAAACCGGCACAGTCGCCCAGAGATACCCAAAAGCAAGACTAGACTCGAGGAATGGCTCAAGAGCCTGAGTGTCCCAATGCATTGCGTGGCCATCAGCCGACCAGAGTTTGTTGTAGGGCCGCCAGAGAAAGTTCATGATTCGGTCCCTAGTTGTCAGGTCATCCTGCTGCTGGGCTAATGCGACAGCATATAGGTTTGCTAGGATGTCATAGGTCCCAAACCCAGAAGGGTTGTTGTAGGAGTCAATTATGTACATTTGGTCGCCTGAAATCTCTCTACCGTAGACCTCGAGAAACACTGGATAATCCTCAACTGTCTTCTCGGGTTGAGTGTATTCTAGGAATAGCATAGTCCAAGCAATTCCGTAGGCAGACACATACGGTCGGCCATCAGCAATGTAGGGGTCAAGTTGTGGCCCAGGAAACTGCTGCTGGACGTCAAGATTAGTATGGACATAGCCAGCAGGTTCCTGAACAAAGTATCCATCAGTATAGAGACCATAGTTATCAGTCATTTCCTCTTCCATGAAATTCAGTCCGTAATCCCAGATTGGCATGAAATCAGTAGCGTACATGTTGTCATAGAGCTCTGTAAAGAGAATGGGAACTGAGTTGCACTGGGTCCAGATCTCGTAGGGTTGACAGGGGATAAGCCCGCAGTCCCAAATGCCGCTTTCTTTTACATTGTTGAACCCATCCGTGGTGAGGGAGTTGTTCCAGTCCTGCATGTACCATGTGTACTCATCAAAGTACTCTCCCGTGTTGAAGCTCCGCTCATGTAATAATTCCATGAGGGCATAATGTGCTGTCCACATGATGTTCGCCGGGCCTCGATAGCCACCGGTATAGACGTCATCCTCATTCGGGTTAGCGGCATCAGGATAGTAGTATTGCGTCCAGTTTGCATAACCGATGCTTGGCCGTAGCCATTCCATCGATTCGATAGAGGTCAGACCATATTCAGCCTCGCTTGTGTTCATCTTGAGGATAATCTGGTCCAGAAGCCCGGAGTAGTAGTTAGTTCTGTATCCTGAGGTCACCTCAAACATTCTTGCTATGGAATAGGTCATGAAGGCCAACTGATAGTGAACCAGCGAGTAGAGGTCCGGACGAATGAACCATCCCTCCCATTCGCCTAGCGGTTGAGCGAGCAGCTCCCATAGATAGTTGTAGACTGCAAGCTGCTCATGAGTGAGAGATGCGTAGTCTGCGAAGTTGAAGACCCGACCATTAACTACCTGAACGCTCGTTGATGTTGCCGGCCCAGGCAGGTTTGTAAAAGTCATTCCTCCGAGAACTAGCGTGATGATTATTACTGTTAGAATGAATTTGTTTGTCTTTGGCAAACCGGACATGCGAACACCTTCGAAACTTCGAGCATGGAGTTCTCTAGGGTATGACCAATCCGCGATATATACTTTCCAAGTAGAGGCTTGTTGGCAATCCGGTAGAAGACTGCTATCTCATTGAATTTCTCTAGTCAAGAATTCCTTTAGAGAGAGATGAGAATAGGTCAGTCTTGCTAAATCATACCCAAATGAGCTGAGAATTCAAAGGTTGGGTTTTGAGTCGCGAAAGATTACTATTTATTGTATTTATTTGAGCCTAGACTTTATATTCTGGTTAGCTGGGCATGGGAATACCTCTTTCTTAAGGAGAGTTTGAAGAGTGAAAAAAGGAGTAGCAAAACCTCGATTCATTGGTCAATTGATTCTGGGTATTTTAGAAATGGTTGTGATATTTGCTGTAATATTGTACGTCCAAGAAATTGGCGGTTCATTGATTACCGGAAGCGTATATGGCAATCTCATAACTTGGGGAGTCCTGGCGTTTGTAGTTGTCCATGGACTTTGGCGAATTATTGATAGCTACAATATGGTGCGCTATGGAGAAAAGTAGAGCCCAATTTGCCTGAAAATGATGGTGACGGTCATATTGGGTTGACTGTCACTCCATTTCAGGTGTAACAGGAAGTAGGATTGATCTCATTGGTCAAATTGAACGATATTGGGTGCCTACTACAACTTCTTGGTCATAGAGAATCCTTCGCGTGCCTTTTCGAAACCTAGGCGTTCAAGCATCGAGATTGTTCCTGTCCGGTCCATCCACGTCGTCATTCGGGCTGCAGTCAGACCTCTGATAGCGGATTCCATCCGAATAATCTTGGGTAATGCTTTCAGCAGCAATTCATTATCATCCCTGAGAAGTATTGGTGACGTCAATTGAATGCGGTCTTCAACTCGGGATTGATTTGCCTGAATATATCCGCGTGGTTCAGTTTCCCCATCTATATAGAACCCATAGGTGTGAATGTGCTGCCCTGCAACTTTGCTTGCAAAGACTCGTAGGAATCTTGATGGTATGTAGTTCCTGATGAAGCGCTCACGACTAGTAGCATCGAAAAAGGTTGTTGGATAGCAGTCGTCCAGCATGCGGTCGATATTCTGGTAAAATACGCGTCCAATCTCTTTCACAAACACGTCATTGTCGGGGACTTCGAACTCCTTCTCCAATGGTGATTCAAGTCTGAAGTTGCCGTAGTGATACGCCTCAACGAATCCTTCAGATCTATAGAGGGGCAAGGCGCTGGCATTATCAGCCCTGACGGTAAGACGAACCTTGCTTTTGCCCAATTCGCGCGCCCGTCTTGCTGATAGTTCAAGGAGGGACCTGGCGAGCCCCTGCCTTCTATAGTCTGGGTGGGTCATGAGATTATTAATGAATACTTCATCCTTCTCAATGTTCAGACCGACCCCGCTTCCAATGACTCCATCCAACTCTGCTACATAGAATTCGAAGTTGACAGCCAAGATTCTTGTTAATAGCTTGTAAATAGGATTGTGAACCTTCTTCATTAGAGCCCTGTATTCACTCATGTTGACTCGGTCGTCCTCAACCGTGTCCCTGAACGACAGCTCTAGGAGAGTGATGAACTCCTCCATCTCGTCAGGCCGCAGTTCTCGAATGATTGTGCTGGTTTTCTTCTCTGTAATCCTCATGGTTATTCACACTGACATAAAGACTGGTCACTGCGTATCACAATATTGAGAAGAAGTGGCCAAGAATGTGGTCACCAAGAGTTTTTCTCGGATTTTCAATGTTGGCTCAGTTTTGCATTTGTGTTCTACATGCATGATTATAGAGTTTAACTATCTCGGCTTTTGTTACAGGACTAGTGAGAAAAGCTTCTCCCACACTCACCCTAGGAAGGGGTTTTCCATTCAGTTTTTCTCTCATTCTTTCAATTATGCTTAGGCGATTCGTATCAACAAGCTCCAAGGGCACTCCAAGTTCATCTGAAGCCTGTTGAGCTGAGAACACCAATGGCAGTACTTCTGAAGGAATCTCCTCCCTACTCTCGCTGTCTTTCTTTACTCCCAATCTCTTGTCACATGAGTGACAAACAGGTGCCATCCCTTCTCGCCCCCTAAACCCACCAGTAGTTCTGGATGAAAAGAGAACACGAATATAGCAATCGTTGAACAAGATGCAGACCTCCAGTAACCCAGCAGGGCTAACTCGAAAATAAGGGCTGATTTCAGCGCCGTTTATTGCGAAAAACGGAAATGTTTTGGAAAGATCTCAAGTCATCCAATCCGTGGATTAGAGGGCTAATAACATCGCTCTGCTCTCAGAATGTTTAAGAACATTGAAGCATGTGCCGAAGACCGGAATCAAGTTATTTCTTGGAGAATTGAATCCAAACAGCAATTTTGGGATGCAACAACTACTGAATTATTGTGGCACCAGCCTTCTGGTATCACAAAGATGAATCAGGTCTATTCATTGGAGAGATAGCAGATGTCTAAGATTGACCTTCTAATCCGGAACGGGACTGTAGTAGATGGTTCGGGTGGTATACCATTTCGAGCTGATGTAGGTGTAAATAAGGGGCGAATTTCTTGCATCGGGTCGGATTGCATTAATGATGCAGAGGTTGTCCTTAATGCAGAAGGACTGACTGTCTGTCCGGGATTCATTGACATGCACAGTCATTCTGACACAAGTGTGCAGTTTGACAATAGACTGGAGTCGATGATACAGCAGGGAGTGACAACATCGGTCATTGGAAACTGTGGATCTTCCCTCGCGCCCATCAATGATGTCACACTTGAACTAATGCGTCAGGAGCTGGATGTCTTTTCGCCTCCCGGTCGTAAACTGAAGATTACCTGGCGTAGTTTTGGGGAGTACTTGGAGAATCTAGAGAGAATCAGGATACCACTAAACATGGCCCCACTTGTTGGCTTTTCGGCGATTAGACTTGCTGCAGGTCCAGCATATGAAAATCGGAGCCCCACAAAGAGTGAACTTGCCAATATGAAAGCCTCTGTTGCCGAGGCAATGGAAACCGGAGCCTTTGGAATGAGTACAGGACTATTTTATCCCCCACAATCATATGCCTCAACCAACGAAGTCGTCGAATTGGCAAAGATTGTGGCGAAGTACAATGGGTTATACTTCTCCCATATTAGAAACGAGGGCGCCGAAGTAGTTCAGGCAGTTAGCGAACTCATTCAGATTGTGGAGAAATCTGGTTGTAGAGGAGGACAAATTGCACACCATAAGATTGCTGGGCAATCATATTGGGGGACAAGCAGAGATACGCTCAAGCTAATTGAAGAAGCGAATAGTCGAGGGCTTCACATTAGGTGCGATCAGTACCCATACAATCGCGGAATGACGTCGCTAGTCTCATTGCTTCCCCCATGGGTTCATGAAGGAGGAATGGAGAGCATTCTTGATCACTTGGAAATCCGTGAGTCGCAGAAGAGAATAATGAGAGATGTTGAAGCCGGGGTTTCCGGGTGGGAGAATATAATCAAAGAAGTTGGATGGCAGAATATCTACATAGCATCGGTCAAGACTGAGAAATGGAGAGAAGTTCAGGGAAGGAGCCTACTGCAAATAGCAGATGAATATGGTTATCCTGACGTATTTCTACTGCTCTTTGAGATACTTCTTGATGAAGAAGGAGAAGCAACTATGACCATTGAGAGTATGGACGAGGGTGACATTAAACGCATAATGAAGAGCAAGTATACCATGATAGGCACGGATGGATGGGGAATCTCGGCAACAGGACCTTATAGCTATACGAAGCCTCATCCTAGGTCCTATGGGACATATCCCCGCGTCCTAGGGAAGTATGTTAGGGATGAAGGAGTACTGACCTTGGAGGAAGCCATATGGAAAATGACCGGGTTTCCTGCTGAAACGCTCAAACTTGGGGATCGAGGTCTGATACGAGAAGGGTTCTGTGCGGATATTATCATATTCGATTCGAATAGAATACAAGACAAAGCCACATTCATCGAACCTCATCAGTTCCCAGAAGGAATCCACCAAGTAATTGTCAACGGCGAAATTGTGGTGGATGACTCCGAGCAGCTGGAAGTCTTCCCAGGAAGAGTTCTCAGAGGAGTGACATCTTCTCCTAACTAGGACTAACGCAGGGTTCTGTGACGGGAAACTTGGTATCCTTATTGGCAGCTTCAACTTCTCTTACAGATTCCGTGAATATGTCTAGCCCGGCTTCTGCTAACTCCTTCGTGATCACAAGTGGTGGCATGAACCTAACAACATTGGAGAAATGACCTCCAATCTCAACGATCAGACCCTTCTGGTAGCACGCTGTCCGGACCTCTTTTGCAAATTCAGTCCACGGCCTCTTGCTCTTCTTGTCCTTCACGAATTCGACTCCCAACATCAATCCTTTTCCACGAGTATCTCCAATGAACTTGTATTCGTCCTGTAGTTCCCTAAGCCTTGGAAGAAAGACGTCTTCGCCAAGTCTTGCAGCATAGTTCCATAGCTTGTGCTTCTTGATGAATCTCAATGTTGCAACCCCAGCTGCAACAGCGACGACATTCCCTCTGAAAGTTCCTACATGTGCACCCTTCTCCCACGTATCCAGCTTCTCATCGAAGACCAATGCAGACAATGGAAGACCGCCCCCAATTCCCTTCGAGATTGTCATTATGTCAGGAGTAATTCCTGAATGCTGACATGCCCACATCTTACCCGTTCTAGACATGCCTGCTTGAATTTCGTCCACTATGAGAGGCACACAGTACTCCCTTGAGATTCTCTTGACCTCTCGTAGGTATTCATCAGGCGCCGGAAGCGACCCTCCTTCTCCTTGAACAGCCTCTATGATTATAGCCGCAGGAGCAACAACTCCGGACTTGGGGTCTTCTAAGACATGCTCAAGGTACTTGGCACATTCAATGCCACATTCTGGGTACTCCCTTCCAAAAGCGCACCTGTAGCAATATGCATAGGGCACAAAATGAACCTCAGGTATCATTGGCATCAAGTCACGCTTCAAGGACTTGTTCGCTGTCAAGGTTATCGCACCGGCAGTCATCCCATGGTATGCTCCTTCAAATGAGATCATTCCAATGCGACCTGTATTGAACTTGGCCAGCTTCATGGCAGACTCAACCGCATCCGAACCTGTCGGAGCCACAAAGAGAAGCTTGGCAACATCCCTCAGTCTCGCGGGAAGGAGGGAGAGGAGTTCATCCTCGAGTTCCATCCTAATGGGTGTGGGGAAGTCCAGATTATGAGTTAATATTCCCATTTGCTTCCTTGCCGCTTCGACTACTTCAGGGTTACAGTGTCCTACATTTACTACTCCTGCCCCTGCAAAGAAATCGATGTAGATATTCCCGTCAACATCCTTGAGAGTTGCGCCCTTCCCTTCCGCAAAAGCCACTGGAATTGCCTTTGGATACGAAACTGCTGCGCTTTCAATGGCTTCTTGCCTTTGTAGCATTTCTCTTGACCGAGGACCAGGTGGTTTTTCAAGAATAACTGCTGAATCGGAGAGGTGCAGGGCTCCGAATTTATCATCTGACATTTTATCTGAGCCTCCACAAGAAACAGAATCAACTTCCGGGTATCTGGGGCTTTGTTTGTGATTCCCTAGTGCCCCGATTATCTCAAATCATGCAATAGCAAATTCGCCTATAACCATTATCAAAGATATGAGAAGGATCGGGATTGTTAGAAGTACACAGCAATAATCTGAAGCGTTTATGGTCTAGAATCAGGCAAAATGGTGGGTGAAACATCAAATTATACATCTACCGACATATGTCGGGAGAGTTCATATATCACTATGGAAGAAGAGCAAGGTATGCCACTATTCGAAGTCGTATTCAGAGCATTTTATGATAATCCCTTCAGCAAAGTCACAGAGAGAAATCCCTCAGTGCAGCTGTACCAATGGTGCAATGACAAACACGATGTTATTGAACTAGTATTGCAGAAGCCAGAGGATTATGATCAGGTGCGCAAGGAGTTCAAGAAATCAGTTGAGATAGTTGATGAGATAGATAATGGTTCGAATATACATGTCATCACCAGAATGTGTGCATGTGGTGGAGCTGGCACGGTGACCAGCTATCTTAATGATCCTAGTATTCTTGTGATACCGCCTGTTGCCTATGAAAAGGGGTGGGAGTACTTCAGACTGATTGCCTTCAGGCATGAAGGAATTACGAAGTTACTTAACAATCTGCGAGAGGCTGGTTTCAAAGTTGAGATTCTTAGAAAAATCCCCTTTGACGGATACATAGCGAGTTCGTTGACTCTATCAACTGATACCCTATTCTCAGGACTTACAGAGAAACAGATGGATGCGCTTCTCACGGCTTATGCACAAGGCTACTTCAGATTTCCAAGAGGGTCTGACCTTCAGACCATTGCATCTAAGGAGAAGATAGGAAGAACTACCTTCTTAGAGCATCTCAAGAAGGCCGAGAACAAGATTATCACAGCACTCATCCCGCACATTCAGCTATTCAGGAAGATACCTCAGGAACGAAAAGACAGCATACGTCTTATTCACAGCACTTGAGAGTCGATCCTTCGAGGATGTAATCTTTACATTTGTCTAGCATAGACTTCCGCAACTGCTGTACTGCAAGTTTCTTCTAGAGTGATCTCCTAATCTCCTCAAGCCGTGCAGTGGCTTCTGGCTCATCTGATAGGAAACGCTCAATCTTCTCACATAGATAATCGTCGCAGTGGGCACATGTTTCCACTCCTCGCTCTATGGCACAAGGGCGGACCTGACATATGCTCCGGCACCATCCAGAAATCCTTGAGGACAGACATCCGTCGCACTCGATATCTTGTGTGGTGAACTCCTTGTTGAATTGTTGATTCCAACGTTCAGCGATCCGCTTCTTCTGCTCCAGATTTTCGGTCCGAGTTGCCTTGAATGCGTCACAGGCGGTGCAGTCCAATCCGCAGTAGGCGATGATTTCAGTCATAGTTGTGTTTCACCTTCTTGTTTTATCTGATGAAGGACATTCTGTGCACTGCAGCCATGGCGAGAGTTTTTCTATGTTCTAATTGGCGCAAAGCCTTCTCAGACTCAAGGTGCCTGCGGAGCTTGGCAGATTCCTCATCATAAACCTCTGAATCCACGGAGGCGGTTCTCCTAGTCTTGATTGATTCCATTGTTTCTGTATGAACGCATGTGTGCTGTCTTTGTGAACATTCCATTCTTATCACCAAGAGATAGATGTAGAGAACTGGCATAACTCTTGTACCGACACTTGACGGGGGATTCATCCGGTGTCTATGGAGAAACATGCAGGGAGGATGCAACTGTAAGTGACTTCGAAGAATAATCAATTATAGAACGCCAGATTTGATTTTGGCAAATCAAGGGATGCAAGAGGCATGAACTTCCTTAGAGAGAAACGGTCTTCACTCACTCCACCAAATGAGCGACAAGAAATTGCCAACCACGTCGAAGCCGAGAAACTTGTACAGGGAGAGTGCCGCTCCATTATTCGCGTGTACTCGGAGATATGCTTGTCTACACCCAGCCTCTTTCAGTTTCTTTGTCAAATATCGTCCGCAGCTACGACTATCAGGAGCACCCGATCATCTCTCACATTGTGAAAGAAGGACCAGTGGGATTGATAGAATTGCAAAAGAAATATGGACTTACTCATCTTGGAGCTTACCAAAATGAATGTCACTTATGTTATGAGATGCGGAGGTTTCTGCAACCCTTCTATCCTGATCATATAGCTCCGTTGGGGTGCTATCGGGATACACCTAGCAAACAATAGGAACGTCTGAGGAGTATTCCGAAACCTCTATAACTAATCCTGGCCCAGAACCACAACCACGGGCCAGTGGCTAAGCCAGGTATAGCGACAGGCTCTTAGTTACCCCAGACTAGTCTGGGAAAAGGAGAGACTTGTTGGTCGCGGGTGGTTTTGGTCAATTCGACCAAGCCAGCGAATTCAAATCCCGTCTGGCCCGCCATTATCTTTTGCTACGTCGGCTTCTCTGAAATACAAGCCCCATCACTAGCATATTGTGATACTTGCCGTCATCTCCATAATAAGCATCCACCAAGGTTCCCTCGACAATAAAAACAAGTTACTTGTACAATTTCACTGCAGCTGTGTTATCTTCAACGACATGCAGCCCAATTCTGTGCAGGCCCTGTTCCTCTGCCATGCTAAGAGTCATCTCGCTCATCATTGTCCCGAGTCCGACATCGTGAAAATTCTGGTGCAAGTATATGCCCATATCTCCAATGCCTTTCTCTCTGGGATGCGGATGTTTGAATATTGCAGCATATCCCACAATCTGATCTTCATGGACAGCTATCAGAGGAATGAGTCTGTCAATACTGCTCATCCAACGGTCAATCGTTTCTTTGGTGTAGGGTGGCATGCCCCACTGAAGGGCTTTTTCTGACATTGTGGAAAACAGGTGCAGTAATCGATCCCTATCATCGAGCCCTAAGAGCTTGAGTGTTATCTCCCTGTCATCTTTCAGCCTAACCTTCCGATTCTCCATGTATTCAATTCGCATGTACGCAGATTTGGGACTTGCGGTTCAAGTCCCTCTTGGCCCGTCATCTTCCTTTCGATTTGAACGCCTTCTGCATTCTACACTGAAATTGGCTTGCTTCTTGCGCTTTGCGACAAGTAACAAGATTACAACAGCGCCTACAACTCTAGCTGCTACAATAATCAAAACCGTTGGCGTGTCTGGTGGATTGGTTGTACTTGTAGTTGTGGTGGTAGTACTAGTAGTAGCCGTGGTGGTCTTATCCGTAGTAGTGCTCGTAGTGGTAGTACTGGTAGTAGTCGTGGTAGTCGTGGTAGTAGTTGATTCTTCTACAACTGTGATGATGACCATATCAACCTGACAGACTTACTCTTCAAATCTTCTTGGTTCGCAATCAGTTCTCGGTCCATTCTACTCGAATCCACTATTAAGTCGTGAAATTGTTTCTTCGGCCTCGGCCATTATTCTATCCAATAATTCCTTGACAGTGGGAATATCCTTAATCAAGCCTACACCTTGACCACAAGCTACAACCCCTAGGTCGATATCTCCTTCCCTGTACATCTTTTCTGCCTTATCTCCAGAGGCAGCTTGCACGAGAGAGAATAGGGACGCGCCTTGAGCCTCTAGTTCAAGCACTTGCTGTGCAGCCTTATTGTTCCATATTCTATGGGTATTCTGAATAGAACGCAAAGCTAAGACTGTATCAGTTTCCTTCGCTTGGACAAAGGCTTGCTTAAGATTATCATGAATGGGACATTCTTTCGTAGCCATCATCCTCGTCCCCATGATTACCCCCTCAGCACCCAGTGCCAAAATCGCGGCAACGCCTCTACCATCTGAAATTCCGCCCCCAGCAATTACGGGAACATCTAGAGCATCAACCACGGATGGAACCATTACCAAGGTTCCTATATCTAAAATCCCGGTAGCTCCACCATTCTCATATCCAACAACCGTTACTATATCAGCGCCCAAGGATGCTCCTTTCAACGCGTATCTGACTCCAGCACATTTGTGAATCCAGATAGCACCACTGTTCTTGAATTTGGGAACTAGGTCCTCGGGGGCTTTGTGACCACTAGTTTCAATGATTTTTGCGCCCTCAGCTAATGTAGCATCCACATAATCCTCCAGCTTGTCCTGAGGCATCAGCGCAGGGAATAAATTGATGTTCACTGCAAATGGCTCATTCGCAAGAGATTGCGTCTTCTTAATGGCATCGCGTAGTGCATCAGGAGATTTGTAATTGGCACTAGCTAATACCCCACAAGCACCAGCATTACTGGCTGCTGCCACAAATTCAGGATTGGAAATCCTTGCCATGGTCCCTGCTATGATCGGATATTTGCATCCTAACATTTCGGTTACTCTTGTCTTTATCATAGGGCTCACTCGCACTTTCTTGGGGAACCATTGACCAGATTCCTACAGATAAACTACATCATCAGCTAGACCAACCACTGCAAAGCCCGACTGCTATGAAGCGTTCAAGTTACTCCTGCCCAGCTATTCTTTCTGTGGAAAATGATTCAGGCAATTCCAGATTTCATATGTTGCGCCAATCGAATCAACTAACATATTATCTCTTGCAGAAGATATGGCTAGAATAGTGACCGGAACACTCAGAGCGGATATTGGAGAACCTCGTTATTTCTGGAAGATATCGCTAACACTCATTTTGACTGCTGTGCTTGTTCTCATAGGCAGAATAATACTGATACTTGCAATTCAGCAGGTCTTCATTCTTCAAGGCGCAGCCTCGGAAATTGCCCTTCAAAATGCGCAGCTCTTTGTGTCTGAGTCATCAGAAGGAATGGCTGTGGCGAGTCTGCTGGATTTGCTGTTGATGCTACTGCTTGTCTTCTTCTTGATCACTCGCATCGAGAAACGCGAGTTCCGTTTGGCCGCTCTTGGTTTGAACCTACAACGCAATACCCTACCTTTCGTGGGACTAGGACTGGTCCTTGGATGCGTTCTCTTTCTTGGAGCTGCTATGTTTGGAGTGCTCCTTGGCACAATTGAATTCCCAATTTCTCCCAATCTAAACCAGTGGCCAATCTTGAGCACTCTAATTGCTTCAATAACATTCTACGTTCTAAACAGCTTCTGGCAGGAGATTATATTCAGAGGATACATGCAGACTGGAGCTGTTGAGGAATATGGTCGTCAGGTTGGTATTGTCACGGTTACAGTAGTTTTCGTGGTATTCCATGGACTAGTTCAAGTTCTAACACCTGTTGGGATCCTTACAGGGCTTCTATTGTTTTCCTTCATAGGTCTATTGTACGACAGAACCAAGTCGCTTTATCTCATAGGCGTGATTCATGCAGTTCTGAACTTCTTGCCAGCCCTATTCGACATATGGTGGCAAGGACTTGAAGCCATCATGGCATATAGTATCGCACTTGTAGCGCTGGTTCTACTAATGCGCAATTCTGAGCGAAATATTCAGCAAACAAGTGATTGCCCCAAATTGTAGAGAGCTCTTCAACTCCCTCCTGGCCCGCCAGTTTTCGTCAGGATTGTTTTGTACTCAAGTAAACACCTATAGGTCAGTGTCCCTCGCCACTACCCCATGAGCCTCTCAATTAGAAAAGGTCTTAGCTTTGGCCTGACATCCGGAGTGATAACAACACTAGGGATGATTGTAGGTGTAAATGCGACCACTAGCTCTCATCTTGCAGTTATGGCGGCTATTGTAGCAATCGCGATAGCTGATGCCTTCTCCGATGCGGTTGCAATGCATGTATCTGAGGAGTCTGAAGGGGTTCATTCTGGACAAGAAATTTGGGAAGCAACTATGGCTACATTCTTTGCCAAGTTCCTATTTGCCATGACCTTTATTGTTCCGGTTTGGCTATTACCTTTGAATATGGCGGTTCTTGTGGACATTGTATGGGGATTTCTTCTCATTAGCATATTCAACATCCTTTTGGCTCGTTCGCGGGGTGATAAGATAATACGAATGACTTTCGAGCATCTTGCAGTCGCTATTGTTGTCGTCTTTGTGACGCACGTGGCAGGAACACTTCTGTCCACGGTTGGCTGAAGAATTTGCTTATTATCAGGACCTCAAAAGACCAGTTATGATTTCGATCGTGGACTCCAACGGGTTGACTTGGTAGTACAGGGAGTGCCACATTCCCGACAGAATTTTTCAGTAGATTGCATAGGGCTGCCACACTTGCTGCAAAATACTGTAGACTCCCTTTTGCCCGTTGGTGGAGGACCTGCAGTGGAGGATGCTGGTTCTGGCGGATGTCGAGGGGTCTTAGTTGATATCGGAGGTTCTGCTGGTGCAGGTGCTTCAGCTAAGCCCCATTGGCCTTCCAGAAAGTCATGGATTCGATTCAAGTCTTGACTATAGTGTCCATACTCTCTGTTCTCCTCTAGTGCTTTGCTTATTTCCTGCAGTTTGGTCAAGCACCAGGTCAATGGTTTTGCCTTCACCAAGTGGTCCCGCAATAGATGGAAATCGGGTTTCGGACCTGTATCTTTCTCTCGTCGTGCTCCTTTATGCTGCAATGGTTTGGCAAGCAGACTCATTTGTTGTTTCATAGCGTCTAGTGGTGATACGGCTGTAGCGGAAAAGGGATCTTCGTCGGGAAGCGAGAATGGGGAACCAGGAGTCACGCCGCTTAAAACTAGGAGAGCAGCAGGCTCTGAAGAGCCAGCCCAGTCCTTTTTAGCTAGAATTGCTATGCGGATTACTACCCCTTGATGTTCCACATACGCAACAGAAGAGTTGGCTGTCGGGCTCGGATCCGTTGACATTGAGGGAGGGTGTAGGGGGTACGGAGGGGCGTCGAAGGTCCATAGCGATACGTCCTCTCCGTAGTACACTATTTCGGTGGTAAACACAAGGCAGTCCATGCCATTCAAGTTGAAACGAAGCATGGAATAAGTAGATGATGCAGATTCGTCGATATTTTCAAGAATCTCATCAATGCTAGATACAGGAAACCGATAGTACACGACTGATACATCCTTCTCCGGTGAGAAGGCAGCCATATACACAGGTGATTCACCAGGCAATCCTAGCATACTTACATTCCAATCATCCGGTAATGATAGAACAAATGGTGCCCCCGGAATACCAAAATCGCCCATGCTGCAAACCTCACGAATCTAATTGCCACTTGAAGGGGAAATCTGTCCTAAAAACCTATGCGGCCGAAATGTCATTTTCATTCTACCTTAGTTAAGGACACACCTAAGCATCAATGCCCTCGGGTTAATTGAGATTGAGAAAATCCGGCTCAAGCAAGAGCGGAACTCGTAGACCATTCAGCAGCAATCGGTCCAATACATAACATCATAAGCAAACTCCTGCCGCATAAGGGTGCAGGAATACCACGAATAGGCTGCTTTTCATATTGGTTTCTTTGAGGGTTCAATCCAACAACGCACTCCACGGAAGAACACGCTAGTTTTGTAGGACCTGTTATTCTCAAGTGAGAGTATATACTATGAGTTACGACGATAGAGAGCCTGTTGAGGCTACAGTGGCTGAACTAAAGCCACGTATGAAGAATGTCACTATTACCTTTAAGGTCATGGAGACTGGTGAAGAGCGAGAGGTCACATCCCGCGATAGCGGAGATAGTCATCGCGTCCTTGATGCTGTGGTTGGGGATTCAACTGCAGTTGTATCTGTACCCCTTTGGGATGCAAACATCGATGAAGTGGAGATTGGAAGCACTTACACGCTGAAAAATGGTTATACAGGTCTATACAGAGGCAACCTACGACTCAATATTGGGAAGTATGGTGAACTGGCTGAGGCGAAAGATGCCATAGATGAAGTCAATATGGACCTTGATATGTCAGCTGAGGAGCATGAAGACACGCGCCGCAGGAGCTATGGTGGTGGCGGTGGTGGCGGCCGAAGCGGCGGTGGTTACGGTAACCGTGATCGCAGCAGTAGCTATGGTAGTCGAGACTTCAGCAGCGGCTACAGGACTAGGGAAAGTCGTGGCAGCGGTTACGGTGGAAATCGCGACAACCGACGCCGGTACTAAAAGGCCCTAGAAAGCTTAACGATTCTATGCAACTGCCAGCAGTTGCAACGACGAGCAGTCTTAATCGAGTGCTCGTCATACTATTTCTAACATTTTGAAAAATGGACAGCATGCTAGCGAGCCACAGAATATGCTTGTTGCTGTTTAAACCAGATGAATGCACCAATTCCCTGCGCTACTTGCCTACTAAGGCAACTGGCTTCAAATGAATCAATGCAATTCCGAGGAGTAGAAGAATCGGAATTGGAATTACGACAGGGTACATGACTTCCCCACCCGGTGCTATGGTGAATGGCATTCCGAACAAGACTGGGAGAGAGAGAAGTAGGGGATGTAGCTGGGCGTAGATTCCTACAATCACTGTCCTTGTCCTGTTTGTTCTGCCTTGGCAGTATCGAATCATTTGTATGATGAAAAGAAAATTGACTACGTAATATGGCAAGAGATGGATAGTGTTGTCAAAGAGAGAAAATCTCGAGAGCGACTCAACATAGCGCCAAACCACTGCTTCGATTGAATTCCAGCCATATGGATTCAAGTCAAGATGATATGCGAATGGAACAAGGAGAGCAATCAGCGTCATTAGTAGGCCAATCTGAGATGGTCTTGAGATTTGAGACTTGTTCATGAGATTATCATTTTTGGATTCCTGATGGTATCCATATTTGCATTCCTTTCAAAGCCAACTCGACCTGACTCCGGCCACAGGTTGGATGATATGGTTGATACTGTGAGCTAGAGATGATATTTAGAGTGCAAGTGAGTGCTGACTATTGCGATGTTGAAATCGTTTTGGTCGTAAGCCATATAACGAGGGCGCAAGTAGCTTCAGTTAGTGTATAGGTTCAGGAGTGTCCAACTTGAGCGACCATAAGAAAATCTACGACAGAGTATTCAACCTTTTAGAAAGTCATGATAATTGGATGAGAAACACAATTAATCTGATTGCCTCTGAGAACGTTTCATCTCCTGCAGTTAGGTCTGCAATAGTAAGCGATTTTCGGGACCGTTATGCAGAGGGCTGGCCTGGAGAACGGGTCTATGCAGGCTGCAAGTACATCGATGAGGTTGAGTTAGTATGTATCGACCTCGCGAAGGAGATATTCAAAGCAGAGTTTGCAGATGTTCGTCCAATCTCTGGAGTCGTTGCGAATCTGGCCATGTATACTGCAGCAATGGAACCTGGCGATAGAATGATGGCCCTATCAATTGCACACGGAGGCCACATCTCTCACGCGCGAAAAGACCTTGGTGGAACTGCAGGCCAGATTAGAGGACACAAAGTGCGCAATTGGGTCTTCAACGATGAGGAATTCAACATCGACATCGATGGCAGCATTGAGCTTATTCGTTCCCTTCAAGAAAAGGGCGATGAGATCAAGTTTCTTCTCTTCGGAGGAAGTGTGTTTCCATTCCCGCATCCTGTGAAGGAGTTCCGGGACATTGCAGACGAGTACGGAATGACAATCGGATATGACTCGGCACATGTGACTGGTTTAATTGGTGCCGGTCGATTTCAGGATCCTCTGCGGGAGGGGGCAGACATGATGACCCTGTCAACCCATAAGACACTGCCAGGTCCTCAACATGGATGTGTTGTGGCTAAGGAGGAGTTTGCAGATGCCATTAAGCGTGCCTCTTTTCCAGGACTGCTGAGTAATCACCACCTCCATAATGTAGCAGGATTCGCCATCGCACTTGCTGAGATGCTTGAGTTTGGGGTCGATTACACCGGTCAGATTCTCAAGAACGCCAAGGCTCTTGCCCAGTCACTCCACGACAGAGGTTGGAGTGTCATTGCTGAGCATAAGGGCTTCACTGAGTCACATGTCATTCTGGTTGATGTCACTGAAACCCCGATGAAGGATGGCAGTATTGTTGAGGAACAGCTTGAAGATGCAAATATCGTGATTAACAGGAACCTCTTGCCATGGGACAAGAAAAGAGGCCGCGACTACAGGACTCCCGGTGGCATTCGACTTGGAACAAGTGAGATGACTAGGTTGGGGATGAAGGAGTCGGAGATGGATGCCATCGCTGAGTTCATGACACGCATTGTGATGAGGGGCGAAGATGTCAAGAAGATAGCCAGCGAAGTCGGCGAGTTCAGAAAGGACTACCAGAAGGTCCACTATGCCTTTGACACCGAAACTGATGCCTATGCTCATCTAAGATTCATGTAATGGTCTGCCAGATGGCAGACCCCCTCTCTGGGGGATGATGATGGATACGAAAGAAGCCCAGGAATTGATGCGCAAAATCTACCTTGAGCGGGACAAAGAACGTGGTCTGGAGCGGACACTCCTACGAACCTTTCAGGAATTGGGCGAACTCAGCGATGCTATCCTCAAGGAAGGGAGCAAGGACGAGGTCAGTGATGAAATAGGGGATGTCTTTGCATGGCTCTGTTCCTTGGCCAACCTCGTGGATGTTGATATCTCGGAAGCATTGGCAAGGAAGTATCCTGGGACCTGCTGCAGATGTGGCAAATCCCCATGCGAGTGTACCGAGTCCCCCTAGATTCAGGACTTGTGCATTCCAAACAGAGGGCTTTAATCCCCATTTGTTACCCAGACAGGATTGGTGATTTAACTGCGGACTACAGCTCAATACTGTCGTGAATGTGGGAAATCTATTCCTGCTGATGCCAAAAAATGTCCCAACTGTGGGAATCCAGTCACCCGGGTCTCGACGCCTCGGCAGGGTCGCGATACGGTTATGAAACCAATATCGAAAAAACCAATGATGATCTCTAGTTCCGAAACGGGTCTTGCTGGTTCGAATCAGGAGATAGGAACGTATCAGATTGCCGATGGATTCGTTCTCAACACGAAGACCGGTGACGTTTGGAGATATGATGAGAACTCAAACAAGCTTAAGATTGTGGAGAGAGAGGACTCACTCCTGACTTCAGTGGAAAAGATGAGAGTATACATTGGCCATTCAGAGGAAATTGACAGATGGGTGGGAGCATGGGAAGAGAAATTGTCAGAGATAGGCGATGACTCGCAACTGGCGAATATTGACATGCAAAACACACTGCAAAAACAGCAGCAATTAATCCAGATGATGTCGAACATTTCGAAGACGCTGCATGATACAGCAATGGCCGTCATCAGGAAGATTGGATAGTATTCAAACATGCACAATATCACCTGAGGAATTGGATGATAACCGCCGAGGATGCGGGAGAGTTCCTATGGGTGGATGGAAGATTCTAGTGAATTGGCAATCTTGGTAGTTTCCAACGAGCGGCCCTTCACGTAATACTAGGCCCTCTTTCTCCAGCAGGGCTTGTTGATATCGCTCTTGAATCGCTGCGGCCGGCCAGTGACGCCTATTACGGATGGATTTGTACAAGTGATGTATAGACCATCACCGAGGGAATAGGTCTTTGAGTTATAATAGCAATTGGCGCAGGTCCTGAATGTGGCCGAGTCCTTTTCGGAAACCGGCGCCTTGACTCCACGTAGGGCCCTCTCAGCTAGCAAATCAACATTGTCGTTACTCCTACCCTTCATCTCATTGAACCTCAAGTGCTCCTTCTCCTCCTGGGTTATATTTCTTGGTGATGCAAATCAGACAATACAGAACGCCTGAGTATAGTGAGATGCCCAGACATCTTAGAGTCTTCACGGGTCAAAAGGATTAAAAGCTCTACACAGGTTCAACTTCCTTGCTCAGGAGACGCATAACCATGCCAAAGACCGCCAAGAAGAGAAAATCGAAACGCGGAGAAGGTCCGATGCCCTCAGGCGGGGCAGGTTTGATAAGATTCTTCGAGGATGAAACCCCCGGAATCAAGGTAGGTCCGACGCTGGTCGTGGTATTTGCAGCTATGCTTCTGATCGGGGTGGTCATAGCCCATATTGCAACTCAGTTTGGCTGGATATAAAGCCCTGTGTGGATTAAGCAGAGTGGACATGCCCCAAGGGTTATAAAGAACCTGAATTCGCGTTCCAAACGCACAATACTTGGTGATTTAGAAATGAAGATGAAGGCTGAAATGAACAAGTACTGTCCTCGGTGTAAGAAACATACCGAGCATTCTGTTTCCATCTATAAGGCCGGCAAGAGGCGAAGTGCGGCCCAAGGAGAACGTAGAATGAAGAGGAAGACAAAGGGCTACGGTTCATTTCCAAAGAATATCCAGAAGCGTTTTTCGAAGACCACCAAGAAGACTGTACTGAAGTACAAATGCAAAGAGTGCGACTATACAATTCAGTCCAAGGGCCTGCGACTGAAGAAGGTCGAGGTACTACGGGCATAGGTGATGAGATTGACGAAGGGAGAGATAATTCAGCAGCCAAAGTCAAGATTTCTGAAGGTCAAATGCCTGGACTGCGAGAACGAGCAAATCATCTTCGCCAATGCTACAACAGAAGTCAAATGCCTCAAGTGTGAGAAGATCTTGGCAAAGCCGAGTGGCGGGAAGGCTAAGCTAGAGTCAACTGCTCGCGAATTGGATCAGTTCGCCTAGGTTCTCTCCAATTTTTCAGTACTATCCCCTTAGGTCGAGCAAGAGCTGCTCAGTTTGGTTTTGGGGACCCACTCCCAAATCTATATTAACGTCGCAAAGCGGTTTTGATTAAGTGCCTTTTCTGGAGTGAGAATGATGGTCCTAAAGCGTGCCGAATGGCCAAGTCCAGATGAATATGCCGTAGCTGTTGCGACAAAGGTTGCCCCATACGGGGCCTATGTCACGTTGCCTGAATATGGAGATAAGGAGGGCTTCATTCATATCTCTGAGATAAGCAGTACCTGGGTTCGCAATATTCGAAACCATATCCATGAGAACCAAAGAGTCGTTGTTAAGGTACTCCAGATTGATACTCAAAAGAAACACATAGACTGCTCGCTAAGACGGGTGTCCAGCGAGGTGAAAAGAAGCAAGAACAACGAATGGAAGAGGGCCCAAAAAGCCGAGAAGTTCTTGGAGTTGATAGCTAAGGAGAATGAGATGAGTCTCAAAGAGGTCTATGACCAGCTAGGGTGGCCAATTGAGGATTCATTTGGAGAGATTTACAAGGGTTTGGAAGTCACAGCAGATCTTGGAATAGAGGCATTAGAGGCTGTGGAAACTACCAAGAAGCTGAAGAAACAAGTAGCAGATTTAGCCAGAGCGAGAATCGAGATTCCATTTGTTGAGATTGAGGGGGAGATGAAAATTCAGGTGGGAGGTCCTGAAGGAGTTGAGGTCATCAAAAAGGCACTAGTAGATGGTCTTGCAACGAATGATGAATCAAGCAAGTCAACGGTGGAGATATACACTCTCGGTTCGCCACGCTACAAATTGCGGATTGTTAGTCCAGATTACAAGGAAGGTGAAGAACTGCTCTCAGAGATTCTCGGTAAGGTTACCAAGACCGTTGAAGCAAGTGGCGGTACTTTTCTCTTCGAACGTAAGTAGGGGCTATTAATGAGTCGTCTTCAGAAATGTACAGAATGTGGTACATACACGCTAAACGAAGAACTGTGTCCAAAATGCGGCAACCCAGTTTCTACACCCCATCCGCCCAAGTATAGCCCTCAGGATAGATATGGCGAATACCGAAGAAAGGCGAAACGCAAGACAGGTTCCGTTAGTTAGATATGAGAAAGTGTGGCGACTGGTTAGGAACCAATCGCCAGATTCTATAGCGACTAGTGAAGATTTACTTCGACCCAGAAGATCCACCAGTCTGTGTCAAAGGTGGGTTCTCCACTATTGATATTATCCCAGAACATGAAGCGTATTTGGTAGTTCATTCCGGGATTCATATGAACATCTTGTGAGTCTTCGCTATCCAATGGAACCACAAACTCGATGACCTTCTCACCTGTCGCATAGGCAGTAGAGTTGGACCCTGTTGAGTCCTCCACCCAGTCTCCTTCGTAGGAGATGTGGCCATCAAAGAAATCCTGTCCCTCGTAGTTTATGATGCGAATATCTGAGTCGTGCACTGAACCCATAGGAGATATTTGGAGTCCGAAAGAGTCTTCACCCTGAGTGTAGTTGGCCATCTCAACGCCGTAATAGACATGAGTGGAGTTAGATTGGGTGTAGACAGTTGCTTCATATCCTCCTCCAAACACAACATTGTAGTGGTTATAGGCACGCTCACTAGTGGAGAGGTTCCCGTTCAGTCGCATGCTCGCAAGGCCATCATTCTTTGTAATCCAATCGGCATCAGTTCGATTCAACCACTGATAGTACATCGTGTAATCAAGTTCAAAGATCTTGACTAGGCCAAATGTTTCACTGATGTATGGCTCCTTGAAAGCACCATACAGTACCACAGGCATATGAGAAAGCCAGTCGGAGTCTTGCATGTACTGAGTATCCAGATACAAGCGGTCATTTGAGAGACCCATTTGCGTTCCCTGCTCTTCGGTTTGTGGCTCACCGTATGCCATGAGTTTGTAGATTGTGGACTCGTAGAACGCCTCCTGTGTTTGATCATTCTCATCCAGATACCAAGCATCATTAATCATATCAGAGCCAAATCGATCCTCAGCAATTCGAACCATCCATGGCCATTTACCATCGTCACCACCCAAACTGGTACGATGACCAAAGTAAACTAGGACGTGAGTGGTATTCCATAGCTTGAAAGTACGAAGTGATTCTGTAAGATTGAGTGCCATAAGGGCGTAGCCCATTAATGCGATTTGTGTTCTATTCCACGTAGCATTATCTACTATTGTCTGTCTCTCACCAGCACTGTTTATCCAATATCCATAATCCCACCAGCTTGCTATAACGGCATCATCCGGCAGTACGTTTTTGATATAGGTCATAGCCATTTGCCAGTCTGTCATTGTTGCTCCAGCAGACAAAGAGCCCGATGCAAACTCCGGTCTACCGACGCTGTTGCTCACATATGCAGTTCCCAGAATCAGGTTGACTGATAGAAGCAGCCCGACAAATGCGAAAGCGGCAATAGCGTGTTCTGAGGTCAAGGACGAACTCATTCTGAATCGTCGTCTTTCAAAGACTGATTTCTGTGTGACAACCTTACCAAAGGGAGTGAGGATACTGGCAACAGCCACTGCTGACAGAACGGCAACACCAGGTGCAAGGATCAGAGAGAGCCGAATCATACTTCCCGTGAAGTACACTGCCGTGAGACCATAGAGGAACATCAACAAGTCTTCGTCGCGGCTTCTCTTGAACAGGAAATACATACCAAGCGGAAACACAAACATGAGGATATTGAGGGTGTGATAGAAGCTTCCCCATGGGCTTGGAAGGTGTTCAGCGACCGAAGCAAAAATTCGTTGGTCAAGACGAATGAATGGATTGATGACGGTGAGGAATTTGGTTCCAATTGTTAGAATTGGATTCGAGTTGTAGGGAGTGATTGCAAGCTCTACTGAGCTAGCGTAAGCAAAGTAGGCTGCAACTCCAGCAATAGGCGCTATCAATCCCATGAGAATGGGACGCATGTGTCCAGCAAGGGCTGTGGCAGTTGCGGTTCGGTAACTCTCAATTCGCAACCAAACCTCATATCCTGCTAGTAGAACCCCTACCCCAATAGGTGCAAGCCACGAGAAAGATGTAATGCTGCCGAATCCATTTCGGGGGACCAAGGCACCAACAAAGAGCCCCATTGAAACGGTGATCAGATAGGAATTGAGTAGGCGCTTGCTGTATCTTCCGGAAATAAACATCAGGAATGCATAGAGCGCGAATAGATCAACAAGAAAGTCACCGCCACCCCATGAAATCATCAGGTATCCCATAGATAGACCTGCGCCAAGAGCCGATAAGAGAGAACCACGTTTGAGACTTCTTGTATAGAGAAACATTGTCAGCACAATTGCGAATACGCCGACACACTCATTGTCATAGAAACCTGCAACTGTTCTCTGAATGAAAGCAGGCAGGAATGCAAGGAGCAAGGCGCTGAGCAATCCAACAGTGTTGTTTGAGAGTTCTCGTCCAAGGAGAAAAGCTGCAATAGTGGTAAGTGCCCCCATTAGGGCAGGCATGAGAACTGAAACATGAAGAACGTCTACTGATATACCAAGACCATTCAGCACAAAGTAGAAGAAAGCGCTGGTGAAAGGTACGCCGACATAGCTCGTCATGGTAATGTCCCGGCCAAACGGAACCCAAGTGGTTTCATCAAACCAATTGAAAAAGGCCCCAAATCCGTTCTCGACCACGTAATCGGTGACCTTGAGCTGATACCAGGGGTCGAAGGCTCGTACAAGAGGCTGTGAATCAAGGAGTGGTACAATTCGTAGGATTAAGGCGGCGAAGAATATGATTGTCATTGCGGCGGCAAGGATGACTGAGCCACGGGATATCTTTGCCTTTGGCTTTCGAAATACTTGCCTTAGGAATTTTCCAGCGGACCGCTTGAATCGTTCGTATCCTGACATTTAGAGTACTCTCTCCATGCTGACCCTAGGTCATCCGAGCAAATCTTGGATGTGCTAAAAAGGTTGCTGTTAGTTCTAGTACTGTACGAAGACAAGTATCTATCAAGAAGAAGAAAGGAGCATTATAGGCTGGTCCCTAGCAGCAATTTCGTAGAAATGCATGTTTCGTTGGACCGGCCTATATGAAAGACTCGAATGAGGGGAAATTCTAGGTTATAACGACGCAATGTAGTCTGCATAGGCCTTGGCATCCATCAAGGCCTTGAGGTCGTTGTCAAGACTCGTTGGTTTGATTTTCATCATCCAGCCTGCTCCATAGGGATCTTCGTTTACAAGCTCCGGCGCATTCTCAAGCTCCGAATTTACATCAACGATTTCACCAGACACTGGTGAAAAGATGTCTGAAGAAGCTTTCATTGATTCTACAAGTCCGCACTCTGAGCTTGCTTCTACAGTGGTCCCAGCTTCAGGAAGCTCAACAAACGTAATTTCGTGAAGAGAATTCTGTGCAAAGTCGGAAATCCCAATGATAACATGGTCGCCTTCGACCTTCACCCATTCGTGTTCCTTGCTATACAGAAGATTCTCTGGCACTGATTGTCCTGGTTCGCCCATTGTATATCGCCTGACAAGAGGCGTGCATGAACTCTTAATGAATTCTTTCTTTAGGCAGAATCATCGGTTCTGGTAGTGCCGTATCTGTCTGGATCATAGAAGGGCCAGTTGGTGACTTCGGCCTTTCTTACTCGACCCTTGATGTCAATCTCGACCACTTGTCCGATCTCTACAATACCGGGTTTTACATAAGCGAGCGCTATTCCCTTCTGGAGTATGGGAGATAGGGTCCCGCTGGTCACCGTGCCAATTTGTTCATCAGTAAGGAGTACAGCATAGCCCTCCCTTGGGATTCCTCGGTCCATCATCACAAGTCCTATGCGAGTCTTTCTTACTCCATCCTCTTTCTGTTGTTGAAGTATCTCATAACCAACATACTTGGGGTCTACTTTGAACTTGACAGCATACGGAATCCGTGCCTCTAACGGAGTGGTATCTTCATCGAGTTCATGTCCATAGAGCACAAATCCCGCTTCTAGCCGGGTTGAATCACGCGCACCTAGTCCACAGGGTTTGATTCCCAAGTCAGATCCCTGCTTGAGGAGTTCTTTCCAGAATGAAATAGCCCTCATCCATCCCTCGGTATTGTCAGGTGTATTAAGGACCAACACTTCTCCCCCGTCTTCGCCTGTGTACCCAGTGCGACAAAGGTAGCAGTCGTATTCTGCAAGTTGCACCGGATGGCAAGTGAATCTACTATAGGCACTAACATCAGTACCAGCCATCCTCGAAAGAAGCGTCAAAGCATTAGGCCCCTGAACAGCAATCATGGAAATCTCGCGAGACTTGTCTTGAACATTCACATCATACTGAGCTTTGTGTTCAATCATGTGTTTCCAGATTTTTGGGCCATTGGCAGCATTTGTAATCCAGATGAATTCGTCCTCTGCAATGCGATAGAGGGTTAAATCATCGCGAATTCCGGCCTTCTCGTTGAGACAGGTAGTATACTGGCCTCCGTTAATCTCAAGCTTGCGCACATTGTTAGTTGTCAGCTTCTGTAAGAAATCCACAGCCTCGGGGCCATCAACGAAGAACCGGTACATATGACTTGTATCGAAAATGCCAATCCCATCTCTCACAGCCATATGTTCCTCACGGATATCAGAGAATCGGACAGGCATCTCCCAGCCCGCAAAAGGGACCACATCACCATGTGTTTTATGCCAATCGTACAACTGAGTGCGCAAGAGCTTGTCTGTCATGATAAATCGCCACAATTACTACTGCTTTCTGGCGATTCAGCTAGGTTTTATTTCCTTTCCGCTATACCCACCTCGGAGATATCCCAGTTGTTCTCGCATGAGGTATACATTGGAGAGTTGGCTATCGGGCAGAAACAACCAGTCCGAATAATGGGAGTCATCAATCTATCGCCAGAATCCTTCTACAGTGATTCTATAGCTCAGACCGAAGACGACCTTCGACTGGCAGTGGATATTATGATGAAGGGAGGCGTCGATGTCATCGACTTAGGTGGTGCCTCAACTGCACCCAAGGAGGTCTATGGACCTAGAGAAACTAGCTTGGAGAAGGAACTTGAGAGGGTAATATGGGCAATGGACATCTTGAAGAGAAATACAAAGATCCCAATTTCAATTGATACTACATCATCAAAGATTGCCCAAGCTGCGTTGGACTTGGGAGCAGCCCTTGTGAATGACATATCGGGACTTCAGCAGGATAGCAAAATGGTGGATGTGGTTAGCACTCAAGAAGTGCCGGTGGTTCTGATGGCCCACTGTGAACCAAGCTGTAGTAGCCTTACTAACTCCATGATTTCATTGAGGAAAAGCATGGACATAGCTCTGAAGGGCGGCATTGAAAGGAGCAGTATTATCTTGGATCCTGGAATTGGTTTTGGAAAACCCGCAGAGGCAGATTTCCGACTGCTCAAAGAATTAGGACGATTTTCTATGCTGAGGCAACCACTGCTTGTTGGCGTATCTAGGAAAGCCTTCATTGGAGCGGTTTTGGAACAGGCGGATCCGCATGAACGATTGACTGGAACTATTGCTGCAACAACGATAGCCGTTGCAAATGGAGCAAGCATTGTACGTGCTCATGATGTACAGGAAGCAAAGCTGGCTGCAAAGATGGGCCATGCCTTGAGAAGGCCTAGAGTGCAATCGAATGATAATGTAATTCTTCTTGATATTGAGAATGAGAAGGAGAGTGAGATTGCTATCGAACAGGTGGGAGTGCAATCGGCAATTCGAAAATCTCTTTCAAGAAAATCTGTGATTCTCAATTTCCTTATCCAGGATATGAAACCCCCGGCTGCGCTGATTATCAAACAGGAGATGCTAGCTTTAGGTGGTGATGCTGCCTACCACCACAACACAATTGACTTCGGAATTGACAGCACTGATGTTTTGGTGATGGGAACTCTACTGCAAATCCGTCGATTAGTGAAGAAGCTCTCTAGCATGAGCTATTTCGGCTTAGGAAAGATAGCGGCATCGATGACATCGATACTAAAAGAACGAGAAGAGAAACTTGGGTGATGCTATTGGAGTGGGGCGACTGGGAACCACAGTATATGGAAATTGTGCAGGAGCTGGGACTGGATTCGGAGGCTGACCACAAAGCCACTGAAGTGCTATGCTCGCTGGTTGCCGGTCAAAACCCTGCACCTCTTCTGGACAAACTTGAGGCTTTGTTGACAGGCAAGGATGTAGTGATATGTGGTGCAGGCCCCTCTCTCGAAAGGCATCTTAAAGAGATTGAGAAGCAGCATAGGCTTTCAAGTTTCACAGTAGTTGCAGCTGATGGGGCAGCTTCAGCATTACTCGAGGGAGGACATAGGTGTGACATTTTGGTCACTGATTTGGATGGGCGTCGGAAAGATCTCGAAGAGGTCGTGAGAAGAGGTGCTATTCCTATTGTCCATGCCCATGGAGATAATATGCCCTTGGTGAAGGAGATTGTGCCACGGCTCGGACACATTCTGGGAAGCACGCAGGTTAGACCAACTGGAAATGTGTTCTTGTGGGGAGGGTTTACGGACGGGGATCGTGCATGTCATATTGCTGTGAGCTACAGACCACGGAGATTAGTCTTGGCCGGCATGGATTTTGGGCGTATTGTGGGCCATTGGTCAAAACCAGATTACCAAGATGCATTTCAGGCAGGCGAGCGCAAGCGTGCCAAGCTTGTTATTGCTCGAAGACTAATTCAGCATCTCTTAGAGCAATCTGATATAGACTACACTCTTATGAGCTAGATGGCACTATACCGTGGAAGAATTATGTTATGCTGTCTTTAGGGCGAAGAGATAGGTAAAGACAAGGAATGCAGCCCCAGCAAGAAGCATGCCGAGAATCATCAATCGTGTGGCATACCCAGGCTGAAACACGTACTTGGAGCTGTAGTAGACTAGTCCTAGACCAATGCTTCCTATAAGAACAACAACTGAGGCCACAATTCCTTCCAAGCCAAGTTGTTGGTCAAGAACCGGAATGACAAGTAGTGGAGCCCCTCCACTTGGATTTCCGGCGATTGCGGGTGGCGTTCTGATTAGGGTGTATATGTTGCCTCCAAGAATGAAAACAATGGCTATGAACACTACTGCGAATATTACTGTGTCTGGAGGACGAGTAGGCATCCCAAAACGTGGTCTTGAGAGCCGAACTCTTGGTCTTATAATGAATCGGGGCCACCAGTACTTCAAAACGCTAGACCTCGAAAGGTCAGGTTTTGCAGTCTGCTTTTAAGACTATCGTGGTATCAAAGGTCGTACTACTCGACATTTATCTGATAATGATACCCACGGGCTCCAGTGAGAGGCGATTAAGACTGTCAAAGGTCATGATAATCTCGGAAAAACCAACTGCTGCAAAGAGAATAGCTGGGGCTCTCGACGAGCAGGGAAGGCCTAGAGAAGTGAAGGGAAGATCGGCATCATATTTCGAATGCGAACGTAATGGGGATGTTCTCATTGTTGTGTACGCATTAGGCCATCTCTTCGAATTGCGGCAGACAGTAAAGGGGTGGACATATCCGCGTCTTGATACGGAGTGGGTTCCGAAGTATGAAGTTGACAAAAAGGCATCAAAGACGAAGCCCATAATCAGCCTAATCAGGAAGCTGTCTAAGGATATTGATTCGTTCGTCATAGCGACTGACTTTGATATTGAAGGGAGCCTCATCGGGTACCTCACTCTAATGCATGGTTGCAAAGCAGACCCGGACAAGGCAAAGAGGATGATATTCTCTACACTCACCAAGAAAGAGTTGGAACATGCATATGATAACCCATCACCTCGCCTAGATTTTCCAATGATTGAAGCGGGACATGCACGTCATGAGATTGATTGGCTCTATGGAATTAACCTCACGAGAGCACTCACACTCTCTGTGAAGAAGGTTGCAGGATGGTTCAGAATCATTTCAACTGGAAGAGTACAAGGGCCAACACTGGCGTTCTTGGCAGAGAGAGACAAGAAGGTCAAGACATTCGTGCCAGTCCCATTTTGGGCAATAGACGCCAAAGGAAGCTACAACAATGAAGAGCTCCAACTTGAATACTACAAGAAGAAACTAGACCTCAAGGAAGAAGCTCAGAGAATCGTAGACGAACTCCGAGGAGGAAGTTTGGCTGTCAAAGCGGTTTCAAGTAAAAAGATGAAACAGATGGCCCCAGTGCCTTTCAATCTGAGTGTTCTTCAGTCGGAGAGCTATCGGCATTTTGGTTTTAAGCCAAGTAGAACACTTGCCATAGCTCAGAAGCTGTATCTTGATGCGCTGATATCATATCCTAGAACGGGCAGCCAAAAACTACCCCCGAGTATTGATTTCAGGGAGATTCTTGAAGGACTGAATACAACCAAATATGCCCAATATGCGAGCGCGATTCTTTCAAGGGGAATACTTGAGCCTGTTCAGGGTACAAAGGACGATCCGGCTCATCCTGCAATTCATCCAACAGGAAAGAAACCTGACAGGAAGCTCACTCCATCGGAAGCAAAAGTCTACGATCTTATAGTTCGGAGGTTTCTCGGAGCTTTCTATGAGCCTTCGATAAAGGAGCTGTTGCGGGCAGATCTCATGGCAGAAGAGCATCTATTCCACCTAAGAGGGCTGAAGATAATCAAAGAAGGATGGATGGTTGTATATGGAATCTATGCAGGCAGCAAAGAGAAGGTGCTTCCACCGATAAAAGAAGGGGATAATGTCCAGATAGTTGCTATTGTGGCTGATGGCCGTCACTCAGCACCGCCGGTATACTTCAATCCCGCAAGTCTGTTGAAGCTACTGGAAAAAGAAAACTTGGGTACCAAGGCGACAAGAGCTTCTATTGTAGATTCAGCCCAATCTCGGGGATATACTCTGGCTAACAACTTCGAGCTATCGCCTTTGGGTTATTCACTTCATGAAACCTTGGGCATGCATGTACCAGCAATACTCTCAGCTGAATTCACACGGAGTCTTGAACGGGAAATGGACTCCATTCAAGAAGGAAAAGGTGACAAGGAGAGGGTGTTGTCAATGGCGAAAGAGGACCTAGAGGGGATATTGACCGCCTTTAGGGAACATGAAGAACAGATTGGAGAGGGGCTTGTTAGGGGCCTTCAGGGATACTGGCAAGCCAGCGAGGAAATAGGGTCATGCCCAAAATGTGGTGTGGGAATACTTTCGATTATCAAATCGCCGAAGACAGGAAAGAGGTTTGTTGGCTGTTCTCAATATAAGGAGGGAAAGTGCGATCAAACGTTTCCTCTTCCCCAAAAGGGCAGAATTATTCCACTTGAGAAGAAGTGCCCTTATTGTTCTCATCATATGATTAAGGTCATTTCACCCAGACGTGCTTGGGAGACATGTATCAACTGGGCCTCGTGCCCCGGACGACAAGAGGACCTCAAGGTTCTACAGGATCGGAGAAGCAAATCCTCCGAATCTCCAGAGGAGGAGAAATCATGACCAGTTGTGAGGTATGTGGCAGGCCAGTGATGGAAACAGACAGGTTCTGTGCATACCACCAAGAAGCCTTTGAAGCTCTCTCGAAGACATATGAAGAATGGGACAGAGCGTATGGCGGTATGGAATGGTATGAATATCTTAGCCAGGTTGTAGAGGCCGAAGGTACTGGTAGATGGGTCATTGAGGTGGCAGAGATTCTCAAAGAAGAACGTGCGTCTTGAGCGCCGTTAGGAGCTCAAGCATGTAGGCTTGATCTATATTGGCCACAGAGGCAACCATCATACACGTTTGCCCCACCCAAGACGATACACGTTCCGCGATTGTTCGGATGTGCGTTGCATCTATTCCAGCAGAGAGAAAGCTAGTAGAAGTTGGTTCGGCCCTACTGTGGCTAGGAGGAATAGCAATCGCTGTCAGGCCTAGTCGAAACTTCTCGGAATCGGAGAGAAGAAAGAGCTGTCCGTTCTCAAATGCCATGACACGAACCATCACATTACCTCGCGAGGTGTTTAGCTCGAACTGCCTAATGTCTGAGAATTCCATGATACTTCCCGTGAAAGGAAAAATGCGTGGACAATAAATTCTTGCCGACACACTCCAGCTGGGACCAGAGCAACAGCGTTATCAGGCAACCACCAATCCGGTTTGTGAGGGACTCATGATTTCGAAACCAAGCTGCACTGACTTCTTTCCATACCCTGAACCACGGAAAGGTCAAGGTGAGATGATGGCAAAGATTGAGGAAGCAGTGAGAGCTGGGACGAACATCTGCGCAGAGGCGCCCAACGGCTTTGGAAAAACATGTGCAACCCTTTCAGGAGTTCTTCCATGGGTGAAGGAGAAAAAGGGAAAGGTTCTCTATTGTGCACGTACCCATAGACAGCTCGACCGTGTAGTGGAAGAAATGGGGGCCATTTTGGACAAGGTAGATGTCAGTGGCATATCCTTTCGTGGAAGGCGCCACATGTGTGTTAATCAATTCGTCTTGGAAAATGCAGACTTGGTGGCACCAATAAGCGAAGTCTGTGGACATCTAAAGACAAGTGGACGATGTGTATTCTATGAGAACCTGAAACAGGCTGGCTCTCCAAGCGATCTTCTAGATGAGATGCCTGGAAAAGTTCTTACTGCACTTGATATTGTCGAAACTGCAAAGGCGAGATCACTTTGTCCATATGAATTGGCTAAGAAACTTGCAAAAGTTGTAGACGTTGTTGCACTGTCATACTTGTATGTCTTCGACCCCTGGATTCTCGAGGCATTCCTTCCTGAGCTTGAAACCCCAATGGCAAAGATAGTGCTGGTTCAGGACGAAGCACATAATGTTCCGTCCACAGCTTTGGACTCTGCCAGTGACTCTCTAGCAGTGGGCTCAGTCAGACAAGCCATGCGAGAAGCAACAACATACAACGATACGCCTTCCAAGGATTTCTGTAGAGGACTGGCAAAGAGCATTCTTGAGCAGGCATCAGGCCTTGGGGCAAATGATGAGATAGTTGTGGATCCCGGGTCAATCTATGATTATGCATTTCATCTCTCTGGTTTGGACGAACATCTGAATATTCTTGCACATATGAAGGACTTAGGATACAAGATTAAGCGAGGGCTTCTAAAGGCTGGCAAATTTCCACGGTCGTCAATCTATCGCGTGGCTGATTTTATGCTCAGATGGATGGAATTGGTGGACCAAACAGACTACGCATTCTTTCTGGCATCAAGTGTGAAAACTGGCGAGAGCAGAAGAATATCTCTAGATTTAGTAGCGCTCGACCCAACTGCAGTCACTAGCCCCATTCTTAGGCTAACTCATAGCTCTGTCGCTGTTTCTGGCACAATCTCCCCATTAGATGCATATTCGGAGATGCTTGGCTTTGGTCAGGAAGCGATTAGGCAGGCATTCAGCAATCCTTTCTCCGCACAGAATAGACTTTGCTTCATAGTTGAAGGTTTGGACACCTCCTACTCGGCCAGAACAGATAGTATGTTTCAGAGAATGGTCAACCATTGTGTTGCTGTGGCTCATTCGACTCCGGGCAATACTGGCATCTTTGCAACTAGTTATGGCGTTGCAAAGCAATTACTGGATGCAGGTCTGGAAAGCCGACTTAAAATGAAGTTGTTCGAAGAAAAGCCAAATATGAAGGGGTCCGAGAATGACAGATTGGTGGAGGACTTCAAGAGAATGGGGACGAGAGGGGGAGCGGTTCTTCTAGGCGTTCAGGGTGGTCGAAATTCGGAGGGTGGTGATTTTCCAGGGCCGTCGATGGAAAGCGCCGTTGTTGTAGGAGTGCCATATGCTAGACCAACTCCAAGAAGTGATGCACTAATCAAATACTATGACTATCGGTTCAATCAGAAAGGAAGGGACTATGCCTATGTGCTTCCTGCTATGACCAGAGCAATACAAGCTGCAGGAAGACCGGTGAGGAAACTGGATGATAAAGGAGTCATAGTGTTGTTGGACCAACGTTTTGCAACGCCTTACCTTCGCAGGTTCATACCTTCTTGGATTGATGAGATTGTTCAAGTAGTGCCAGATAATCCTGATATGATTGCACAGCATGTCGAGGCATTCTTCTCTAGCTAATTGGAATCGAATAAAAGGCGGTCAATTGAGAGCTCTCCGGAAAGAATTTCATATGCCTCTGAAGTCGAAAGAGTCCTTCTTCCGTTAGTAAGCCTCTTTGCAAAGTGCTTCAATGATTTGACATAGCCTGCCTTCAAATCGAGATGCAGGTCGGCAGCTAATAAGGGACGTCCACTTCGCAATGCGATTAGAACCGCAGAGGATTTGTCAGATTCGCCCGCAAGAGTTGTGTGATGTTCATCAACGAGTTCAACAGGTAATGAATTGCCTTCATCAATGATTGCCCTAAGGTATAACACTGAATAGAGACGGGAGCCAGTACCAACCCGGATTGTCAATTCTGAATTGTAGTGATTGAGAATATACTCGCTCCAAAGGAGAGTATTACGAGCAGTATCACGAGGCGACTGCATGGTTCTTGTATGAATTGGATTACCATTTGCCAGTAGAGCAAGACCGTATTGCATACCTGGGTCAACACCAACCACGAACTCGAAAGGAGGCATTATCCCAAGCAGTTTTAGCATAATTGCAATAGTGGTGGATTGAGGCTCAAAATCGGTTTCCAAAATTATTGCACGATCATCTAGGTGCACTCCCTCATCAGTTGTTGTGACTATAACTCTGGATGAATGGGTCCTGTAATCATCAGGCCTGCAAATAGCGAAACTAAGCCCCAATTCCTTCACAAGCTCCACAATGAGATATATGACCTTTGGATTGCGTGTGCAGATTGCCACGTCATATCTAACCATCATTGTGCTCCTGAGTTAGGCTTATCACTTGCCAAATGTCATGTTGAGAGTGGTGAAGAGCGATTTGATTCTTCCGTCGGGCGTTTCTCTGCTGGACCGGCTGTTCGGTGGGGGTCTTTCTACCGGGCAGCTTACTCATATCTACGGGGAAGCTGCTTCGGGAAAAACCACAGTTGCCCTGCAATTCGTGAGTTCTGCTTGTCGAATAGGAGTCGGCACTGTTTACATTAACACCGAATCAGCATCGCCAGTTGAGCGACTAGAGCAAATATCAGGCAGGTCATACAATGAATTGAGAGAGAACTTTCAACTTCTTGTTCCAAAGGACTTTCAAGAACAGGCAGCTTTAGTTGATGACATTGAGTTGTATGCAAAGGAAGGGAGCAGGCTTGTCGTTGTTGATACCCTTACAAGATTGTATCGAGCAATGCTTGACGATCAAAAGACCAACTACTCAAACCATCGCGAATTGAATCGCCAAACGGGAATGCTGAAAGGACTAGCTAGACAGAAGGACATGGCAGTTGTTGTTCTCAATCAAGTTCGGTCTAGAATAGACGGAATAGTGGATATTGAACCAGTGGCCGAGAACATCCTTGATTATTGGGCAGATTATGTGGTACGAGTGAAGATTGGAAGAGCAACAGGAGAGAGAATCTTGTATAGAACGAAGCCCGAGGGAGACCCGAGTAAGTGTGTTCTTCATATGGGGGAGAGTGGTTTGGTACCTGAATATGCACGGAAGGGAAACAGTGAAATGTGACACTATCTGGAGCATGAAGTGGAGCAGCGCCCATGTATGAAGCACTAGCCATGTTGGAACTAGCAGTCTGGCTCGGATTGCCCGCTTGGATTGCCAATGCAACACCAGTAATCTTTGGAGGTGGGCGGCCAATTGACGGTGGAAGGATTTTCCGCGATGGAAGAAGATTACTGGGTGATGGGAAGACAATTCGTGGTTTTATTGCAGGCATGTTTTTCGGGATTTTAACTGGCTTAGGTCAGAGTTTAGCGGCTCCCCATTTATCCCCCTTGCTAGCCCTGTTTGTTGAAGTCACTTCGGAGATGCAGTACGTTCTATTCATGACTGTTCCTTCTGCACTTCTTCTTTCCTTGGGAGCTTTGATGGGGGACTTAATTGGATCTTTCTTGAAAAGACGAGTCAATCTTGAAAGTGGTGCCCCTTCACCGATGCTTGACCAGCTTGGCTTCATCATTATGGGCCTTCTGTTTGCATACCCCATTCTCCAACCGCAGCCAATTTTTGTTGCAATCCTGATTTTTGTCACTTTGGCAATTCACTGGGTCAGTAATGCACTTGGTTACTTACTTGGTCTAAAGAAGAATCCTTGGTGACTGAGATTGCCCAATTTGGACTGAAGGCGATTTCCGCCAATGTTTTAAAGGTAAAGCCCAAAGGTTCGTATGGGCCCAATGCCATTTATCTGACTCATGAGAGAACCCACTTGGGCTCTGATTTAGGGCTAAATGCTCAACAAAATCATTTCTAAAAAGCTGGAGTGATACAAACAATGAAGGTTAGCGAATGTATGCAATCTGATGTTGTACGCATATCAGTGCCCGGGACCAGAGACGACGTGCTACAGCTAATGGCCGAGAAACAGATCAATGGTATTCCAGTTGTGAAGAAAGGAACCAAAACACTTGTTGGAATGGTCACTAGGAGTGATCTTCTCAAAAAGGCTGATGAAACGCAGCTAGCAATGCTCATGGTCAGAGATCCAGTTTCTGTCACTCCAAGGACTCATATCAAGACAGCAATTAAAACGATAATAGAAAAGGGATTCAGACGTCTTCCGGTTGTTGAGAATGACGAGCTTGTGGGCCTTGTATCAGTTCCTGACATATTGGGAGCAGTGCTTGAAAACAACGAGAAATACCAAGAGAAATCCATCAAAGAATTCATTCGAAGAGAAATCATAGCGATCTGGGAGGAAACGCCTCTGCCACTGGCCTATATGATAATGGAAATGGCTCACAAGAATGCGCTGGTAGTTCTCAATCAGGTTGGTGGAGTGACAGGAATGATCACAGTCAGTGATTTCATTCGCCTTTCTGAAGTGGAAGTCGAGGACAATATCTCGAAGACCTACAGCGGGACAGAAACTACGGTTGAGTGGAGCTGGGACTCGAAGGACTTCCTAGTTGTGACCAAGAAGCTACTTCGCCTTCCAAACACTCCGGTGAGAGATAAGATGACTAAGAACCTGATTAGTGTGAGTGAGGTCACAACCATTCCTGAATGTGTTAGAATCTTTAGAAAGAACGAGATTGACCAAGCGCCCGTACTTTCTGCTACTGGCAGTTTTATTGGGATGATTGAGGACATTGACCTCATGAAACTGGCCGCTTTGGAATATGAGTAGCATTTGACACCAATTAGATATTGTCGAATGCAGTCTGTTCCGAAACAAACATCGAGTCCAGAGAAGCATTAATGAGTTTGAGACGCTGTTTCAAGTACTCGCTCAAGTCATGGTCAGATATCATCTTTTCAGCAACGGCTAGATACTTCGAGATGTTTCTCTCACTGACCGTGAGAGCTAAACTCTCTCCACAAATTGACCCCCTCGAATCTTTTCTAGTACAAGTACCTGACAACGGAATTCTTCTGTAGACACTATGACATTTCCTACACTGAACCTTCTGGGTTGAGTAAGCTCTTAGGTTGCCTCTGATATCTCTGATAAAATGGTGAGAGAGAACGCGTTCAGCAACATCTTGTGCGTCGACAGCATCCAGAAGGCTTGCCAGTTCCAATTGAGCCTCTAGTTTCTCAGCCATTGTGCCAAGAAGTTTGTATTTTGAATTTCTGGGCCCCGCGTCAATCACTGATGTATCATGAGTGAAACTGAGCCCTTCATATTGGGCAGCACTTCCTAATCGGGATGAAATTATATCAACTAGACCCTCTGCAGCACTGGGATGCTTTGCTTCTGCTACCATCTGATAGAATTCGGCGGGGTATCGGCTGCAAACCTCGATATTGTGACTCTCATCATCAACTTCCTCAGGATTGAGAATTACAGAGAGCACAAGAGGCGCATCCATGAATCTGCCGCGGCCCGCTGGTAGATATTCCTTTGAGAAATTGATTAGAGCATCAAGAACTAGGATTATTGCGTCTTCGTCCCCATCACAGTTCCTGCGTTTCGCGGCATGCCAGTAGGGATGGGCATAGCAAACACTTGCATTTGTAAAGCCAACAATTCTACCGATTATACCGGCGGATGTGTGTGGAGCTAGTCCAACAATGAGCTGCCCGACCACATCATCAAGGGACTTGAAGTTGTAATATCGCTCTAAGCCGTATATCTTCTCAAGACAATCATCAACGAACCGTCCAACTCGGACGAGGTAATCGCCTCCGTTCTCAGGTACAATGATGTCTTGGACTTTCAGCTCCAGTATTTGATTCTCGGATACAAGGGGTTCGCCCTTGTAATCAACAAGATAACCCATTTCGCGGAGCTTTGCTACTGATACGCCGACTTCATAGGGCTTGAAGTGAGTCAGTGGCGCATCGGTCACATCAAAGCGGGCGGTCCCATCACGGTAGCAGTAGACATCATGCTTGGCACGAAGAATTCCTTTCCCTAGGTATTCAGGTATTTTGAGTTTGTTAGTCAGTCCCAGAACCGCCCTCACATTATAGGCGTGAGGCTCATCAACTTCCTCCTTTGCCTCCTCAAGAAGCGAACGAATATCGACATTGATCTTCCTCGTAGAGCGAACGAGGTTGGGATCGTGTTTGTGTGGGCATTGCTCGCTCGAATCGTCTACAGGGAGACCACATCCTTCCTGAGAGCACCACTTTTGGACTTCTGTGTGGGCTCCGCAGCTTGGACATCTTGATTTGTAGGTGTTCATGCCACAATTGGGACAACTTCGGTTCACAAGCTCCAACGTAGTGTCCTTCCTGTCCATGAATACAAGCTCTACATCTTGTTCATCGACATAGGACTCCTCATTTTCTTCTCCTTCATTATCTTCTTCTTCATTTCTGTCATCTTTGAAGTAGGATTCCAAAAGCACTTGGTCTGAATTCTGTTCGGAACTTCTGGCAATTTTCTCCATATTTCTTTCAGTTGCCATTTTACGTCCAACTGGGAAGAGCACTTGCACAGGAGGCCGCATCTTACGTTCTTCTGCTTTCTCGGGTCTACCCATTCGGGCACCAATCGCAAATCCCAGCTTGTCCCGGAGAATGACCTCTGAGCAGTCATTAAGAGCCACGAGGGAGTTCTCAGCCCCTGTTGGAAAGGACTCCTTGGTTCCAAGTTGCGCCATAATTGTATCTGCACAATCGGTTAGAATGATGCTCCCCCTTTTGCCTGTGATCTCGTGAGGAATACCAAGTTGCTCCAATATCTTCTTGAATCTCTTGTTTTGAGGGAGGTTTAGACGGTTTCCTTCTGGCGATTGTATAATCCTCTTCTTGCTGAGTATCCACTTGCGCAAATCCCGAATCTCAGTAATAGAGCCAGCAAGCCATCTGTACAGATAGCGCGGGTGAAGCGGTATGTTAAGTTTCACTGACAGATGGAGTGCCTGTTTTGAGGTGGGCACATGGGAAAGGGGTAGTTCAATAAACCGCTCAACGTCAGCAGGAGAGAGTCCTGAGCTTGAAAGATAACGCTTTATTTGACTAGGACTTAGGTCATTCCAAGCCTTCTCAAGATCATGAGACCACCACTCCTCACAGTAACCTGATGGAACAAGCGGGTGGTTATTCTCAAGGAACTCACCAAGTGCAACGAGAATGTCGCCAAGGTAAATTATTCTGGAAACATCATTCTGAATACTTCTTGCCTCATCGTCTGTTCGAATTTGCCTGACTGAGCCATCTTTCAACAGAACAATTGGCCCTTCAATACTATCAACTGGAGCGACTATTGATCCCTTTCCGGGACGCTCTGTTCTAATATGTGTGCCAGTCGCTAGGAATTCCCGCGCAAGGAACATAGTGGCGGGATGAACACCTACTCCTGCAAGACCTGTATTGCGAGACCGTCCATACCTGAGCCTAAATCCATGACGATTTGATGGATGGGAGAATACAGGTCGGCCACCAATAACATCGGCAAGATAGTCCTTCTTGGGTGCGAGCTTCTTGTCGACTGACTCCTCTTCCTTGGATGACGCAGCTTTCGATGTTCGCGCCGCTAAATCCTCCAGCCAATCCCAATCAGGAATATTCATCCTCTTGACAATCTTCAGCAGCTTTGCAGCTCGACCTACAACGCCATCGTTCAGTACGAGAACCATGCCTCCACGAACACGGTTGTCCTCCACTCTTGGCAAGTCACGACTTCCAGATACCTCGAATTGCTCCGTGGGGTCACCAGTGAGCATTATGGGCAGTCTTGCGGCCGCAGTCCTGACCATATCAGGGTAGATGGGGTATTGCAGATTGGCAAATCGTCCATAAAGCTCGACTTCCTCCAGAGATCGCTCGATTTCCTCTTCAGTGGAAACGAAGGCTGGCAAACCAAGAACTTGACGTACGTAGTCAGCTACCAGTACAGTCATTGCTGTTTCAGTGCCGCCCGCGGCACGAATTGGACCAGCCAAGTAGATGGCAAGATATCGACTATTCCCTGAACCTCTGATTTTCACACTTGCAATGCCTTCGATGGGAGCTGCGGTGATGCTCTCAGTGAGAATGGCTAGTGCAACACGAACAGCTTTGTCAGCCACGGCTTCGGCAATTCTAATTGCCTCCGTAATTTCCCGGTCAAGAACCGAAGTCGAATCGGCCGATTTAAGAATCCTCAGAGCTGAAGCAACCTCTTCCTTGCGGTCTCCAAGCTCACCAAGAGCAATTTCCTTGGCCACAGCGAAGGCCACATCTTCTCGAGACTTCTCACCATGCGACAACTCTCTGATTCGCTTTGCGACACCTACGGGACCACCTAGGGTGACTTCCACTCGTGCTGCTACATCATGTGCAGGTGGAATTTCAACATCAGTTACGGGATCGAATCCTTTTGCCCGCGCAGACCAAGCTAGTTCATAAACTCTCTCAATTTCCCTATTGAGGCTTTCAAAGTAAAGAGCGTAGTTTATGCTGTGTGCTGGAAGGTTGTGTTCGGATTCTGTCACAGTGTATCAATCAGGTCTTGACGGTTTCTGTCTTTTATGTTTCGGCCCGGGCCTGGAAAGCTGGTCAGTCTTTACGTGGACTTTAACAATGCGCGTCAGTATGGTATCCTAGACGTGTGTAATAGCTCGGAATTATTGAGCAGTGAGCTTTAAAGCGATGGGAAAGGACTTTAGAGTGATACACGTGACCGCTTGTTAGTGGGAGGCATTGACTTGCTTACGCTGGAAGAAACGATTGAACTGATTTTGAAAAACCTGCCAGAGTACCAGAGGCAGGATATTTTGAAGATGATAGATGAAAAACGTCAGGAATTAGGTCCAGAGGTTGTAAATGAAGAATCGGCGGCAATGATTGTTGCAAGGGAACTTGGAATCGACTTGCAGCAGGTTTCAGCAAAGGCGAGACTCAGAATTGAGGATATTAATGAGAGCACAAGATCGGTCGCTCTAACAGGGAAAGTCGTAAGCATTGGTCAAGTTCGTACATTCAGCAGGAAGGGAGAAGGTGGTGAAGGCAAGGTGGCCAGTATTGTTGTTGCTGACGAAACCGGACAGATGAGAGTGGCCCTTTGGGATGACATCACTCGCATTGTTACTGAGAATGAAGTAAAGGTGGGCGATGTCATACAGATACGAGGAGGCTACGTTCGTCCAGGACTAGGAGGTGCCTTGGAGATTAACCTTGGCAGGCAAGGAGGCATTAAGCTTCTAGATGAGTACGAATTAGAGGACATGGATGTTGATTTCAAGGATGCAGGAGTGACTGAAATAGCTAGCCTGAAAGAGAATGTCTATGATATTACCCTTGTAGCGAAGATTCAGAAAGTCTTTGGTCTCTCAACCTTCACTCGTCAAAAAGACGGGACTGAAGGTAAAGTCCTGAGTATGATTGTTGGTGATGAAACAGGGACAACGAGACTTGTCTTCTGGGATGACGACGCTGAGGCTATGCAGGATTCAAAGGATGGCGAAGTAATTAGAGTTACTGGAGCATACACTAAGGCGGGGCGCTATGGTGACATTGAGGTTCATGCAGGAAGATCATCGAATATCGAAAGGGGTCTTAAAGTCAAGATTGATGCCGTCCAGCCAGAATCCGCAGGAAGACCTGCGGCGGAACCACTAGGAAATAAGAGTATTTCAGAACTAACTCCAGAAATGCGTGATGTCGACATCGCTGGGAAAGTTGCCAAAATCTTCCCGATTACTACTTTCGAGCGGGATGGGAAAGAGGGGAAAGTGCAGAATATTGTTGTCGCTGATGAATCAGGTAGTATACGCATGACATTCTGGAATGATGATGTTGACAAGATTGAGGACCTGAAAGAAGGAGATATCATCAAGGTTCTGCACGGATACGTGAAGAAGGGGTTCAGAGACGCAGTGGAGTTTCATGTAGGAAGAACAGCGGAGATTGCTGTTAATCCCAAGGGAACGAAGCTAGAGCAACTCGACCTTTCCGATGTTTCACTGTCGTCCAGAGCTCAAGCAGGACGAGTAATGATTGCGGAGATTGATGAGAACACAGCCGGAAAGAGCGTTGAAGTCTGTGGAGTGATTGTGGGACTAGCGCAAACAAGCCCAGTCTATCCAGCTTGCCCAAGCTGCAGGAAGAAGGTCGACGAGGCAGATGGAAAGTTCACTTGCTCAGTGTGTGGTGCAGTGAAATCTCCAGAGTATAGGATGCTTTACAAAGTGACGCTTGACGATGGCTCCGGCGCTATTAGAGCGACACTCTTCGGAAAAGCAGGAGAAGACCTGCTTCAGATGACGGCAGAAGAAGCACGGAAACTGATTGAGAAATCAGGTGACAAGCTAGCGCCCTTGGAGAAGAACTCCGATAAGGTTCTTGGCAGATATGTTGCAATTCAGGGAAGAGTGTCCAAGTTTCGAGATTCTCTGGATATTACTGCAAACAACTTGGAGTTCGCGGACCCTGTAGAAGAAGTCAAACGTATGAAAGACACCCTTAGTGAGCTAATGGGGTGAGTGTTTCAAGATGTTGCCTTGATTAGGGCATGTATTCCTTCCAAGAAGGATTCAATATCCTGCTGATTGTTATAGAGATAGATGCTTGCTCTGTTTGTTCCTTTTGAGGGGGGGATTCCCATTTGGTAATGATATGGGTGTGCACAGTGGGCACCACTTCTAATCATGACACTGTACTCATCACTCAGAAAAGCAGCTACATCATGAGCCACATCAATTGTTTCGATACTGAAGGTGACCAATCCAGTCTTTATCGAAATATCATCTGTGCCAAGAATCCTGATGTGGTCTAGTTCTTGCAGCCCCTTAATTGCCGTTTCAAGTAGGGACCTCTCATGTTTCTCAATGTTCTCCATGCCAATGCCTTGAAGATACACAGCAGCGGCTCCTGCACCGATGGCTCCTGCATAATTCTGTAAGCCAGCCTCGAATTTCTCTGGGGGCGGCAAGTAATCAGGAATTATTCTTCCATTCTCATATCTTACATCAGCTACAGTATCTCCGCCAACGAGAAACATGTCCATGGACTTTAGATGTTCCATTTTAGCATAAAGCACTCCCATTCCTGATGGACCACACATCTTGTGAACTGATATCGCCGAAAAGTCAACGTCATGCTTTTGCACATCAAGAGGATGGTGTGGAGCATATTGCGCGTCATCAGACATGACGAGCGCACCGTTGTCATGCGCGATTTCTACGATTTCCTTAAGCGGAGCAACTGTGCCAGTAACATTGGAAGAGTGAACAACAGATACTATGCTTGTTTTCCTGTCGATTGCATCCTTCCATTGTTCTATGTCGAACGTACCGTCGGGTTTGGCCTCTACAATTTCAATCCTTAGCCCGTCCCTCTTTGCTCTCTCAACAAATGGAAGAGAGCCACTGTGATGTTCTAGGGTAGTTGTCACAATCTTACCATCTTTGGGAAGCTTGAGGCATGCTGCGACTATGTTTATCGATTCTGTTGCATTTCGGGTCCATATGCATTCTTCTGGTTCCGCAGAATTGATGAATCTGCCAAACCTTTCTCTGGCCTTTGAGTAGGCATTTGATGCCTCATCACCCAGTTTGTGGATGCTGCGACCCCCACATGCTGGATAGACCTCGTAGTACTCATTCATAGCTTCGATGACTTGTTTTGGCTTTAGGGACATGCATGCGCTATCAAGATAGACAAGCGGGCGCCCGTTGATTTTGCGTTCAAGTACTGGGAAGTCCTTTCTGACGCTTAGCATGTACTTGTTTGCCCCCCTGCAATTCTCCAGCGATAACCGCCCTTTGCCAGCTTCTTAGTGATTAGTCCTTTCTGCACGAGTTGCCTAGCCGCCACGATGAAGGCATCTCCACCTGCGCAGTCCTGGCAAATCGAAGCGTACTCCTCTCTTCGAGCGTTCTCAAGAATTTCAGCTGTTGTTAGATCATCTGATGCAGCATTTAGTATCTTAAGCACACATTCTGCATTTCGGGAAAGGTCGGACATCTTGGTTGGTCGCGGTACGGTGCACAATAAGAAGGCTTTGCTTTGGCAGCGTCTTTGTTTCAACACAACGCTTAAATGAACACTTTTGAGGAACAGCCCGCTCTATTTCTTCAGGGCTTATCCATTCTTGTGTGAAATAGGCATAGGTGAGTAGTAATGGGAAGAAGAAGACGACAGAAAGTAAGGCGAAGACCACAGAAACGAATTCCTGATGTATATGATTGCCCTGCCTGTGGGATTGCGGCCATTCAGATAGTTATTTTCCGAGATAACAATTATGCTACTATTAAGTGTGGGAACTGTGGTTTAACGGATAATGTTGATTCGGTCGGTCCATTGACAGAGGCTGTTGACGTCTATGGGGACTTCATTGATCAATACTATGAAGCCCGACAAGTTGCATAGTGCAACCCTCTTCTATCAGCAACGATTATAAGCAGACTCAATCCGAAAACGCTCGATTCCTATGCAAGCTAATTTCCTTCAATCCATCTTATACATCATCCTGAACGCGATGGGAATCGTCGCCCTAATGATGATTCTAGCATATTCTGTTTGGGGCGAGGAAGAGGAAGAGTAGTTTGGCGGGAGACTGCTCCCGATGAAAGCCCAAGAGGTTCTCCGTTTATCATTCGAGCGTGTTGCAGGACATTTTGCAAACCTAGAGCAGATTCAGATGCTTGTAGGAAAGATTTCAGGAGAGGAAGGGAGTATAGAGGATATAATTCAAAAGATAGAGGGGATGATACATGATGCTGAGGTCACACTCAAGACCGATTTGCGAATTCTTGTTAATGAGATTCGACATCAGATTAGGAAGTCCTCTGGATGAATGCCTTCTCGGGATTAGGAAATGCGATTAACCAATTCTTACTGCAACAGAGCATCACGAAGCCCACCGAGATTCAGGAGAAAGCAATTCCAGTCATCCTTGAAAGCAAGAATAATGTGCTACTTCTTGCACCTACTGGAAGTGGTAAGACAGAAGCTGCACTACTCCCTTTACTTCAGAAGCTGTATGATTTGAAGCACAAGAGGGAGCTATTCGGTTTCTATATATTATACATAACCCCACTTCGAGCTTTGAACCGAGATGTATTCAAGCGAATTGAGGAGCTGTGCCACCAATTAGATCTTACAGTTGATGTTCGTCATGGAGATACTAGTCAATATGCAAGAAGAAAGCAAGCCATAAAGCCACCGAACTTGCTCATAACCACTCCAGAAACCCTTCAGGCGATACTTCCGGCTAAGCGTCTAAGTTATCATTTGAAGACAGTGTTCGCAGTGGTTGTAGACGAGATACACGAGCTTGCAGATAGCAAGAGAGGCGTGCAGTTAAGCGTCGGGCTTGAAAGACTCGAACAGCTAACTGGAACACGTGTTCAAAGAATTGGTTTATCAGCTACAGTTGGAAATCCAAAGGAAGTGGCTCAGCTTCTTGGAGGTACAGGAAGTGCTGTTAGCACGATATGGGCAGGGTATCAGTCAAGAAAGATGGACCTTAGAGTAGAGATGCCAATTCCAAATGAGAAACACAAGGAAATTGCGCGAAAAATCTCTTATCCACCACACTCCACGGCACGACTGCTACGCATTATGGAATTAATAACGGCACATAATTCAACTATTGTCTTCACCAATACACGTTCCTTTACTGAGGTCTTGGGTGCCAAGATGGCTTCAATGAGTCCATCGTATGAATTTGATGTTCATCATGGATCGCTCGCAAAAGAAATTCGCCTTTCAGCTGAGAATAGATTGAAGAGCGGTGCTTCAAAAGCGATAATTGCTACATCGAGCCTTGAGCTAGGAATTGACATTGGACAAGCAGACTTGGTCATACAGTACAGCAGCCCTCGAGAGGTTTCGCGAGCGCTCCAAAGAATCGGTCGAGCAGGGCATGGAGTTGGCAGGGTCGCAGAGGGGGTCGTTCTTTCCACAGCGAATCTGGACGATATTACGGAGTCAGGGGTTATCCTAAGACGAGCATTGGCAAATAAGGTGGAGAAAGCTGCGATTGCACAGAAACCATGGGATGTGTTGGCCCATCAGCTCTGTGGGATTTTGCTTAGTATCCAAACGGCAAAACGTGCTGAACTTCTTAATCTGTTGAGAAAAGCATATCCATTCTCAGACCTTTCGGGTCCGGAACTGGATACCTTGTTGAAATTCATGATTGAGAGAAAGACTGCGGAAGTCAACGGCGAGATGGTTTCTCGGGGAAGAAGAACTCGTATTTTCTACTACGAGCATCTTAGTACAATCCCGGATGTTCAACAGGTGAACGCGCTTGATATCAGCACCCAGTCAAGTATTGGCGTACTTGACGAAGACTATGTTACTGGGAGTCTGGAAACAGGAACTGTATTTGTTATCAGAGGTCGTCCATGGCAGGTTGTCAGCATTGAGGAAGACGAAGTTGTATGTGCACCTGTGACCGACATCGATATACAAGCGCCCAGATGGATTGGCGAAATGATTCCCGTGCCCTATAATGTGGCCACTGAAACCGCAAGCGTATGGAATGCTGTGGGATCAAAGGACGAACCAGAGGCCAGACAATGGTTGGAACAGGAATATGGGATTATTGGTGAGGCGCAAGAGCATGTCTTGAAGACAGTTGGATTGGCAAAGGATGCACTTGGCCACCTCCCAGGACACAATCGTTTCGTAATAGAGGACTTCGATTCAGGATTGGTCCTACATGCACCTCTTGGGACCAAGGCGAACGAAGCCTTAGGGGTGGTGGTTGCAGCATTGCTAAGTACTAGAGTAGGCTACGATGTTGCTGTTGAGAGTGACCCTTACAGGATTCTGTTCACGTCAAATGGGAAGCTGCTTCCAGAACAGATAGTTGACATTCTTGGGGACTACAATGGGAAACAGGCGGCGGAAATTCTCGAAATGGCTGTTAAAAGAACGCAGACCTTTGCATCCAGATTCATTCATGTAGGTCGTCGCATGGGAATCATTCGACGCGATGCGAAGATTAGGGAAATTCCGATAGGTCGACTAATACAGTCTTACGAAGGGTCGCCCGTTTTCGACGAGGCAATGAGAGAGGTTTTGAGTGAAAAACTTGATAGTGCACTTGTAATGGATATCTTTGATGCAGCATCAAGAAATAAAATTGTGATCCATGTTGTCCAGATAAAAGGACCATCTGCCCTTGCACGTTTAATTGTTGAAGAGAAGACAAGATTCGAGGTCATTGGAGAGATTACGGACGAGGATGAGATACTTGCAATGATTGAAGAAAGACTGATTTCCAAGAAGTTCAGACTGGTCTGCATGGCAAACGGAGATTGGAATTCGGTTCGAACTATATCCACCTTAGAAGAGAGCATTCAATGTCCTGTATGCAGCTCGAAGATGATTGCTGCGCTATTCTCCACGGACACCGATTTTGTGAAGATTGTTGCAAAGAGAGTAGCTGGAACGCCTCTATCAAAAGCCGAAGATAAAAAGTATAGAGCTGGAGGGCTGACTGCAACTCTGGTTTCAACCTATGGAAAGAGAGCATTGCTTGTGCTCGCTGGACGAGGATTGGGCCCAACGACAGCTTCGCGGATTCTTCACCCCGGGTTGACAGATAGACGGGCTCTCTTGAGAAAGATTGCTGAAGCAGAAAAAGAGTACGCAAGAACACGGCCATTTTGGGGGAATTAGAATGAAGAAGCCGCTCATCGTATTTGCAGGCAGAAGTAATGTGGGTAAAAGCAGTATAATTCGGGCACTCACTGGAAGAAAAGTTAGAGTCGGAAAAAAGCCTGGGAGCACGCGATGGGAGTTGATGATTGACCTGGGGTCTGTCACCATTGTGGATATTCCTGGATTTGGCTATATGGCTAGTACGAGTAAGACAGCGATTGAAGAGATGAAGACCTTGCTGGTTCAGAAGTTGGAAGGGTGGAGTGAAGACATTCTTCTAGCTGTGTTAATCATTGATATCTCACTCTTTCGAGAACTGGTTGAGAGGTGGGAAGGAAGAGGAGAGATACCTATTGACCTCGAGTTCTATACATTTCTATCCGAGATTGCATCAAATGTGATTATCTTGGCTAATAAGATCGACAAGCTAAAGAAGAAGCAGAAATTGTCAGAACTTGATTATTTGGAAGAAAGACTTAGGTTTGCTTTGCCAGGTCAAGAGCCCAGGATTGTATCGGCCTCCGCAGTGAAGAAGATAGGAATTCTTGAACTAAGGAAACAGATTGAAGATATCATTGCTTCTGTAGAAGTTTCGCCACCAGATTGGTAGCCTTTACCTGAGCTTCTTCAATAGGTAGTACGCAACACCAACCACCAAGATTGTCCCAGAGATTATCAACATCGGTTCGATTGCTCCGGGAGCTTCTACAAATTCCTCTGACAGCCAGTTGAGCATGTTCATGAATAGACGAGCATTATCGGCAGTGTAGAACCATGCAGTATCAGCATCATAGACATCAACATCGAGTCCGGTAAACATGATTCCTGAGCCAGATATCACGACCCTGCTTTGGTTGAACTCAAAGGCTGACAACCATGATGGAAAAGTGCCATTTATTGCCGAATAGGAGAGGGGACTCTCGGCAAACTGGTCTAACGTCATATTTGGGAAGCTGTAGTTTGCGTAGGCAAGGGCACTCACCCTAAATTGTGCAAAGGATGATTCGTAGCCTGTTGCAAGTGAACTCGCCAAATCGATTGGTTTCAGAGTGGCAGTCATGAGAACCAGTTCGTTTATGTCATTGAAGATTGGATGAAGGGAGTTCCAAGCTGTAGCATCCAGACGCAAAACCCATGGGTAGGACTCGTTGAGGGCTTGGTCGTAATCAAACATTGCATCGCCCCAGATGCCATCGCCTGTCACATTAGTGCTGAATCGCGGACTGGTCATATTGAGACCGTCTAGTAGGTCGTTCAAGACTCGATTGTCGCCAAGTGTCTGAAGGGTGGTATCTGACCAGTAGGTAGAGTTCCTGGGTATGGTTGGATTTCCAAGCACCAGCAAAGAGCTACCATTGGCTAGCATATAAGAGATGGATTTGATCTCTTCATCTTCGTAGGGTTCACTTATCGCATGTTCCCCAATTATCAGAATGTCAGCCTCGCTTAGCGTTTCGTTGGTAATTGTACCAGTATTTACCTTCAGCAGATACCTTGTGGAAGCATTGACCATATCGAAGAGGAGCTTGAAACCTTCCTCTTCATCTGTGGCACTAAACTGAGGCCTATTGCTAGCATCATAGATAATCACAATGGGATCTAGTGAATCTTGAGCCTTTACATTGCCAGGAATACTCGACAGAATAATCAAAGCTACAACTACGATTGCTACAATATTAGAGGTGCCTTTGAAACGCAACATGGGACTATTCCGACCTTCCTGTCAATCGGCGTGCCAGACTCGGGGCGATGTTAAAAACTTATCCTCAAATTCCAATCTACAAAATGCTAGTCAGTCCTTCGCCATTTCACAACTAGTTTTCTTCTATCTGCATCAGTGCAGTCCGCAATTTCATACTCTCTTCGGAGTTCCGCAATCTTCTGCGCCAATAAGTGATAGCACATTGTTGAATTGCCATCGATTACAACCTCGTGATAGAAGCTTCTGCAAGTGCAGAAGATTTCGGGGATTACCAAGTACTCACGTCTGCTTCCCCGAACTGACCACCGTACAGTTTCACTGGGACGGAAATTGTACCGTGTCACCCTACCTTCCTCAACGGACCGTAGCGCACGAACAAACCTCTTACCATACTTGTTGCGGAAGTATTCGATATCTTGCTGAGTCATGTTTTCCTTTGAGAGCCTTTTCGTTTCATGTGCAGGAAGCAGCATATTACTCCTATAACTGTACACAGGAGCACGTTAAAATGTTGTAGGATTATCAATTCGGATTGATGGCAGTAGTATATGATGACCGAGGAATGATACTGGAAGCAGAATCTGGTTCGATATTGCTCATTTCGGACCTTCACCTTGGTTTCGAAGAGGAACTGACGAAAAAGAAGGGAGTTTCGTTCCCACCTCAGCAAGAAAATATGCTTAGCAGGATATCGGGATTAGTCAGCAGGTATGGCATAGCAAGACTCTACATTCTAGGAGATGTCAAACACACCATCACTGCAGACACGCCATTCAACTGGCGATTGGTCCCAGAATTCATGATGGCAGTTACTGATATTGTAGATACACTTGTAATCCCAGGAAATCATGATGGTGACCTTGCAGCATTGCTGCCACGAAGAATATCCCTTGAGAGTGCGTTTGGAGTTCTGCTTCCGGAGAAGCCATCCATAGGCTTGCTCCATGGTCACACTTGGCCATCTGAGCTAGTTCTTGATGCGACTACATTGATTCTTGGACACAATCATCCAACAATACGCAGCATACGTGTTGCTTCCGCGCCAGAAATTGGCAGAGGCGAGAGAAAACGTTCGGGTGCTAGCATTCCGGTCATTCTTCGCTCTGTGCTGAATAAGAACTGCGCAAGACAATGCATGGGAGTTGCCCCAAAACCAGATGACGGCGAAGGGGTAGTAATTACGTTACCAAGCTTCAACGAGTTGTTCTCCGGCATTTCAATCAACAGAATAGACACGGAATTTCGAGGACCCCTTTTTGAGAATAATTGCATTGACTTTCTGGGTTCAGAGGTCTATAGCATGTCGGGTCAGTATATTGATAGCATAAAGGGACTTCGTGAGAGATTCAACGAAATCGTTAAATGATTCCCAAGGGGGGTCACTTTGACCATGGGTCGGTGGTCTAGCTTGGTATGATTCTTGGTTCGGATCCAAGGGATCGGGCGTTCAAATCGCCTCCGGCCCACCACATCTCATTTTAGTCCTGTATCTAATTTCTCAAGATTTCTGCTTCGAACAGCCTGCAAGGTGGGATATAGTGTAATTAGTAGGACAATAACCCCTCCAAGAGTATAGACAATGCTCCCAACAAGGCTCTGAGATACTACCAAGATAAGAAGAATTAGCTGCGGAGGGATTATCAGGAAAACCGAAGGCGTTCTTTGCCTCCGCATGCGTATATTCATTCTATCGAGAACAGCGAGTGTTCCTACAAGAATTGCCATCCCTAGAAGAAGTAGCATTCCAAGACCTAGGCCTGAGAGATAATGCTGTACGTGGATAAACTCCGATTGGTCGTCTTGGAGAGCAAGCTGCAGCAGGGGAGTTCCTTCTGGCCAACCGAGGGTTACTGCGTAGCTGAAGAGCTGCGCGGCATAATTCCGGTATTGCTGAATGCAAAATGGATATGCAACGGGTGAAAAGACTCGTAAATCTTCATTTTCGCTTAGTGAGATTTCTGTAATAGGTGGCAGACTGGCCAGCACAGCAATTATGTAAGATGTGATGAGTCCTATGGAAAGAAGGATGACTATCTTCTCTGTGCCAGTTTCACGTACCAATAACCACGCAATAACAACTGAGGCAATTACGACAAGCAATCGATTCTACGCTTCCACTATTTCATGGTTTGCTTTCACACTGTGTGGACATATACCTTACGCCAGTCACACGTGCCTTTCATGAAATCGCAGCCTTTATGCCATAAAGGACAACTGCTACTGTGCCTGCAGGTCCAATGTCAACCTTGGCATCCAGACTGACACAGTTTCCCAAGTCCATTTCTTTTCTTGAAAAGGAGCTATTGCTGCCTGAAACGACAATTACAACCCGCCCTACGGACTTCAGATGATCTATTAGAGTGTCTGTTTCAACCCGTTTGTCAGTGAGAACAGGAGATGCCAACAAGAATGGTTTGTAGACCCCGAGCAGTTCAAGGGCATCAGCCAGATCAGGCAGTACCATGAAACTACCACTCATCTTAATGGCAAGTCGATTTGCATCAGGCACACCTGTCTGCGCTGCCGAACCTTCGGCTTTCGTTACTATGTAGTTAGCAAATCCCAAGCCATAGACGACTTGTGCTGTTTCAACCACTTTGCTTACTGCATGAACATTATGAAGAATTACGAAGACATTCCTAGCATGATTCTTCAAGATAGGCTTCTACCTCCTTTGCAATGAGATGGGATATTTGTGGGGGAACACTCTCACCAACTTGATTGTATTGACTGTCTGTGGGACCAGTAAAAATGTAAGTGTCAGGATAACTCATGAGTCTTGCGTGTTCGCGCACTGTGAGTAGACGGTTCTCAAAGGGATGAATGTACCTTGAAAGCCCAATGATTGAGGTTGCAACTTGGTTCGGAGCAAGCCGGACCCAGTTGGGAATAGTCTTCTTCTTTGAAACTCGGAAGTACTTGATTCCTCTTCCATAACCGGTCTTTCTGAGACGCTTCATCTTCTCTTCTGATACTGGGACAAAGGTATGATTGGGTATCTTAATACCGGGGGACCATATTGCGTCAATATTCAAAGCCGGAAGGTCGCCAATCGCTTCGATGACTTTTGGGGTGCGATGCCTTGGTAGTCTGAACCTCAGATTGCTTATGAATACCCTGAGCCGTTTCGATGGGTTCCCATGGTGATGCGCCCGAATCAGATTGAAGTATAGGTTGTCAATTCCAACACGGGCGAACTCCCGATGAAGAACTTCACGCCCACCTGACTCCATTATGGCTCCTACATTCTCTATTACAAAGACTTGTGGTGACAAGTCACCAATGATTCGTATTGCATCCAAGACCAGACGAGCTGTTCCAGTGCCATATATTCTGTCAACTGCAAGAGATGAACTTCTAGGATTGGCTCGACTAAACTCCTCACATGGAGGTGAGGCAATTATCACATCAGGCGTTCCACCGAGAAAATGCTCAATTTCAGTAGAATGAAGATAGTGGAGATCCCTCTGACAAGTCATTGCCTTTGGGTAATTCAGTCGGTAGGTCCCTAAAGCAAACTTGTCCGTGTCTACTGCAACGTGACAGCCACTGGCCATAGGAGCAAATCCGAAAGCAAAGCCCCCAGCGCCGGAAAATAGGTCAAGGAGTTTCATGCACATATATGTTGGAAAGCACCCCGTCATGAGTCTTGTGTATCCTTTCCAGTACGTGGGTTCGGTGTTTATCTAAGGAAGAATTCAAAAGTGCCGAAGGTTTGACCGCCTTCAGCAAATCGGAGAAGATGATTCAATGGGACAAGGCGTTGGTTTTGGAAAGAGCATCCTCTATGGAGAGCACTTTGTGGTCTATGGCCTTCCCGCCCTGGCTGCTGGAATAGCTTCTGGAACAAGAGCTGTAGTGAATCGTACTGGAAAAGCAGGCTGGACCTTGGATGACAGAAGGCCTGAAGTTCCTGGCTATAAAGCCAAAAAGATGGCTGAGCAGAAGGAGTCAATTGATTTAGTAGTTCGAGCTGCCGGCGTAGATCTCTCTGAAAATGGTATCCATATCGAATTGGATGGCGATTTGGTCTGTGCCTCTGGTTTCGGAGCGAGTGCTGCAAGCTGCGTTTCTTTGGCACGTGCATTGAATGAGGAGTTCAAACTGGGTTATGATGATGAAAGGATTAACCAGATTGGATTTGAAGGCGAAAAGGGATATCATGGCACACCTTCTGGCATTGACAATACTGCCTCTACCTTTGGTGGATTAGTATGGTATGTGCGTGACCTCAGTGGAGGACCACCATCCTTCGAGAAACTGAAGCTGAAAGATACGGCTTATCTTACCATCGCTTCCACGGGCATCACGGCAAGCACTACGCAAGTTGTTGGTGATGTAAGGAAGAAGAAGGAAGCTGACCCAACATGGTTTGCAGATATAGTAGAGGAGTACAGGAAACTTGTACAGGATGCACGAAATGCTCTTCTCAGATTTGACGCCAAGCATGCTGGAGAATTAATGAACAAAAATCATGAACTATTGCAGGAACTAACGGTTTCTTGCAGGGAACTGGATGATATGGTTGACACAGCAAGAATGAACGGCGCCATCGGTGCTAAGCTGACAGGTACTGGGCGAGGAGGCAATATGATTGCTCTTGCTCCAGACAAGGAAACACAGAACCGAATTGCAAAGGCGCTGGAGAAGAGTGGTTCTCCGCTGGTATACAATACAACGTTCGGTCTTTGAGGTGAGCATATGATTCTAGAAAGATACATTGAACAGCTTGTCAAGAATGGCAAGATTGAACAAGTGAAGAAGCCAATTTCGAAGAACTTGGAGATTGCAGGTGTTTTGAAAGCACTGGAGCCAACACCCGTATTCTTTGAAAAGGTGAAGGAATCCAACTATAGGGTTGCCGGAAATCTATTCTGTACTAAGGAACAAATAGCAGCCTATTTTGGTATTGAAATAAGAGAAATTATTCCCACACTATCAAATGCAATCGAGAGGAGAAGCCAGCCAGAAGAAACGGATGTGGCGCCGTGCCAAGAAATTGTAGAGGATGCAGTAGACCTTGATGAGCTTCCCATTCTGTTGCACAATAAGATTGATGGCGGGCCTTATATTTCGTCAGGAGTAGTAGTTGCGTCGGACCCGGAGTTTGGACAGAATCTTGATTTTCACCGAGCGATGCAAATATCGAAGGATCATATGGTCACTAGAGTAGTGAGTGGTAGGGACTTTCACAAGTTTCTCAAACGAAACGAAGAGGTAGATGTGGCGTACTGCATAGGGAATACGCCTGAAGTCTTGATTGCAGCAGCTACTTCAGTGGAAACTGGCGTAGATGAACTTCAGATTGCAAATGCATTGAAACCGATTAGGGTCACACAGGCAAAGACGGTCAACCTTATGATACCTGCTGATTGTGAATTTGTGTTGGAAGGGCGAGTGTTCTTGGATGAGCGTCATAATGAGGGCCCATTTATCGATCTTACAGAAACTGTTGATGTAATTCGAGAAGAGCCCGTCTTTGAGGTTAGGAAGATAACACATCGAAAGACCGCCATTTGGCAAGGTCTTCTTCCAGGCAGGTCTGAACACAAGATACTGATGGGCATGCCAAGAGAACCAACTGTCTTCAGGAGCATTAAGGAGCTTGGAGTCAATGTCTTAGATGTGAACATTACTCCAGGAGGAGCAAGTTGGCTTCACATCGCTGTTCAGATTGAAAAGGCCAAAGACGATGATGGAGTGAAGGCAATCGAAGGTGCTTTTGCAGGTCATAAGAGTGCCAAACACGTCTGGGTCTATGACAAGGACATCGATATTTACGATGAACAGGAGAGAGAATGGGCCATGGCTACCAGATTCCAGGGGGACATGAACCTTATAGTTAAGGAAAGAGAACCCGGCAGTTCTCTTGATCCAAGTGCGGAACCTAGTACAAAGATGACCACGAAGATTGGCTTCGACTGTACAAAGGACCTAGAAACGAAGGGGAAGAGCTTTGACAAGGCACACTTCCCAGGAGTTGACCTGAAGAAGTTCTTGGGTGAGTAGTATGGGACTTGAACTAACAAAAGAAGAAACTGAAATGCTAGATGGAAAGCATGGGAAAGCCACAAGAAAGGCCATGGAGATTATAGCAACACTTGGAGAGATTTACGGTGCAGAACGGCTTATTCCCGTGTCTAGTGTGCAAATCGCAGGAGTTTCATACCACAATCTTGGTGAAGCTGGGCTTGAGTACCTCTCGGAAATGGCTGAGGACGGTCAGACACGAGTTCTTACTACACTGAACCCTGCAGGTATGGACCTGATTGAGTGGAAGAAGCATGGGATAAGTGAAGACTTTGCTGAGAACCAGCAGAGAGTAGTAGATGCATTCGAAAGAATGGGCGTTGTAACAACCTGTACCTGTACACCGTACCTCATAGGGAATCTGCCTCATTATGGCGAGCACATTGCGTGGGCTGAATCATCTGCTGTCTGCTTTGCGAATTCCGTAATAGGGGCGCTTACGAATCGAGAGGGAGGACCAAGCGCTTTGGCCTCGGCCCTCACTGGAAAGACTGCAGAGTATGGCTTTCATCTTGAGAAGAACCGAGTTGCACAAGTGTCATATGACGTGGAACCAGAGCTCTCAACCACAGATGATTTCGGTCTATTAGGGAAGGCAATTGGAGACCGGACAGGAAAACTGATTCCATATGTCAGGGGAGTTAAGGATGCTACAACAGATCAGCTTAGGTCTCTTTGTGCATCGATAGCTACCTACGGTGGCATAGCCCTGTTTCATATGGAAGGAATAACGCCAAATCGGACACCTGTTCCCGAGAAGACCGAAACAATTACCCTAGATGACTTGGACAAGGCACGTGCAGAGCTTGATGACAAAGAGGCAGAGATTGATTTCATCAGTATTGGATGCCCTCATGCAAGTATCGCAGATATTGCTAAAATTGCTGAGATGCTTGATGGAAAGAAAGTGGCCAATGGGAAGACCGTCTGGATTACAACTGCAAAGCCTACAAAAGATATAGCTATCAAGATGGGGTATTACGATAAGATAGAAGGATCAGGGGCATACCTTGTCAGTGATGCTTGTTGTGCAGTGGCACCATTGGAAGGCCGGTTTAGGGGTCTGATGACAGATTCTGCAAAAGCATGTTTCTATGCAAGAGGAAAGAACAAATTTGACATCAAGATCCGAAACATAGAGGAATGCATAAAGGAGGCATTGAATTGAAGGAATTACAGGGACGAAAGATCTACAAGGGCAAAACAGAGGGCGAAGCTCTTGTCACAAGAGTGGACATCAGTTTTTACGGGGGTGTTGACCCAGATACAGGCGAAGTTGTAGAAAAAGACCATCCACTTGAAGGTAAGTCTGTGTCTGGCAAGGTGCTAGTAATGCCAAGCGGGAAGGGGTCAACAGTGGGGTCATATGTCCTTTATGCATTGAAAAAGGCAAACAAGGCGCCAGTTGCCATAGTAAACAAGGAAACAGACCCTGTCATTGCGGTAGGCAGTATAATTTCTGAGATACCTACCGTAGATAAGATTGACATAGATAAAATAGAAACAGGACAGAAGGTAAGGATAGATGCCGACCGAGGCATAGTCATCATTGAAGAATAGTCCAGATGGTTCTGAGGGAATATACCCTCAGAACCTCTGAATCTGGGGCTCAAAGTCTTCTGGCGTGAAGACTGGTTCCGCGTCCTCAGGTATTGCTCCTCGCTCCCTCAAGACCTGCCTAGTGAGAAGGAAGTAAATCAGGGCAAGTGCCTTTCGGCCACGGTTGTTTGATGGGATTACAAAGTCCACGTTTGTTGTCTGGTTGTCAGTGTCGCATAACGCAATCACTGGAATCCCAATTCTGGCAGCTTCAGCGAGTGCCTGCTGGTCAGTACGTGGGTCTGTTAGCACCACCAAATCCGGTTCAACATAGCTTCTTGGACCGGCAATATTTGGATTTGTGAACGTGCCGGGCACAAAGCGTTCAGTGAAGGGAGTCGCACCAATGTAGTGGCTAAAGGTTTCTACGGGGCGCTTTCCGTACACACGGCCAGAAACAATCGCGATTTTGGAGGATTCAAATCTTGCAATGAACTTGGCTGCCGCACGAATTCTCTCGTCAGTCTTTCGAACATCTAGCACGAAGAGACCGATTGGGCGCTGTCTATACACAAAGGGGTCCATATCTTGGGTCTTTACCTGGGTTCCAATGTGACAGCCAGCAGCTAGGTACTTGTCCATCGCAATTAGTAGTTCTGGTTCTGTTTCTGGAATCTCTGTTTCACTCATCATTGATTACCCTCCGCAGCTTCTGTCGTGGCAAAGGCCATGAAACTATCAATAATATCGATATGCGCTAGGAGCATCCTCCTGCAGCAATATCGGTCCAGTCCAAGGTTATCCAGAACCTCAGCTGGGTCTTCCTGTTGACGTACCTGTCGCTTGAATTGCTCGAATTTGTCGGCAACTACTTTTCCACATGTAAAACAGCGTACTGGAATTATCATCTTATCGCATCACCTGTATGATTTCTGATAACGTGAACGCGCCGACGGCCCTCCGAACTTCTTTGGCTCGGTACGTCGTGGGTCACCAACAAGCATGGTTCGATCATGCTCTAGCATTCTTGAGCGTGCTTCGAAGTCTTGGCTCATACGAAACAGGCTTGTTGCTATGGACATTCTCACAGCATCAGCTTGGCTCATGAACCCACCTCCACTAACACGGACTCTGATGTCATACTTCCTCCAATCATCGCCGAAGATGATTAGAGGCTCCATTATGCGCATCTTGGCAATCTCCGGTCGATAAACCTCGATGGGACGACCATTGACACGGATTCTGCCATTTCCTTTCTTTATTGTGGCTTTTGCCAAAGAAGTTTTTCGCTTTCCAGTGGTAACAACTACTTTAACAGCCACTTCATGCAACCTCCGGATTTCTCCATCCAAGTTCATGACTCAAGTCTTGGACGGTAATGTACTTCTGTTTCAGACTGTGATACCTCGAACCTTCGAGGACGATCTTCTCTGTATCTGTAAACTCGCTGGGAACTCCGATAAAGACTTGAATGCGCTTGTAGGCCTCTTTTCCTCGAGGCTTGGGCCAAGGCAACATTCCTCTTATCATTCTACGGACCATTTTGTCTGGTCGACGCTCATGAAAAGGTCCCTTTCGAGGATTGTATGAGGTGCGTATATTGTGCTTCTCCTTGAGGGCTTTGATGACCGTATGCTTGTCACCAGTAATGATTGCCTTCTCAGCATTCACAATCGCAATGAACTCGCCAAGCAAAGCAGCTTTTGCGACCTTTGAGGCCAGTCGACCAAGAATCATGTTCTCGGCGTCGTAAACTTTGATTTTTTGATCGCTCATTGATATCACCTATACAATTATCGTGACTCCTTTGCCCTTTGGGCTCTGCTTTAGTAACTCAGGAATTGAGATTAGCGATCCACCGGCGTCAACTATTACTGATCGTGCAGAAGTCGAAGCATTGAGAGCAGCAACTGTCACTTTGTGCGATAGGTTGCCAGAACCCAATACCTTTCCCGGGATGACGACAATGTCTCCGGCACGTGTATGACGCTCAATCTTCCCAACATTTACTATACAGCGGTTCTTTGCGGGCTTAGCAACTAGCTCCGCAACTCTCTTCCAAATACTTGCATCATGTTTTATCGATGTCTTATGTAGTGCATTAATCAGTGCGCGTGTGTTGGGGTCAGTACTTCCCGTTTTCACTATTCAGCTCACCTCACAATGTACCTGCAAAGTCAAGGGCCACACGGATTCTTTCCTTCAGAATCTCGGTCGCTTTCTCAACGATTGTTTCTGGACTCAGAGCTCCTGTAGATTCCACCTTGAAGAGAAAAGCATCCTTCTTTGACCCGATTGTTATAACCCCAGGTTCACACTCCTGAACGCATATTTCACACATACTGCAATCAAGGGTATTCTGGGTCGTTATGACGTCTCCATCAATCTTGAAGATTTTCTTCGGACAGACCTCTACACAAGCCTCGCACTTTGTACACTTAGACTCGTCAACTTCGACAATCGGGATGTACTTGTAGGCGACTGTGGATACTGGTTGAAATTTGGCATTCTCGAAACCAGTGCCCAAACGAGCGTAGGCCTCAATGATTAGTCGCTGGTTTTGAGCGAGTTTCACTAGAGGTATCTTATCTGATGCTACTATCACTTTCGGATCTTGGGACGTAAGGTCACCAGAATAAACGACCACTTCCTCACTGCCAGCTTCCTTCTCTAGGGTAAGCGTGCATTGACAAAGACTACATCCCTTTCCTTCGCAATCGCAGTCCCGGGGAAGATTGTAGCTCTCTAGGTCGGTTACTAGGGGTACTAGTCCCATTCTATGGGCAAGGATTTCATCATACATGACACTTGTATTCTCAAGTACCAGTACTTCATCAATTGCCATTGCAGGGACTCTGGTAAGCATCGTTCTCCGAAGAGCATTGGCAAATGACACATCAATGCCCTCAGCTAGAAAGTGAATAGCATCGTCCTGCCTGTGAATGATAGTGATCTCCATTGGCTCACCTGACCGCGGGGTATTCACCCAAAACACATTATCCCGGACGGACTCGCTACGGAACAGGTTTACTGTATAGCTCAGTCGCCCGTGCCCTGGGCAACTTGCTCAAAAAGGTGTCTGTATAAAAGCGTTGTCTTTTATACCGATACAGGAAGGATTCGGGATTCAACTAGGCTGCCACTTGGATTAGATCCTTCAGTCCATTGACAATTAGCTTGTATCCATTGAGCCTCTGCTTTGGATCTATGGCTACCATACCGTACGTTGGTACTCCCAACAAGTCTTGAACGCTTTCGGGCTTCATTGAGCCAGGAATATCTTGCTTGTTGGCAATCGCAATGATTTGCATTCCATCGAGCTCTTTCTTGTATTTCTGCAACAATTGGCGGGTCTTCAAAACTGCCTTGGGATTGCTTTCTGTAACGACGACAACCATTCTGCTGCCTTTCATCAAGTCCGCCCACATAAACTCGAAATGGGACTGACCTCCCATCTCTACAAGCGATACCTTGGTAGAACCATCAAGGGTGATTGTACCACAGTCCATCCCTGCTGTGGGCTGATAGTTCACCTGCAGTTTCTCCATTCTATCAGTCAGCAGCTTGATTAACGTGGATTTTCCCGCATATCCCGAGCCCATGAGGGCGACCTTGAAGTATCGAGTCATGTTATGAACCCCAAGTGGTTCGCTATGTTTGTCCTGTATGGGAAACATAATAGCTAATGTATTTTCCACGTAACACTGACTATTAGTCGCCAGCGCCTTCCTGCCCACTACTTAAGGTTGCTGAGAGTGGCATCCAAAAGGCGCGGCATAGAAGAGCTTAACAGTCATCTGTTAGGCAAAAGTAAGCCACCAAAACGAGCCTTTCGGACACCACGGAGTTGAATGAATGTCAAATACAGATCCCCGTTTCATTGTGATAACAAAGGGGGCTCTAGGAAAGGTAGATGACTTCTTGGAGGACTACAAGTATCCTGTCTTTGTCACAGATGCCTTTCTCCTTTCGGAGTACAAGACAGCAGTGGAAGACCTCATGGGCGCAGAGCAAACGTGGCTACTTGTTTCTGAGTATGAATCGGGAGAAGTATCCAAGATGACGGGGAAGGACATCATTCTTGGCTTCGGAGGAGGTCGAAGCTTAGATACTGCGAAGCTTCTGGCAAGAAGCACAGAACTTGACTGGATAGCGGTTCCAACTGCAGCATCCCATGATGGCATAGCTAGCAATGTGGCTTCGGTATGTCATAATGGATATCGCTACTCCGAGAGATGCAAGAGTCCCGTTGGTATCATTGCAGACCTCTCCATAATAGAGAAGGCCCCGCCTAAGCTCAAGCTTGCAGGTTTGGGTGATATTGTGTGCAAAGCCTCAAGTCTGGAGGAATGGGAACTTGCCCACAATGAACATGGGGAACCCTTTGACAGAAGTGTATACAGCCTTGTGAGATCCGCATTAGAGTCAGTGCTAAAGGACCAAAGCCTTCAGACATTGATTAGAGCCCTTATTGATGCAGGCAGAGCGATGAGCATCTTTGGTAGTTCGCGACCTTGCTCTGGTACGGAACATGCGATATCACATGCAATGGACCGAAACTCCAATGAGCTTCATGGTCTGCAGGTGGCCTTTGCGACGCCCTTGTGCCTGCACTTCCTTGAACGTGCGAGATATGCTGAATATGACGCCCAAATGATGTATCAATTTCTTGTGGATAGGCAAATGCCACATACACTAAAGGAAATGAAGATGTCCCAGAATCAGTTCATTCAGCACATACATCATGGATTGGATATAATGAAGAGCAGAAATCGATACTCGGTTTTAGAGCACCTAGAAATAGAAGATGCTGAGCTCAGTGAAGCATTGCATCGTTTTGGATACTAGGTAGCGATTGCCTAGCGCTTTCACACTTCGACAGTTTTAAAAGAAAGAGGAGATTGGGCGGACGAAGCACGCATGTTCGCGTGTCATGGTTAACGATTTCATACCAATGAAGTGAATACAGAGGTAGAAAAATGCCAAAGCCTTCGTTTATTGAATGGGAAGCTACTGAGGAGCTTCAGAAGAAGTCTCTTGAAGCCCTTGAGGTAGCTAAGGATACAGGTCGTATCAAAAAAGGAATTAATGAAACCACAAAGAGCATCGAACGTGGAATTGCTCGTCTTGTGATTATCGCTGAAGACGTTGAGCCCCCAGAGGTCATAATGTACCTTCCAGGACTCTGCGACGACAGAAAAGCCCCGTACATCTTCGTGCCTAGCAAGAAGAATCTTGGAGCAGCTGCGGGTATTGAAAGGCCCACTGCAGCGGTTGCAATCATTGTTGAGGGGAAAGCAAAGGATCTTGTCGAAGATGTTGTTGGCAAGGTTAATGCTCTTCGGAAGTAATACTCTCAGGTGATGGCCTCCAATGAGTAAGAAAGAAGATGAAGTTGAAACTCCATCAATTCCTGCTGAAGTGATACAGCTCCTAGGACGCACGGGGGTTACAGGAGAGATCACTCAGGTGCGAGTGAAGATACTTGATGGCAGAGATAAGGGACGTGTCTTGACCCGTAATGTCAAGGGACCAGTCAGAATGGGTGACATTCTGATTCTCCGAGAAACTGAACGTGAAGCACGTAAAATGAGGAGGCGCTAAGCGCATGGTAGGCACTCAGAAATGCGTGTTTTGCGGCAAGGATATTGAACCGGGGACAGGAATGGCCTTTGTGCAAACAAAGGATGGATCAGTTCTGTGGTTCTGCTCGAACAAGTGCAAAACTGCTAGGCTCAAGCGCCGGATGAGACCACGGGACACAAAGTGGACCGCTGGTTATGAGAAAGGCGGAAAGTCTAAACGATAATCTTTCCGAGATTGCAAAATCGAGGAAACGGTGGCATTTCGGTGCCACCAATGATTTCATTTTTTCTTGACTTCTTCAATAATGAAGTCAAACACTGCCTTTGATAGAGAGATTATCTCTAATTCTTCGACTCCTTCTGCATCCATTCCATATAGCTGTTGAAGGGATGAAAGAATAGCTTTTGATGTATTGCCCTCTTCAATTGCCTGCTTAACGACTTTTCTGATTTCCATGGTATTGTCAAAGTTGTTTGGTAAGTACCTATCAACATAGGCTTTTGCCGCCGCTTTGGCATCCTCAGATAGTAGGAGACCGCCCTCCTCCTTCCACAACTCAATCTCGGTAGCTGCCGTTTCCTGGGCATCGGATGCATGTGCAATATTAATCCCAGCCCAAGTACCATATCTCCCTCTGAGGGAGTCTGGCGATGCCTTTTGTACAAAAGTAGCTCCAAGGGCATCTCTTACGCCTTCAATGACTTCATCAGCTTCAAGTATCATTGCCAAGACCCTTGCTGAGGTAATGAATTGAACAAGCCAAGGAAAGAATGGCTTTTCAGAGTGTATAGCATAATGCATTCTAGCGAGTCTTTCGGAAACCTTCATCTCCTTGAAGGCTCTGACAGTGTATCCCCTATCCATCAGTGTTTTGAGCACCTGAGCGCCAACTGTCCTTCTGACTGCTCCGTCTGGTTTGATTACAACAAGTGATTGTTCCATGGGTCCATCACACCATTGGTCATCATTACCGGCGACCAAAGTCACGGGTATTTTAGCCTTGTGACGGACACAGCTCAATCCTCTGGATTCGATGTAGGTACTAGCGACACTTTGATAAATGTCGACTAGATGGCGCAGGTTAGCTCTGTTTGTGAGGTGTTGCCAATGTCCAAATCAGAAATGAAGAAAGGTTCAAAGTTACGTTCTCCCATTGTGACTGTCCTTGGGCACATTGACCACGGCAAAACCTCGCTTCTGGATAAAATGCGTGGGACTGCAGTTCAAGACCGAGAGGCTGCAGGAATAACTCAGCATATTGGCGCCTCGTTCTTTCCCACAGAAACTATCCAGTCGATATGTGGTGATTTGCTCAAGGCCGTAAAAACAGAGCTCACAATCGATGGATTGCTCTTCATTGATACTCCTGGACATGAAGCATATCTCAATCTTCGCCGAAGAGGAGGAGCTATTGCGGATATTGCGATTTTGGTTGTGGACTTGAATGAGGGGGCTCTCACCCAGACCTACGAATCATTAAAGATTCTCCAGTCGGGTAGAACGCCCTTTCTTGTGGCAGCAAATAAGCTCGACAAAGTGCCGGGTTGGAGAGCTAAACCGGGACTGGGACTTGCTCAAGCGATAAAGGCACAGGGCATGTCGACTCAGAATGAAGTAGATAGGCGAATTTACGAGATTGTAGGAGCACTATCAGCCAATGGGTACGACTCTGAACGATTTGATCGGGTAAAGGATTTCACCAAGTCAGTTGCTATAGTTCCGACCAGTGCCAAGACAGGAGAAGGAATTCCTGAATTGCTTATGGTTCTATCAGGTTTGACGCAGCAATACATGAAAGAGAGACTAGTAGTAACTCAAGGGCCAGCAAGAGGGGCAATTCTGGAAGTACGCGAAGAGACCGGTCTCGGAATAACTTTGGATACGATTATCTACGAAGGTATCCTTAGAAAAACGGATACTATCGTCGTAGGAGGACTTGATGACACCATTGTTGCGAAAATTAGGGCCTTGCTGCAACCCAAACCACTCGATGAGATTCGTGACCCTAAGGAGAAATTCACACCAGTGGATGTTGTTCATGCTGCAGCAGGCGTCAAGATAGTTGCTCCGGATATTGAAGGAGCGGTGGCTGGTGCGCCAGTCTATGCTGTCCAAGACTTGGAACAACTTGAGGCAATCAAGAAGAAGGTGAAAGAAGAAGTAAGTGCTATTCGAATCCAACGCGATTCTTCAGGTATAGTTGTGAAGACGGATACACTCGGTTCCCTTGAGGCAGTGACTCAGTTTCTTCAAGACAGGAAAGTTCCAGTTCGAGTAGCTGATGTAGGTCCAATTGTAAAGCGTGACATAGTCGAAGCCAACGCAGCAGGAGACGAAGATCCTCTGAATGCAGTGGTGCTTGGCTTTAATGTTAAATTTGCCCCAGATATCGAGGACCTAGCTGCGGAATATGGTGTTGAGGTCTTTCTCAACGAAGTAATTTATCGACTATATGACGAATATAATGCATGGGTCATTGTAAAGCGGGAACAGGCAAAAGCAGACTCGCTGGGGTCCATCATTCGTCCAGGTAAGCTTGAGTTAATGCCGGACTATGTTTTCAGACAAAAGAATCCTGCAATAGTAGGTGTCAAAGTCCATGGTCTCATTAAGCCACGAACAGGTGTAATCAATGCGGAAGGAAAGCGTGTAGGAACAATTCTTCAAATTCAGGACAGAAGCGTTGTTATAGAAGAGGCCACGGATGGCATGGAAGTGGCTGTGTCCATTAGAGGACCAACTATTGGTCGACAAGTGAAGAGCGACGAAGTGCTCTATGTGGACATTCCAGACAAACACATTTTGGCAATAAGAAAGAAATTCTTGGAAGATATCACCCCGCCAGAGAGAGAAGTCCTAGAAGAAATCATACAGATCAGACGTGAAACTGGGGCTTTCATTTAGCTTCCAGGGCACTTGACCTTAGCTACAAAGAGCCAATTGACAACGTTTTTAGGGGAAACTGTGGAGATTCCAAAATGCAGCGGGTAGGGCGGGCCGTTTGCCGCGGCCGCGACCACATGGCAATAGTGGCGCCAGTAACACCGTGGAGGCTGAACCCCGACCCTAGCAGGTTTCGTTGCGGGACGTTGACGAGTGGTCTCTGAAGTCTGTCACGGGTGAAGCAACATTCGTAGGTCTGTTGTGATTGCCTTAAACATCCGAACCGAGTCAGGCCCTGGCGGGAACAGCTCTAAGGATGAGTGGTGGAGCCTCAGAGGGTGCTGCTTTGAGAAACGCTTCGATTATGCCTGTTGGGGAAAGGACAGACGATACATCGTGGGCCGCTGCACCTTCTTGTACCTGTGAAACTCCTCGGGCTGTCTTGGAGTTTAATACATAAGCTGTGTGAAATTAAGAAATAGCCAAATCAAATGCATCTGAAGCATACTATGGTACGATGTTCAATCCGTCCTGCATGTTAACGTGTCTAGAAACCGAGAAATGTCCTATATCTCTCCAGATTTTTTCTATGCTCATCTCCAGCCTTTGCGAACCATTCTTCTAGGATATCGCACCCATAGTCTTCGCAATGCGCACAGGTTTCCACTCCACGTTGGAAAGCACATTGATGAACTGGGCAGTTTGAAACAAATGCGAAGTGGGGTCCATTTGATTTGCATCCAGCGCAGTCCAAGGTTTCCGGAGAAACTGGGAAGTCAGGGCTATTCCACTTTTCTGCAGTTTCTTGTCGAAGCTTGTCATCATTGTTGACGAAAGCAAGATGTGCAGGACATGATGAACACCAGAGGCCACAATAGGCTCTGATAATATCATTCATGAGAAATGTCATATCGCTAACAACATAAAAGTTGAACAGATGACCGGAATTAATTGAAGGCGATGGACAAACGGGGTACGCATTCCGGAAACACTTAAAGCCGAGGCGTTCGGTGACCGAATTAATGCTAAGATAGCCGTTTTATAGATTCGGTTATTATTAAATAGAAGGATAGCTATTCAATGCAGGAGAAGTCAATAACAAGCTACCAGTCTAGGGTTTACATATTGGGAGCGATTGTTGGGGTTGTTTCTGGATTTGTGGCAATTGGGTTCAGATTGCTGATTCTGGGAATTAGTATTTCTTTTGCAGTTGTGCCTCAAACGATTGGATTGCTTGGATGGCTTCTAATTCCGGCACTTGGTGGTATTCTAGTATCTTTCATAGTGGTGAATTATGCCCCGGAAGCAAGGGGCCATGGTGTACCAGAGATTATGGATGCCTATGCTCGTCGAGGTGGCAAAATCCGGTTCAGAGTCCCTCTCCTAAAGAGCCTTGCTTCCGCTATATGTATCGGTTCCGGAGGTTCCTGCGGAAGAGAAGGTCCGATTGCACAGATTGGCGGTGGGGTTGGCTCTCTTATTGCAACGAAACTGAAACTTGACACTAGAACAACAAAGACGCTTGTGGTCTGTGGCGTTTCATCGGGTATTGCAGCCACCTTTAATGCTCCACTTGGGGGCACTTTGTTTGGTATCGAGGTCATAGCAGGCGGAATAGTGGGCTTCTCTATCATACCCGTGATCATATCATCGGTTATTTCGACTGCAGTAGTTGATACAATTCTTGGTTCGCAACCCTCATTCCAAGCACCATTCTTCGTCATGGGTAACTATCTGGAACTGGGTCTCTACTTCATGTTAGGTCTCCTTCTTGGACTCGTGAGCGTGCTTTGGACTCGTGGATTCTACAAGGTGGAGAATCTCTTCGAAAGGCTAAGAGCTCCTAGGCATATCATTGCGGTGATTGGCGGTCTTATTGTGGGGGCAATTGCAATACTCACTCTGATGGTTGAGAATTCTACTGGATATGTTGGTGCATTCAAACCTGGAGAACCATACTTCCCCGCAGTGATGGGAGTGGGGTATGCTTTCATTGATGCCACTCTTTTAGGAACTGTGTCACTAGCAGCACTGGCCATATTGGGAGTTGCAAAGGCTCTTGCGACATCTATTACTCTTGGTTCAGGCGGCTCGGGCGGCATCTTTGCACCTACATTGTTTATTGGTACTTCGCTGGGAGGGACGTTCGGACTACTTTTCTACACTTTCTTCCCCACCGTAGTTCCTCAGCCAATGGCTTATGCATTGGTGGGGATGGCCGCTCTCTTTGCAGGTTCTGGCAGGGCGCCAATAACCTGTATTGTCATCATCATGGAGATGACCAACGACTACTCCTTCATCCTTCCCCTCATGATAGCAGTATCAGCCTCCTTTCTTGTTTCCTCACTCATTGAGAAAGAGAGCCTATACACATTGAAACTAGAACGTAGAGGCATCCATGTGAGAAGAGGACACTATATCAGCGCCCTACGGGAAGTAAGGGCCGACCATGTGATGAGTAAGGACCCCACCGTTCTAACGCCTGAGATGACAACTGAGGAGGTCTTAAGAATCGTTGATAGAACACAACACACGAAGTTTCCTGTTGTGGATAAGATGGGGCTTGTTGTGGGGTGTCTCATAACAGAGGACCTATTTCGGGAAACTGTAGAGGGCAAGCAATATCAAGTCAAGGATTTGATGAGTACCGACTTCCTCCATATTAGTCCGGATTGTACAATGGATAGTGTTCTACGTGGAATGCTCGAACGAGATGAGGGCCATGCAGTAGTTGTAGATGCACGAGTACCAAACGTGATGCTTGGCTTCGTCACCAAGGCTGATGTTCTTAGAGCCTATCAAATAGCAATAGTCAGATTGCAGGAAGAGGGAGAATCCGTTGAGGCAATTGATCCACTTGAAACGATTGACATTATATAATAGATGCTCTTGTCTTCTTCGCTTTCCTCTTTGACGGATGCCGGCGTAATATTTCGATAGGGATGTAAACTTTCGATGAGAGAAGGCAGTGGCGCTGGGGGAGGGATTTGAACCCTCGAGTCCTACGGACACTGGATTTTTGCAGTGCCGCCTATGGCAGCCAATAGCAATCCAGCTCCCTGCCAGGCTAGGATACCCCAGCACGAGTATTGCCACTGAAAAGCCTTCATCTCATAAAGATTGTGTCAGGTTTGTGTCATATGTCAAAATGCGAAGTTCAAGCTCAATCTATTTTCTAGTTATTTGGCCTCTGCAAACTATGCTACATCAATGACATCTGCGGGTCCAATTTCCTCAATATCATAACCTTGCTGTTGAAGTCTGAAAATTGCTAGTTCGTAGGCGCGAAGAACGTCAGCCTTGGTGACGAAGCCAAGCATTTTAGTAGGTTCATCTGGATTAACTATCACAGCATGTCCCTCGCCTCGTTTCATCATTGCACTCAAGACGCTATCCATTGTACAAATTGGTGCTAGATGGAGAAAATTCGAATTCATCAAATCCTCCACTGTTGGTTCAGGGATTCCCTCTACATCATGATGCAGATCTTCTGCAATTAATGTCCCGACAACATTCCCATTGATATCAACAACCGGGTACTTGGTGTGTTGGGTCTTGTCGATTATATTCAGGACATCCTGCCTGGACATGGATGGCCTCAGAATAGTCGGGCTTGTGGTCATAACTTCTTCAACCCCAATAGCCTTTAGAGCTCCAATATGAGCTCCTTGTCGGATGGTTATTCCTCTTCGAGCAAGCTTCAAAGTGTAGATGCTCTCATCGTCAAGAAGAGAAGCAATAAGAAAGGATGCCGATACAGAAATCATGAGGGGAAGGATCAGAGAGTAGTCGTTGGTCATCTCCATTAAAATAACAATGCAAGTAATGGGAGCTCTAGCCGTACCTGCAAAGAGAGCAGCCATTCCGACAAGAGCGAAAGCCATAGGCTGGGCAACGGCCCAAGGAAAGAGAACTGAGAATACAAGCCCGAGGGCTCCGCCAAAAGCAGCACCAATTGTTAGCGTTGGAGCGAATACACCTCCTGAACCGCCCGAACCAAGGGTAAAGGACGTTGCAAGAGCCTTGAGAAATCCAAATGCAAGAAGAGCACCTAGGGTAACAGTTCCGATAAGGATTGCATCAGTGAACGCGTAGCCCAAGCCTACGATAGCAGGGAAATAGGGCTCACCAGGTCGAAAGAGCCCGCTATATCCAAGGGCATTTTCGAGATAGATGGTGAGGAGAAGCAGAACTCCAGTAAGAAGACCACCAATTCCAGGAAGCAAGTATTTGGAAACCGGAAGCTTGTCAAGTGCGTCTTCGACTTTGTAGAATCCTCGAGTCCAAAGCACGCTGCCGATACCAAATAGAAGACCAAGTATCAGGTAAAATACAAGCTCTAGAGGCGTTCCCATTGAAAAAAGAGGAGCTTGGAAAGAAACCTCTGCTCCAAGAATAGACAGTGAGATGGCTGTTGCCACGACACATGATAGAATCACTGGTATGATAGAGAAGCCCACTATTCCGCCTGCTATGACCTCGATACCAAATATCATACCTCCTAGTGGGGCGTTGAACGTTGCTGAAACTCCAGATGCAAGTCCACAGACAAGCAATGTCTTTGTTTGCCTCCGGTTCATATTAGCCAAGCCTGCGATTGTAGAACCCAGCCCTGCTCCAATTTGGGCGATTGGTCCTTCTCTTCCGCAGGATCCACCAGACCCAATGCTAAATGCGGATGCAATGCTCTTTAGGAGAGGGACTCTTACGCGCATCTTGCCGCCCTGAGTTGCATAAGATGCCATCACCTCGGGTACTCCGTGACCTTTGGCTTCGGGCGCATATCTGACCACAATTATTGCTACAATAAGTCCGCCAATGACAGGTGCAATCACCCAACCAACTGGACCAAGAAAGACAGGAATTGTAGCAAATAATGTACCCACCCCTAGGACAAGCCATCTAAACAGGACTGCTGTCAGTCCTGAGGCGAGGCCAATGATTCCGGCAAGTAGGTATAGTGTTAAGCGTTCGTTGAGAATCTCTGTCTTTGGCATTGGATTTGTACGCCTTCTCTAATCTGCATGTATAGAATGATGCGGTTGGACGCCAGTGATTTACTTAAAGATTCTTCAGTTTGTATGCAGTAATTCTTTGTCACTGAGATTTGGTGGGCGAAAAGACCAAGTTAGGTCTTCTTCGCCCTGGCCCCGCTCTATGCTCTTGCTTCAAGCAGGACCTCTGAAGACTCGATTTCATCTCTAGCAACTTTTTCTGATTCCGAGTCTTGCAGCATAATATCGAGTGTGGTATGTAGTTTGCATTTGGTCACAGTAAGAATGCCCAATAGGGAAACTACAACAAGTCCGACCGCTGCGCCAAACATTGGTGGTACGGTCGTTCCGGCAGCTTCGGCCCAGACGCCTCCAATTCCCATTCCAAGTACCTGAACTGCTGTGAATATCACATTCAGGAGAGCAAACACTCTTCCCCTGTAATTGTCCGGCACCAGTTCCTGTAATATGGTACCAAGTGGAATATTAATCATCACATCAACCGATCCGATAAGAGCCCAAGATAGGACAATTGCAGAGAAGGTCTGTGCTGAAGCAAGACCAAATACAGAAAGTCCTGCAATAAACCCAGAACTGGCAACGATGTAGAGAGGGTATGGGAGATGATTCTTCCTACCAAGAAGAAAAGCAACTAGAATGCCAGAAGCTGCTCCAGCACTTAGAACTACTCCGAACTCTGCCTCAGTTACTCCTACTTGATTCTCTAGATGGGGGATTAGTAGAGCATTTAGAATCCCAGAAGAGGAAGCCAGTAGAATTGCAAAGATGAATAGATAAAGAAGGATAATGTTGCCAGAAACGAATTTTGCGCCTTCGATGACCTGGCTACCAACTGACTCCTCCTTCAGGGGAGCACCTCTTGGAACAAGGGATGTACGAATACTAGCCAATGCTGCAGCAGATAGGATGTATGCAAAGGAGTTGATAGCAAAGGCAAGGAGATAGTCTGGGGCCAGAATTGCTACCAGAACACCGCCAAGTGGAGGGACGGTCAGCTGAACGACTTGAAATGTCATCTGCGATAGGGAATTTGCGGTGACAAGCTCCTCTGATCCTACAAGATTAGGAATTGAGGCATTTCGTGCAGGATAGAACCAAGCATTTGCTATAGCGTAAAGGAAGGTGAATAGATAGACCCAGTAGATTGTGGGCATGATGGGAGAAAGGAACCCAGCAAGTGGAATAAGAAGAATCAGAACTGCACGTATAATATCGGATGCAATCATGATTTTCTTTCTATCCCAATGGTCTACATAGACTCCTACAAAGCCAGCAAAAATCATGACTGGTGCCGTTTGGGCTATGGCCAGAATGGCCATTGCCATAGGAGACTGAGTCAGCTGATACACATAGAAGAGGAGTGCCAAGGAGCTGACAGCTGCTCCAATGTTGGAAACTAGCTGCCCGGTCCATAAACGGGCATAATCACGGTTCTTCAAAATACTTCGGAAAGAACCGGATTCGGGGGAGCTGGAAGGTAGCAAGGATTTCACCCTACTACCTTGAGAAGTAGACACGAGCGATAGCATCGGTGGAGATCGTGGTGCCGGAGAACTTCGTCTTGGAGTCCTTGGTGTTCTTAGCCAGTGCCATGATGATCTACCTCCGATACAGGTATGCCTGGTAGAGGGCATCGGTCGAGCCGACCTTG
>RDOF01000020.1 GCA_011365025.1 Candidatus Thorarchaeota archaeon
CACCCTTATTCTCCAAGCTATTTACACTTGGCAAAAGACGCCAGCTTAGCCGACGCCACTCGGAGTCCCCCTATCACTGTTTCCAGCATTGTAGAGGTTTCGCGCCTGCTGCACCCCGTGGGGCTAGGGCCCTTGTCTCAGTGCCCTTCTCCGGGCCACGACTTACATCGCCCGTTCGGGTCATAACCTAAGTGGGCAATTACCCCACTTACAAGTATGATCCGGTGCCGCCCCATCCTGCGGCGGAGAGCCCAACATACCTAGGGCGCCCATATCGGAGCAACATCATTTCCAGAACGATGCTCCTACGGTGGATTAACGCCAGTTTCCCGGCGGTGTCCACCTCCACAGGTTAGGTTAGCGACACTACTGAGCCGTTCGCGACGGACTCGGATGCGAGCCCGTTCCACTTGCATGTCTTAACCCCAAGCCGATAGCAGTGTCCTCTAGCAGGATCAACTAGAGTTGACCATTAATCATACACTTTTGGCAAGGTAGACCTGAGTAGTATAAGGTCTAATGTACGATTCTTAACACACTTGAACTTAGCTTGATGAAGTACAGGCTAACGGGGATAGTTGGTGAACTTACCCAAATAACCTGCACACTGCTGAGCGTTTCTTAGACCTGAGGGGATTCCGACACAATAGGCGCCGGTCTATCTCACGTCCGCATCTTGTATTCGCGCTTGGAAATCAACTAACCATCATCGCTTGGCATTCGCCGATAGCATCCGGCCTGACACCGTTAGAGCGCGAAGGCAGAACCAATCCTGTGGAATCCGAATAAAAAGCTTTCCAAGGGGCGCAAAGATGGTCTTTTGAAGATTTGTTGAAAGAGGGGGAGCATTTGGTACCATTGATACACTTGTTTTCACGAGGGGCCATAATGCAACTTCCCTGCAAGGGCATTTCTATTCAAGTTTAAATCATTGAGTGCCACTGAATCAAGCAGGGAGATTCCCATGAAGATACTTTACCTCATGCCAGGAACCGGTATGCCAGAAGACGAGATTGAACGAAGAACAGAGATTGCTAATTCGATAACAAGATATGGTACCACAGTTACCGTGAGAGAAGTGGGAGAAGGGCCTTTATCTATCGAATCTACGATTGAGGAGGAGATTGCAATTGCCCCCATGCTTGAGTCCCTCCTGGAGATTCGCGGGGAAGGAAATTATGATGCAGTGATTATTGGTTGTGCAGGAGACCCTGGGTTAACCGCGGCTCGTGAGCTCATGGACATTCCAGTCATAGGACCTGCAGAATCGTCATACCTTTTTGCATGTATGATTGCTGACCGCTTCAGTATAATGACTCCGCTTCATGCTGGCAAGGAGTCCGAGGCGAGAGTGCGTACAAGACTGCGAGAGATGGGACTTGAGTCACGTCTGGCATCTGTGGTGTTCTCTCATACTGCCATCGACGAGATGTGGGGAAAGAACAAGGATGTCATAGTCAGCGAGCTTTCCAAAGGAGTGCAGGCCTCAAAGAGAAAGGGAGCAGGATGTGTTGTTTTGGGTTGCATGTCAATGGCATTTCTTCTTGTTGATGAGTTGGTCGAAACTTCTGATATGCCTGTAATCAACCCTCTGAAGACGGCCATTAAAGCTGCTGAGATGTTTGTTGATCTTGGAGCGCTTCATAGTAGAGTGACTTACCCGGCAGCAGATCTCGACAAGCTACAAAGAACAGCCTTCAAGCGCAAATAGTTGGCTCTTATGCCTACTTGAAAAGGTCCTTAGTTATCGTCGCCCCGCAGTATTCGCAGCTAATAGCCTGACCGTTCTTGATACCATTTACTTCCTCTGGTTCAAGTGGTGCGCCACACTTGAAACAATCCCAGTCTTCTACATCAAGATACTCCTCCCTAACTGGAGGAGTTGGAAATTGACTTGGTTGACGTTTCAGGAAGCAATTCTTGCAGAGCAATGGTGCCATCCTACCCCTTGACCTAGCCCTCATGATACGTCGAAAGATTCGTGCTTCTATTTTTTCTCCGCAACTCTGACACACTGGTTTGGGAGGGTCCTTTCGTGCATGTGCTTTTAGTGCACATTCCCTACAGACAATTGGTCCACCAGTCATCCGACGTATTCTAGCAGCTATCCTTGGCCGCATTTGCTTTCCGCATACAGAGCATTGTGGCATTGATATTCATCTCGAATTTTCTAATGATGGAATAGACAGTCGTATTTAGAATAGATTATCTCAAAAGAGTGATGGAAGGGCGGGGAATAATAACCCCGCCATTCAAGAGCAGTTTTAGACAAGTCTGTCAACCGCTTGCAGTTCTCGATATCTTCCACACTATACCTGTGAATTCCTCAATATAAAGGCGCGATGAATGATAACTCTGTATGATTCGTCTAGCAGGTTTCTTCGCATGACAAGTTCGTCATAATAGAATAAATCATAGATTCATCCAAATGCGCTGGATGATTCATCCAATCACAATAAAGGCGTGACTTAGAAGGTTGAAACAGAGGTTAGCAGATGCAGAATCTTACTCCAGGTCAGCTCGGAGCTATTCTTGTATTTGAAGCAATTAGTGCGACAATTGCCTTGCTGGTTTCTCACTACTCCAACAAGGCATTCCGTTTCACTCAGCAAAAGAGGCTGGCGGACCTTTCAACAGGATTCTTGGTACTCTCAGCGGGAATGTATGGTCGGGTATTAGGGATTCTCTATGCAGCCATCTTCTCCAATCTTGAAACCCTTACGATTGCAATTATTGCAACAAGCTTCATGAGAATCATGGCCTATATCCTGTTTGTCATCTCCACTCGTCATACCATGCCAAGAATGGCTCCTGAATTGGTATTATTTCTGCAGATTCCACTGTTGGTGGACCTAAACCTCGAAATCATAGGTCTCATATTGTTGATTATAGTTGTCCTGCAGTCCTTGATGAACTACATGTCGACTAGAAGCAGGTATGGACTGTATGTTTTGGGCGGGTTTGTACTCCTGCTATTCAGTCACTTCGCAGCTGTGATGGATAATGGCTACTTGATGAGCCAGATTCTGCAACTCCTTGGTTTCATCGCGCTACTGGTCATGCTCGTTAAGGTAGGCCGAGAGTAATGAGTCCGAAACGGGCGTATCGCTCCAAGATACGAATCCTTGCTGACATGATGCGCTGCATCCAAGAGGAAGCAGAAGAAGGAGCAGGCCCGACAAAGATTCTGTACAGCGCTAACCTCTCGCACGATAGATTGACGCAATATCTCGATGAGCTTCTCGAAAAGGAACTTATTACGCAGGCAGATGAGAATAGCAATAACAAGGTGTATAGACTTACTGAAAAGGGACGGGATTTCTTGAGAGAATTTGCAAAGATGGAGAAGTTCTCAGAAGCTTTTGGTATAGAGATATGAGTTTCATGCAGACAAGGTTTTAAGAAGCTCAATAAGAAACACCATTGAATCATGGGCCGGTAGATCAGCCTGGCAGATCGTCTGATTCGCATTCAGAAGGCCGCGAGTTCAACTCTCGCCCGGTCCACCATTTCTCAAAGTAACCTTGTACATCTGTCTTCCTAACCAAGTCACCATCCAAAGCCATTTTACTGATGGAGCCCAAAAGATGTCATGGTCGACGTTTTACGCAAGGAGGTTTCATACAGTTTTGATGAAGCCATAAAAAGAGTTCAAAATGCATTCGAAGTAGAGGGATTCTCTGTATTTCTTACAAAGGAGATTCATAAGGTATTCAAAGAGAAGATGGGCATCGAGAATTACCCGAAGGTGGCGTTTGTTCTTGGCTGTTCAGGTCCATTGGCCAAGATGGCTCTAGATGTTTCAATGGATATCGCTCTCCTCATGCCTTGTAGTGTTGTAATCTATGAGAAAAATGGAAAGGTCAGTGTAGGTCACATTTCCATAATGAAGGCCGGCGTCGAGCTTGGATTGGCACCCTCAGACAAAATGCAGCCAGTGATTGAGGAAACTGGAAAACGTGTTAGAAAGGTGTGGGACCGTATTTAGGAGATCACACCCAGAATGTTTCATGTTGCGAAAGCTTCACAAGAGAGTCTGTTCCTTAGGCCCCCATGGGCGACCCGATAGAAGAACAATGGCAGGTGAATTCGCAGGTATTTGCAGATTTGATTGGAGGCAAAGGTACACCTCATCATCAAGACATCCTTGTTCCCTGTTTGGATAGAATGATAGGAGATGTTGCTGGGAAAGCTCTCCTTGATGCAGGCTGTGGAGAAGGCTATCTATCCCGTAGGTATGCAAAGAAAGGAGCCATTGTTACCGGAGTAGACATTTCCAGCAAGCTGATTGACCTCTGTAACCTTCATGCAATAGAAAACACAAGGTATCATGTTGGAAATATTTGCGCCCTCGATGAAAGCTATGAGAATTCCTTCGACATTGTCCTCTGCAACCTTGTTCTTCTCAATGTTCCCTGTTTGGATGATGCATTGAAGGAATCTCACAGAGTACTACGCCAAGAGGGCATACTTGTGTTCTCAGTGGTACATCCAGCATTCAACTTCTACGGACCAGGGACTTGGGAGATGGGAGAGAAAGACCCTGAAACCAGGAGAAGACAGGGACTCTTCTTCAAGGTTGACAATTACTTCGATGAGCATGAATACCAAAGATATTGGAGAACTCGCCAAGGTGAGAAGTTCCCGGTACCTATTAGTTTCTTTCACAGAACAATCTCAACCTATGCGAATGCTGCAATAGGAGCAGGATTTGGTATTCTAGAAATCGCTGAGCCGCAGCCAGCTAGCGATGATGATTTCTTTGACAGAGAACGGAGAATACCGTTCTTTATGGTAGTAAAGGCAAAGAAGCCTTGATATGGAAAGACTTGATAATGAACTAAATCACATGAATGCAACTACTCACCCAGGAGATAGGACAAGATGACATTGACCCTCGATGAAATGGACCATCTCAATATTGGAAAAAAAACCAGGCTTCGCCGCCTGATGTACAAATACGGTCCGGGGAACGGGAGAATGCTGATACTACCAATCGACCAAGGCTTGGAGCATGGTCCTTCAACGTTCTTTCCAAATCCAGAGAGTGCGAACCCAGATTTTCAATTCAGACTTGCAAGAGAAGGCAACTTTTCCGGAATTGCCCTGCATCTTGGCCTTGCTGAGAAGTATGGATCGGGTTATGCTGGAGAGGTGCCCATCGTTCTCAAAGTTAACGGAAAGACAAGGATTCCATCAGATGGCCATCCAATGTCACCCATGACTGCCTCAGTGGAGGATGCAGTGCGAATTGGAGCAGATGCAATTGGGTATACGCTCTATGTGGGAAGTCCCAAACAGGTAGAAGACATGAATCAATTCAGGAGGGTAAAAGCTGACGCAGACCGATATGGAATGCCCGTTATTCTATGGTCTTATCCCCGAGGAGAAGCCGTGGACAAGAAAGGTGGAAAGAACTCGCTCTATGCCATAGACTACGCTGCTAGGGTAGCCAATGAGCTTGGTGTTGAAGGTGTAAAATTGAATGTTCCTGGTGATGACCCTAAGAAAAGAGCGGAACAACCACCCCCTTATGATACTCTTGAGCTGAGCTATGAAGAGAGGGTCAGGAAAGTCATCAAGTCTGCAGGTAAGACTTTGGTCTTCTTTTCGGGAGGGAGTATGCTGAGCGATGAGGACTTGGTATACCGGGCGAGAGTATGCCTTGAAGAGGGGGCTGCAGGCCTGCTCTTCGGCCGCAACTTATGGCAGCGGAAATGGGATGATGCTCTCTCAATAGCAAAGAAACTGACCAAAATGATGTCAGAGCTATAACCGAGGAGGATTTTTCGTTGGCTGGAGAAACGAGGAGATATGATGTAAGAGTTTCTTGGGATCATGATGATGGAGGAGCTGTTCATGTTGAGGGCATGCCAGATATACGGGTCGTGAAGCCAAAGGGCGAGGAGAGCACACCGGATTTGTACACTCCAGAGCACCTCTTTGTGGCGGCTGCAACTGTCTGCTTCATGAACTCCTTCATCTACTTCACTCGAAGAATGCATATCGAATTCAAATCGTTCGAATGCTCGGCAACTGGCACCTTGGAGCAAGTGGATAGGAGTTTTGAAGTCACAAGGATATCAACTAAGTCCCGTCTTGTCATAGAATCAGAGGACCTTCGTCAAAAATTCCGGAGAGCCCTCGAGTTGGGAGCAAAATACTGCTTCGTAGCAAACAGTATGAAATGCCCAGTCACTCATGAGAATGAAATCATTGCTGAGTGAAGGTCCAAATCGCCAGAACCCAAATCCTTTTCCTAGGGTTGATTTCAGCACAAACCAGTGAGCAGATTGACTGACGACGTACATGAATACAAAGTGACCGTGGACTGGACCGAGGGAACATCGGGACAATTCAAGGTGGACGGTAAACCAGGGTTCGCAATTGCTTCGCCCCCAGAGTTCGGAGGGCCTGAGGGAGTGGTTTCTCCAGAGGACCTTTTTGTCGGAGCAGCGGCCTCATGCCTCTTGACTACCTTTGTTACCTTTACCAAGAAGATGAGATTTAACTTCGAATCGTTTGCCTGCGAGGGGCATGGCACACTCGAGAAAGTGGAGAAGGGATTTCAGTTCACAAGGATTGTTCTAAAGACGAAGGTAGTTGTGAATTCCGAAGAACTCAGGCACCAAGCTGAGAGAGCACTTGAATTGGCTGGGAAGTATTGTCTCGTTTCGAACAGCATGAAATGTCAGACTGAACATGAGAATACGGTTATTGTGAAACAGACCCGATAGGCGCCAAGTCCTGTCTATCAGGTAGGTCCGCCTCTCCTCTATTCCTCTGTCCGAGTGGGGGGGAGAATGAAAATAACATCCTCGGATTCTGGAAGCTGCATTTCTATGGCATCGCTAGTGACGGATTTTGAGAAATGGAGTTTTTCAATCCCGTGCATTGCCTGCAGATCCCTTCCCCATGGTTTGAGCTTCTCAGAAATCCAGGCCTCAGGAATACTATGTCGCAAGGACAAGTTGTTCTCGCGCTTGAATTTCCAGAAACCGCCGTTTGTCCTCATTAGTAGGTCTGTCTGTGTTGTCAGATCTGACTTCCATTCTTTGAGTACTTTGGGATATTGCTCATGATGAATTCCCTTCTTGTTATAGAGATCTCTGTAAATTTCATCAGTAACGAAGGGAGTTATTGGCGCCAAGGCCTTTAGTACGACTTTCAGGACTTCATGTAGAGTATACCAGGCCGCCTTTTGCTCGATTTCGGTGAAACTGCCATCAGTATTGAAGCATCTCCCTTTAACCAGTTCAATGACGTGGTCTGCAAAGAGGTTCCAAGTGAACCCTCGAATCTCGATAGCAGGTTTGTGGAAGTCCAGAATATCGCATTCTGGGAGTATCTTCTCCACCATACTATTTGCTTCTGCAAGAATCCACTGGTCAACTTGAGTGAGGGCTTTGAATTCGATATCTTCTGGAATGGGAAACATCGAGATGAAACGAGCGACATTCCAGAGCTTCGTGATGAATTTGGATACGCCAGCTAGACGTTCCTCTGAAAAGCGAATATCACTTCCCAGTCCGGCTTCCAAAACACCGAAGATGCGAACTGCATCTGCACCGTACTTCTCCACGAAGGGCATGGGGGGAGGAGAATTGCCCTTCGACTTGCTCATGGTTTCACCCTTTTCGTCTACAACATGTCCTGACACCCAGATTTCACTAAAGGCTGGCTTCTTGAGAAGTTGATAGACTCTAAGAAGAGAGTAGTATAACCAGGTTCGCACGATATCCTTTCCTTGCGGCCGCATCACATTTCCGAACGCTTTCTTGAATAGCGCCGGGTCATATCCGTAACCTACCACATAGAGACCACTGATTGATGAGTCCATCCAAGTGTCAAATGTTCGTTCTTCACCCTTGAATCCTTCTTCGGCTCCGCATTTGGGACACTTCTTGAAAGGCGGGTCGTCTTTCCACGGCTGATAGTATACAGGTTTGTCATTCTCAGGAACGACAGCCTCATTGCAGGCATTGCAGTACCAGATTGGGATTTCAGTACCGTAGTATCTTCGTCTGCTTACTGGCCAATCTACAGACACTCTGTTGAGCCAGTCAATGAGTATTTGTCTGTGATGTGTCGGGAAGAAGGGGGTGTCCTTGCCAATTTTCATAAGGGCCTCAACAAATTCGGTCTGCTTCACGTAGTACTCGTCCATGGCAATGAATTCAATGGGAGTCCCGGACCTCCAGCAGAGGGGTACACGCTGCATGGACTCCTCTTGTTTGAAGAGCAGCTTCTTCTCTTTGAGATCGGCCAACATCTTTTCCCGTGCATCGGCAATCTTCATTCCTGAGTATTCACCAGCTGCATCAGTCATCCTGCCATTCGGAGTAATGGCGGCCACAGGTTCAAGGGCAAAATCCCGAAAAGCCATTACGTCGGCTTGGTCACCATAACTGCATACCATCAGAGCGCCGGTACCAAACTCCATCTGAGCAGTGGGACTTTCAATGATTGGGACTTCGAACTCGAAGAGGGGAACTCTGGCTTTTTTTCCGGCATATCCTCTGTATCGTTCATCATCGGGATGGATGAACACAGCTCCACAAGCGCATAGAAGTTCAGGCCTGGTTGTGGCGATTTCAATTGGGTCCATCCCATCCACATGGAAGTAGAGATAGCTAAGCTTCGTAGGGCGTTCCGAATACTCCACCTCGGCATCTGCAATAGTGGTTCCACAGTCAAAACACCAGTTGTTTGGGCGGTATGTGCTGTAAACGAGGCCTTTGTTCCAAATATCAATGAAGGTAGATTGTGTCACAGCACGATATCGAGGGCTATCAGTACGATAGCTTCCCTCATCCTCATAGGTGTTGAAACCAATTCCGAGCCGTTTAAACCCCTCCACTGCAATGACTTCATCCTTGTCCAACCGTTCCTTACACTTCTGGATGAAGAGCTCACGCGGCGTCTCGTGCATGCTTAGACCCAGGTCTTTCTCAACTCTCACCTCAACCGGGAGTCCGTTTCGATCAATTCCCAGAGGAAAATTCACCTCAAACCCCTGCATTCGACGGTATCGGGCATTGATATCAATCTGAGTGTAGTGCACAACCTGTCCAACGTGCATAGGACCTGACAGATAGGGGGGAGGAGTGTCAACGGTGTATATCCTCTTTCCCGACTCAGGATTAAACGCATACAGGTCTTCCTTGAACCAAGTGTTCAGGACCTCCTTCTCAGATTCTGGTTTCCATCGTTTTGATGTAATTGCAGGTGTGAACTTTTTCGCCAAAACATCCAGTCTCCTTGATGTCAGCAAGGGTCAGCTAGCGCTGATTTAGCCGCGAAAATATCGCTTACCCTAAAAGGATTATGGGCAAGACTGATTGACCAACCAATCCGAATTCGCCACAGTCGAAATTTCGGCAAACCTGTCCATTCAAGAAATCTTCTTTAAGCGTGTCACAGAGAGATACCTGTTCGGTAATTGCCTAGGGGACATAACAAATGCGTGCCGTTCTGAAAATAGGAGGTTCGCTCCTATATGACGACAAAGGTCACATCAATCTAGATAGGATAAGAGCCTACTCAGAGGTTGTGGCTGATGTTGTTGGAAATGGGCATGAGCTAGTTATTGTCGTCGGAGGTGGAAAACCAGCTCGTATATTCATTTCAGCTGCACGAACCTTGGGGGCAACTGAAGCACAATGCGACTGGTTAGGTATCAAGGTTGCCCGAAATAATGCTGAGCTCCTGTGCGCCGCACTAGGAAATCTAGCCTATCCGAAGATTGTGGAATCGCTTGATGAGCTTGAAACAGTCGTGGGCCAAGGGAGGGTGGTTCTTATGGGAGGACTGACCCCAGGCCAGTCTACAAATGCAGTTGCGGCTCTTGCTGCTGAGAGCATTAAAGCGGACCTCCTCATGAATGCTACCAATGTCAACGGAGTTTATGATCGCGATCCAAAGACAGAGGGAGCAGTCAAGTTAGATGTGGTAGATGTTGACCAGCTTGACCGCATTCTTTTGGGGTCGGGGACTAGAGCAGGAGAGTACAAGCTCTTCGATCCAGTGGCAATCAGGGTAGTGGGCAGGTCAAAAATTCCGACAGTCATCTTCAATGGCAATGACCCGAGTGCTATCAGTCGGCTCCTAAATGGAGAGAAAGTGGGAACAAAGATAGTTCATAACCCGAACATGTAGCTAAATGGGGACACGAAAGGTGAAGAAGTTGCTAGAAAAGGTATTTGCATCCCGTGCTCAGACAAGAGTGGTTCAGCATTTTCTTGATAGACCAAAGGAGTTCTTCAATCTGAGCAGAATCGCCAAGGAAACCGGGCTGGCTCACTCCACAATTCATCGTGTCATGCAACCTCTGGTCGATATGGGATTGATCAAAGAGATCAAGGTGGGTCAGCAGATAAGGCTCTTTATCCTTGAAACGGAGGATCCGAAGAGCAAGATTATTTCCGATTTCTACAATCTAATCAGACCACATCTTGAAGAAGGTCCCAAGGAAACATAGGAGTTCTATTTCTCTTTGAAGAACTCGATTAATACGCGATTCAGTTTTTCTTGTTCCTGAACTGTAGGAGAATGGCCACACTTCTCAAAGACGTTCATCACTGAACCTCGAATACTCTTGTGAAGTAAAGACCCCATTTCGGGTTTGATAATTCGGTCTTCGTCACCATGAATAATCAGAGTCTCTGCCTTAATCTCGCCAAGTATTCCTGTGAAGTCTGTTGACGCAAGACCAAGGCCAGCTGCGACTATGCCCTCTTCATTGATATTCTCGGACTGCTCTTTCAAATGCCGAACAATCTCGGGATTGTTGTCTATCCATTCGTCACTGAATCCGTCGCGCAATGAAGCCCAGAAATATGCTTCCTGACCGCCCTCAACCTGAGCCTCTCGCCAACCGTATATAACATCAATTAGGTCATCTGTGATTTTTGGCGTGGTTCCCATAAGAACCAGTTTTCTGACACGGTCCGGGTACTTTAGCACAAAACTCTGCGCTACTATGCCTCCTAGTGAATGTCCAACTATATGTACTTTCGAATGTCCTAGGTGCTGAAGAAGTGCAGCAAGATCATCAGCAAAAGCATCTGCGGGAATCATTGCACCCAGTTCATCAACCTCTGTTTGTCCATGGCCTCTTAAATCAGGTATGATAAGCTGAAAATGCTCTGCTAGTGCTTCTTCCTGAAACTCCCATCCCCTATGGTCCGAACCGAGTCCATGGATTAGAAGAAGCGGTGCCCCTTTTCCCATCAGCTTGTAGAACATTGATAGGTCTTCATGCTTGAACCACGGCAATCATCAACCACTCCAGAGAATACTAGTATTGATACCAACCGATAAGCCTGTCGAATTCTGTTCCGAACTGCAAATTCCTGATTTATGCGGCAGGCCACATATGAGAAGAAGAAAGGGCCAAAACTGCTAAATAGCTACATAATGAAACTTCAAGCCGGCATGCCGAGGTAGTCAAGTGTTTAGATCATCGCTTTCTGTGATTGCTTTTCAGTTCGTCTTCTGATTGCCTTGTCATACTCCATCCCCTCCTCGGGGTCCCCACCTAGTGGCGGGTCGTCAGGGTGGTTGGGGTCCTGTCTGGAGAGGTCCGTGATGAGGGTGATGTCGTGGATGCGCATCTCCAGCAGGGGATTACTGCCATAGCGGAGGCCCTAGCAAGCTGTCGGCATCACTTTCCGCCCTAATTGCAGAAGAACAATCTGGCTCTATTGTTTAGCCAACATGGTTCTTGCTGCTTCGCTTATTGCTTCTTCACAAAACCGATGCAGTTGATGGAACCGATCAACGAGTCTTAGGAGATGACGAAGGTGTCATCCAACTCATGCACAATTGCCTGTATCCTTCTTCCCAGCTCATCCTCTCTCTCTAGAAGAGATAGCAGGACCTCATGAGAGGCAGTGTTACCACTCTTGGCCTCGCCAAGCATGCTCCTCAGTTGCTCCTCAAGGAACTGGTCCTCCAGCACGTCCGTCTTTCCCTCTTCGGTCAGCTTTACCGCCCAGTATGCCACCATCTTATGACGGTTGGCAAAGGACCATCGTCCCAATCGCCAGTTCATCCACCCTCCCAGTCCTGTTGCCCACAACATACAAAGAGAACCGGTTAAAACGCCAAGAATCTCTGGCGTTTCAGCAGAAGGACTGATAACTACAAATCCCACGAAACCGAGAAACATGATTGCATGGGCAGCAAGGAAGGACCGGTTTTTGTCCCCGAAGAACAATCTAGTTATAGGTCGGTGGTATTCAGCAGTGTATTTGTCCTGCCATATGTATCCTGAAAGCATGGCTACGGAAACAATGATTGTATAGAATGTAAAAGCCCACCAAGAAATCATATTTCAACCCCCAAGTATCCTGCAAGTGATAGTTCCAGATATACCGACCACGTAATAAGCATGGTGACTACCACTGTGAAGTAATAGGCCACTCCAATGATACCCCATTTCATTCTTGGAATGGCTTCTTTCACTATGTTGGCAAGTCTTGCGATGTCTTTCATTTTCAAGGCAAGTGCTAATATTGCGCCACCAAAGATGAGTACGGCAATCCCGTCTATTATCGCCGAATCGAGAATTGACCCCATGAGCCCTACAAAGTATTCGGTTGATATCCAACCGAATGTCACTGCGAGAAGCATTGCCCCCAACCAATAGCCGAATATCGCAAAATGATACAACATCATGGTCCACTTCCAAGGATCAGGGAATGGAGCAAACGTTACGAATATACTCAGTGCTGCCAGACTTATCACCATTCCCCATCCAAGATAGATGAAGAAGTCCTGCATAGGTCCTGAGGTTGCTAGTTCACCTGCCACCAATCCAACCCAATCATTCTCTTGGGTTTCGGTCATTTCGTCGTCCAATGGCGTTTCAAGAGTGACATCCTCATATCGGAGGTCACCGAGGAGGTCCACGGAGAGGTGAAGGACGCCTAGGCCTCCAGCCAGGGTGACCCAGGACAGCATGAGGTGCAACCGTGGCCATACGCTCTCCCACCAGTTGATTATGTCCTCGCAGAGGGTCTGCAGGTCACTCCAGAAGGAGTTCACCTCCTCGTTTGCCAGGGGGTCTTCAACTAGTCCATGACCAGTTCCATCATACTTCATGTCATTCTCTGGCTCCCCGCCGGGCGGCGGGTCGTCGGGATGGTTGGGATCGTGCCTGGAGAGGTCCGTGAGGAGGGCCAGGTCGTGGATGCGCATCTCCAGCAGGGGGTTGCTGCCGTAGCGCAGCCCCTCGATCACCATCGAGTAGACCACCCGAGAGGCGTTATAGGCTGTGTATGTTTCTCTGGGCATGATAAGGAGATTCATGGCGCTTCCATCAACCGTAGATTTTATTAAGTTCCTGGTTATAATAATAGTCGAGGGAGCAGGACTGACGCCGCAGAGGGCAATAGGATGGGCTCGCATACATCGCAAGACAAGAAAGGAATCGTGGTCTTTTGTGCTCTTGCCACCGTGGCAATATTGACAATGCAGCTTGTGGCAGCGACAGCTTGGACTGCAGACTCTGCAAACCAGGGTCCGGCGGTGGTCATTCTTCAGCTGTCAGATGATGCTAACACCAACTGGGCCGTCGCAGACCTGGTGGATCGGCTGTCGGGTGTTATCGTTGACGACCCCTATATTGTGGACAGACTGGTCGTCAGGAAGATCAGTAATCCCACTGTGGCTGTGAGTTTCTACCAGAGTATCGTCATCTACATGTCGCACGGTGGGCCCTTCGGAATTGTGACTGGAAATCGGCTGACATCCTGGAAGACCATGGCGGACATCGTGACCGAGTCCTCAGCGAAGATGCACTTGTTTGCAGCCTGCGACAGTCGCAACATCATCAGCTACGGAAGTGAGGATTCAGGAAAGAAGCTGTACACAGTGCCGGGAGCGAGGCCTGCAGAGGTCACCAATGTTGAGATCACTGCTACGGTGATGCTGGCCTTGGGTTACGATGCTCAAGTGGTTGAGGAGTTTCGTATCTCCGAGCTGACCACCGCGAAGGCCCTTGTTCAGTCTGGCCGTTCTGTTCATATTATGGACTTTGAACAGATAATCCTGTCCGAGATTGAGGCCATCGATGCATCCTATTCTGACACCTACACCAGCAGCTACAGAGTGGTTCGAAAGTCCGTGAATGAAATGCTTCTGGACGTCTCAGGATGGTCTGAACTGCCCCTTGACTTGAAATTAGTACTTGCCAATCATTATGGATACTATTCCACTCAAAGCGGCGAAGTGGAACCCCTTCTGCCCTCTGCCTATATCAATTACACAAAGAACTACTACTACGTGTCAACGTGGGAGGAAGACCCGCCCCTAGAGGGCATGCCTCCCACGGGAGAGTATATCCCTGTGCCTGGTGATGCGGATATCTACAGCTCCGAATACATGCAGATTGCTGCCTACACTCCTGGTCACTGGGTGAACGGCTCTGATGTATTCACTGGGGGCACCTATGCGGGATTTATCATCTTTGAGGGGTCCGTCACTGTGGTGGTGAATGTCACAGCCAGCGGACCTACTCTCGATGGCCAGGGGAAGACCGAGGTCGACTCTATCTCCCTCTCGGAGTATTGCCCAAGAGGTCTCTATGTCCAGCAACAGAAGGTGGATGATGTCTGGCAGGAGCCAGTGATTGGTCGAAATCCGGCAAGGAGTGGAGGGCTCTGGACGGACCCTGCAGTGAAGGCAGACTATGAGTATGACTCCAACTGGCCCACCCTGCCCCACCTGGATAGCTCAATGAAAGAAGACGCGGAGGATGGTGATACCTCCAACTGGGGCGTCTATGACAATAGTCCGCCAGGGTACATATACAATGTTGCCGATAATAATGCCCATGGGAGAGTCATCAGTCTAGTGGGCGGAGGGACCAACACCGGGTACAGATATCCCTACTCCAGCGCGAGCTACTGGAATGATGCCGAGCACAAGTCCATACAGTGGAGTATGAAGTACAGCGAGGCATACTATGTCTTTGTATCATGTGACACAACTGCCGGGCACAGGTACATCTACTACTCCAATGTCGATACCGACTACCTCATCACCAGTCCAGGATATGTCCATCACGGGTTGGGAAGCTGGACCACAGACGGAGTGTGGCATATATTCACAAGAGACCTCCAGAACGACCTTCACGATGCAGAGCCATATGTCAACATCAACGATGTCAATGCAATCCTGTTCAGGGGGAGCGGCAAAGTTGATGATATCATACTCCTGCACACTGACCACGAGTCAACAGGGGACATCTCCTCTGATGGCGAGTATATCTATCTTGACGACATTCCGACAGAGGACGGATGGCATGGCCCGTCCTTTGTGCGCACGCTGCCATCGTACTTCGAGGTGAACGACTTTGGCTCCTTCTCAGCCAACCTCTCCCTTGTGCATGCGGGATATAATAGCAGGATTGGAATGATCAGCATCAGCCTCTTTGACGAGAGCAAGAAGATTGTCGCAAGTCTTCAATTAGGTGACATGTGGGGTGCAGAGAGTAAGCAGTACTTCTATGTGTACTACTTCTTTGCTGACGGAAGCTTCAGAAGTCACAAGTCGTCAGCCTTCTATGGTAACACCAGCGGGATCGTCGGCATTCACTACAATCCACGCATGGGCATGTATGCTGATGTTCCGGGGGACAACTCCACGCGTATCGTTCCTCGCCACCTACTTGACCAGGACCGGCTCATCAAGTATGTTGCCATTCAGAGTTACAGATGCGGTTCTAGCCCAGAGCACGACGAGCGAATCTATAATGTCCGACTGAGTTATGCTGGGTCGGAGTACACAGTATTTCACGACACCTGCAACGACATGGATGAGTTCCACGTAGACCCTAGCTTCTCCAACGGCGTTCTGGAGGTGCCCGAGGGGGAGAGCTACATGACCTGGAGCTCTATTGACTCGGGAAGTGGGTGGCATGGTCCAAAATATGTACACGCCCTTGATAGGCCCTTCCGGCTCTACCAGCTATACGAGTTCTCGGTCCTTGGCGAACTCATACAGGGTGCAGGGTCAGAGATGGGTATCACCAGCGTGGCCCTGCTTGACAACTACGGGGATACCATCATGGCCATCGAGTGGGGAGATGATGCGAATGGCTGGAACGATGGCTGGTTCCGTGCAGTGTTCTACCCTGAGAATGGTGGGCAGTACACTCGGACTCTCTGGTATGGCGAGGACTCCTATGCGGTCACCATAAGCATGTGGTGGGACCCGGCCACGGGCCAGGGGAGCATCTACACCAGCTCCAGTGACATCCCCTACAACTACTTGGTCCATGCCGTCTACAACGCCTCTCGGGTGGTCTACTCGATGGTGATCGAGGGGCTGCGCTACGGCAGCAACCCCCTGCTGGAGATGAGGATCCACAACATCACCCTCCTCACGGACCTCTCCAGACAGGACCCCAATAATCCCGGCGAGGAGCAAATCTATGATGGTTCTGGATATCCGACTGAAGTCAACAAAAGAAGTGCAGACAGCCTGCTGTCTGATGGCTTCGGCTCAGTAGACACTGAATGGACTGGTCCATGGCCCCTTTTCCATTTGTACATTGACCACATTGTTGAGCATCCTGAAACTACCTACCATATACAGGCACACAATGCCAAAAATCTCCTCGGAATAACCGAATACAGTTCCTGTACAGTCGATGGTGACCCAAGTTTCATGGGACCCGCTGATGAGGACGATGAATGGATGGCGTGGAATCTGGACAATGTCGCCCCTGAACCGCTCATGTTTGGGATTGGTATGGCTTCTGGGACGCTTGAATGGGCAATTAAGGGAGGAGCGAACCCCATTATCGTCACCTTGGCAGCTGCTGCACTAACATTTCAGGCGTTGCTTGCCGTTTCGCTACCTCTGACATTCGCTGCTTACATGGTCGGAAAGGGCGAGTGGAGCAACATGGATGCAGGGCGGTTCATACTTGAGGTAGCCTTGTCGTACTTGAAAGCTGCAGCTCCCTTCTTTATTTTTTGGGTTATTGGACAAGCTATGGCAGCCGGGGTGATGGCCGCGGTCTTTGCTTTGTGCGAAGGACTTGAAATCATCGCCGCGATACTTCATTTCCTCTTGATTGCAAACATTGTTATCTTGGCAATTGCAATTGCATTATCTGTTGCTGCAGGTCTGTGGTTTGCGGGGCTACTGCAAGGATTCTAGGAGATGAACAATGATGCAATTGACCGAAAACATAAACATACACGCTCTGGCCTTCTACGGTCTTGCGACAGTACTCTTCTGCGTCTACCTTGTGATTATAAGAGCGTTCTACATTGAAAAGGGCAACAAGTTAAGGACTCCGACTAGACTGCGGCTGCGGCGCATCTGTTCATGGCTTGATGGATCGAGAAGACTGAGATATGTTATAGGTGCCGGTTTGCCTGCTGTGAGCATTATACTAGCAATCATGAGTCTAGTACTGGAACCCAGGTTCTCGCTTTCCAATCTCCTTCTTCTCACCGCATTGATATTTGGAACTGCGGTACTCACCGAAAACAACAGGAGAATAGGTTTCTTTAGTCAGCAGGTGGTGATTCCTGCTTCTGAAAAAGACCATGTACAAGATGGGACAACCAATCAAGGAACACCAGATGCATAATGAATAAATCAATCATTTCAGGTATTGCTCAAGAGATTTCGTGATTTGGGGCTATAATCGTTGGAGGGCCAATCCTACCTAATCTGGTGTAATTGCGAGGGGAGTTGAACATGGCCACCATCGTGGCCACCATATATCTCTCACATCAATAACGATGATACTTGTGACATTCGCTGCACTGTGACTCCTATATGACGGCTGGTGACAGAATTGGCTGTTGGCAAAACTTGTAATAGGTCAATGGAACCGCTGCACATGGAAGCCAAACAAGTGATAGAATTCAGAAATACATCTATTGAGCGGGCGGTATACGTTTGGAGTTAGTGATTCTACTAGCCATTTCGCTGGTTTTGCCTGTACTGGGCGGTGGGTATGGCATGATTGGAGAGGGTAAGAAGCGTCTGCTCAGAACGAAGGAAAGGCAGGAGAACCTTGGATTTGGAGGATGGTATGCCTTTCATATCAACACGAAACTTCGTCTTACAGAATATTTCTGGATGCTATTTCAGCTTCCGTATGTTGTTATGTATTCCCTCTCAGTTCTTTTCTACCCATCGCTGCTTTCCAATGTTCTAATTACAATTCTTCCCGGAGTCTTTCTCAGTACATTGGGGGCATTTGTGACAGCATCGGGTCTTCACTCAACTTACGGCTTGCCAAATTCAGCTGAAGCCCACCTTTGATATTGGATTCACAAGGTCAGGCGTACGTTTTCGAATGTCAGGCATCGACCTGAAGGAGCCTCGCATCCACGACATCCTGCTGGAGACGGAATTCTCCAGGCACGACCCCAATAACCCCGGCGAGGAGCAAATCTACGATGGGACTCCAGATGGCATGACTCCAATTAGTGGTGATGGTCTGAGCCCTGCAGGTCAGCAGTTTGCAGACGAGGCACTAACAAGTGACTGGTTGGAGCTATTGTGGCCTACCATACAAATTGAGCTTGATGCAGTCTATGGTGCCTGTTCAGCCATAGTACAGCTCACAGTTGACATACTCGGAACCGTACAAATTACTTCAAGCAACTTTGCAATTGATGGAATTGACCTTGACGATTCAGAAACGGCTCAAAGGGTCGCACAACAGGTGCAGCAGATATCGGTAAGTACAGCAAAGACGGGACTTGCACTGGCTGTAGCCACCTTTTTCGTTGTTGTGTCATCATGGCTGGCAATCAACTGGGGCACATGCGCAATCTTTCTAGTGAACCTGCTAACCTGGAATTGCGCTATGGCTGCACATCTTTGGGCGATATACCATAATGCAGCAAATGGAGTGACCACGGTTGAGGATGCTGTATGTATGGTGGGGTCTGTATTCATGACATGGATAACAAAAATGGTTGGGTTTGCAGTTGGTCGATATCTGCTTTTTGATAGAATCGCTGGAGTTCTGGAGAATATCTTCGGAGAAATGAATCAGATGGCAATGAAGGCTGTCAAGTGGATTATGATTGTGTGTGGTCTGTGCTGGATTGGGATAATGGTTTATGAGATAGGAATGATACTTGCTACTCAACCGGTAGGTGGTGTCTTTGTTGCGCCCAGCTGGGCTACATAAATGGACGGCAGATGGATTCATTTGGTGCCAATGATGAACAGTAAGGACGTTGATGATATGAAGACTGATATTGCAGTAATCCACACGCAGGGAAGTGAAGGCAATGATTGACATCATACAGGGAGTGTTTCTGGGTATTACCCTATATGTGGTGGGCGTGATTATTACATTTGCACTGGCTGACAGATACTGGGGTTCCCGAATCCTTGGCGGGATTGTTCCACCCCGCGCCAAGCTAATCTACGAGGGTCGACCTTGGTGGACGAGAAGAGTTCTCAATTATCTGCTCATAGCTTTTCTTCTGACGGCGCTCACCCTTTCATCGGAGGTCTTTATTCCAGGCACTCTAAGTATTGCCGGGCTACCTTTTGCGGCGGTATTGGTCCTCCTGATAGTATTATCCATATTATCTGCGATAGAAGACCGCCCAAGGTCGGATGTGAAGGAGTAGTAGTAGGTGTTACGCGTAGAGCATTGGCATGATAGCAACAATATTGTTACAAAGCCGTACATCCCTCTAGCCCAGTTTCAGCATGAGATATACAGATAGCCTCATGGTGTACTCGATGGTGCTCGAGGGCCTCCGCTACGGCAGCAACCCCCTGCTGGAGATGCGCATCCACGACCTTGCCCTCCTCACGGACCTCTCCAGACCCGACCCCAACCACCCTGACGACCCACCGCCAGGTGGGGACCCCGAGAACGGCATGGAGTTCGATGGAACCTCAAGTCCTTCTAAGACAATAACAGCCGAAGCTGACTTCAATCTCATGAGCCTTATGCCCGAAATCATCACTTCTTGGACTGGTCCTTGGCCTCTCTTCCACATTGAAATCAGCAAGGATGTTCCTCATACGGAAGGAACTCTTCATATCATTGCTCACACTGCAAAGAATCTTCTTGGCATTGCAGAGCAAAGCAATTTTGCTGCTACAGGTGATGGTTCTATAGGCGATTGGCCTATTAGTGCAGTACAATACGCACTCGAATCTGCTTTCCCAGTTGTATGCGTAACTACATTGAAGCTTTCGGTAGGATACTTGGAATTTGTACTTCGCAATCCAGCAGCAACTGCCAACCCTGTTCTTGTGACAGTAGCCGCCGGGGCGGCAGCCGCAGCTGCAGTCTTCGCTTACATGCTACCAGTCATATTCGCGAATTGGATGATCGACAACCACCGGTTCACTCATAATGAGGCGGGATGGTTCTTGCTAGAAGTGGGGGTTGTATTCCTCGGCGCCGCAATAGGATTTAACATCTTTCAGTCTATCCTAGCCAAAATAACTGGATCTGCCCCGCAGCAGTTCCTATCGGGGGCCCAAGGGAAGCTCGCAAGTCTTGCAGAATATCTGAAGTACTCTTTGTTTGCCAACATTATAATAGGAGTCATAGGCATAGGGTTGATAGCAAATGCAATAATCCACTGGAGTCAAGCAACCTAGGAGGTGTGGTAATGAATGGCGATTCTAATTACCTGCTGGCACTAACGCTCCAAGGAGTATCTTTCATTATTGTTTGTCTATACGTCCTTGCGGTTGCAGCTTCATTCGAAAAAGAGAGGGAATCTGAAATCTCAGAGCAAGTCTATCAAATCCATGCAAAATCAATCGACTCACAAAGGAAACGGACCTTGGCCATGATTATGCTCTATGTAATAGTCACCGCAATGAATTTGACAGCTATCCTACTGCGGATAGACACTGTCCTGGGACCACCACTTGGGCTCCTAATTGTGACCTATCCCCTTTTGGTAGCCGTCACCATTCTCCTTAAGCAGAAAGGTTACTTCAAGTCACTTGTCGAAGAATGAAAACCCGCTCATGGTCACTGCGAATCACAGGTGCGGTTCCTACGACCTGCTGGAGATGCGCATCCAGGACCCATGCCTGGAGGTGGACCTGACCCGCCACGGCCCCCTCAACCCCATCTACTCGCCACCCATAGGAGAATTCAATGAATTCGTGTAGAACTATGAAATGCTATGCTAGGCCATCCCTAACGAGATCAGGGAGCGTGGTTCTCACAATGACATTTGGCTAGACCTATGCATGTCGTAGAAACTTGTGGTCCACCCAGCGAAACGACTTGGAGCATGAATTGAGAGTCCGAGTCTCTTCATTGGCAGAGGCAGCAGCTTCGAATTTCTACTAGATCAGTTGACAAATACACTCTTTATTACAAGGTTCATGTCAGGGCTTAAATAGAAATAGAGTAATACGCCATAAATGCCTACTAGGTTTCCTATGAGGTTAGGTCCATGACACCATTAAAGACTGATTTCCAGGAGGTAACATTGACCCGGATTCGCGATGACATCTTGGAGGTCGCCGGTCAGGATATTGAGCTAATTGTCGCTTTTGGGTCGTGTGCACGGAAGCAAGCACATAGACTCAGTGACATAGACATAGCTATCAAGACCTCGTTGAGCAACCCAGAAACGCGAGGTCGCCTCCGCTTGAAACTGGTGTCAAATCTCGCAGGCCCTGATAGGCCAGTGGACCTCATCATCTTGGATGAGGCTGACTGGTCACTCAAATACAGAATTGCGCAAGACGGGGTAGTCCTCTTCGACAGGGGAGATGTTTGGTTGACCTTCATCGAGGAGGTCCTCAGATTCTTTCCTGACCACCACATGTTCGAAAGCAGGTTCCTGCACGAAGTCTTGGAGGGGGAGTGATAGTGACCCTTGATGAGGCTGTATTGAAACGGCGGTTGAGTCGTATCCTTGTTGAAGTGGAGTCATTGAAAGAGGCACGGATTCCTGCGTTCGAGGAGTTTAGAGGCAGTTGGAGCGATATTAGGGCCGTTGAGAGAGCTATGGAGATAATTGCTCAAGCCGTAATCGATGTGGCAAGTCACATTGTTGCCCAGAAGAGGTGGGGTGTCCCCAGTACATATAGGCAGACTGTGCTTCTACTGAGTACACATGGCATCTTGCCTGAGGATTTGACAGAACGACTGACGGACCTGATAGGAATGAGGAATGTCCTTGTCCATGATTATCTTGACGTAGACCTCAGGATAGTCTATGACTCAGTTTCTATGGTCATCGAAGATGGTCCCAAGTTCGTCCGGTTGGTCAATGATGCCCTTAAGAGGCTAAGTGGGTCATGATTATGGCATGAAGGCGTTTCGGTGTTTCAGCGGGGGGCTTTGATGATGAGTATGCATTCCCTTGCAGCATGTGGTGGGACCCGGCCACGGGCCAAGGGAGCATCTACACCAGCTCCAGTGACATCCCCTACAACTATCTGGTCCATGCCGTCCATAATGCGAGCCGCGTGGTGTACTCCATGGTGATCGAGGGGCTCCGCTACGGCAGCAACCCCCTCATTGACATGAGGGTCCACGACATCGCCCTCCTCACGGACCTCTCCCGACAGGACCCCAATAACCCCCGCGAGGAGCAAATCTATGATGGGACTTCCGATGGAGCGTATGACTCGTTAGGTAAATTCGAGATTGATGATGAGTTTTCAGATGCTAAGACCTCTGTGGATTCATATTGGACATCTCCTTGGCCAACTCTTCACATTGTTGTCAACTGGGCCTTTGTTTCACTGGTGTTTTTGGCCATTCATTACACAATTGATATACTCATGAACAGGCAGGTGCAGAGTGGATACATCGAAGCATATACTCCAATACTGGAATCGAATGGATACATTGGAGAGGCTGCTGAGAACAAGCTAGAATGCGCAGCATACAAAGCCCTTGCAGTTGAAACCGAGAGGGCGAATCCATGGTCAAGGGTTGACGAAGGGCTGATTGCCATAGGAACTCTTCTGTTTGCTATCACAATCACAGCAGGTCATCCAGCTCTCTACGTGGCGTTTGCACTTGCTTATGGGTATCTTGTGATGACTGTGATTAACGCGATAAATCATGAAAGAATGCTCGTTGCTGAAGGCAGTAAGGATAATGTTGATGCTGGGTTGGACATTGTATACAAGGGACTACTGGTCCTTGCAGAAGGAATCGGGTATTTGGCTCAGGGGCTTAACGATTTCATGTCAGCTGAGGATGCTGCTGCAGATGCAATAATGAGTGAGATAGCTGGTTACAAGATTGTTCCCTGGGGGAGAGCTCATAGCTACTCTCTCATCTCAATGATAGCAGGGATAGCTATTATAGCCTTGGCAGTTGGTATGTTTGTCGTTGGTGCTCTGATTGGATTTGGAGTCCTCTAGGAAGAAGAGATGGGTGAGCAGATGACGGAATACGTGGAATTCATTGCCGGGGTGCTCCAATTTACAGCCATCCTTGGCAACATAGTCCTAGCATACTTGGTGTTTGCACATGGGAGCTACAAGAAGGTGTTTCCAGAGCTGGAGGAAAGCGAGGGATTGAAAGCAAACCTAGGAGTCAGAGCTGCTAGGTGGATCCTGTCCTCTCCTAGTCATGCCACCCTCCTTCTCCTTCTCTGGATGATGGCCTTTCTCGCAGTGCCCTTGTTTGTGCCAGAGGTGTATCGCGCGGAAATGCTAGATGTTATCCTAGCCAATATATTCTCAATTCCGCTCCCGATAATGCCTTTTATTGCAGCGAACAGCGCTGGTATCCATTATCAACGGAGAAAAGAGGAACAGCAAAAGCAAGCGTCTATGCAGAATCGAAACCCCAATGCATAGGAAGGAACTTGAATCAATTGAGTGGAGAAATCTCGGTTGATCTTAAAATGGCAAGGGAGTAATTGGAGAATCTGTGGCAGCCGGCGTGATGGCCGCTGTCTTTGCTTCATTCGAAGGACTTGAAATCATTTCCAAGATGCTTCAACTCCTCTTGTTTGCGAATATTGTTATCTTGGCAATTGCATTATCTGTTGCAGCAAGCCTGTGGTTTGCGGGGCTACTGCAAGGATTCTAGGAGATGAATAATGATGCAATCTCGGGTCATCAAGTCGATGGTGATCGAGGGGCTGCGCTACGGCAGTAATCCCCTGCTGGAGATGCGCATCCACGACCTGGCCCTCCTCACGGACCTCTCCAGGCACGACCCCAATCACCCCGACGACCCACCGCCCAGCGGGGACCCAGAGGAGGGGATGGCGTGTGATGGAACATATGAAATGAAATCAAGATTCGATGCCCAGTTTGCAATGACATCAGAGTCAAAACAGAGGGCAGAGAATGCATTATATGACGGGGCCACTAAACCAGATCCCCATTGGACAGGTCCTTGGCCACTCCTCCATATCCCTGTCGAACTAGCAGTTGAAACGTGTTATGCATTCTTTGAAATTGTGGTTGACCTTTTGGCCAATGCTGAACTTGCAACTCTATCAATGATCATTCCACCAGAAGATGGAATATCTGATTCACAAATCCAAGAGAGGGCAGCAGGACTGTGGGGTGAATTACTTGCAGCTTGGAGCGGTCAGATAGGAATTCTTGGTATCTCACTGAGAGTAGCACTTCAATTGCTTGATGCAGTTTCACTTATTCCAGTACCTACATTCATTGCTACAATGTCTGTTCTTTATGCGTCTTGGCTTCTGTTGTTTGGCGTATGGGTTTATGCTATGATTTCGTCAGTTGACCAAGGATTTATTTCACCAGGAGCTGCAGCAGCAGGTTTCATTGTGATGGCAATAAGCTTCATCGGTTTTATGGCCGGAGGTTTGGCTTCCAAGTGGAAAGAGGCAAAATTCTTCTGGGAGAAGTACAAAGCTACGTCACACAAATTCTGGAAGAGTGTAAGACAATATCAGTTCCTTTATACGGTGACGGTGATAATAGCAAAAGTATCGGCGTTTGTGACCTGTTTAATCCTTGGGCTATACTACTCATGGTTACATTCAACTTTGTATGGTTGGTGAAATTGAGATGATGTATACGTTGAATCTACTCTTGGCATCAGCTCTTTACATACTGCTTTGGGTTGCATACGGCGCCTTCAAACATGGGAAACGAGTGCTTGGCCTGGAGAGAATTGGTCGGGAAATAGCCGAGGACTTGCCTCGTGCGGCTGTCCTCTATGAAGCATTCTTACTCTATTTCGTAGTTTCACTTGCATTATGGATAGGTAGAACTGATACAGCTGCAATCCCGCTGGTTTCCGCATTGGGACTTGTGGCCGGAATAGTAGTCCTGATTGACCTGTATAATGATTATCGAGGAATAGAGTCATTTCCTTCGGGGCCGAATTTCTATATCTCGACAATTAAATTCCACTACAGACACGGACCGGAAACAAAGCTCCTTGAGGCAATCACAGGTTTATACGAGGAATCGGCTTCAGACAATGATGCCAAAATCGCTTTGACATTGCTCTTGGAACGTGACGATGAGCTAGGCGTGCTGACGCGAAAGCACAGTACAGGAGATTTCGAAACGGAAAGAAGATAACTGCCAGCTTGTCGTCTGTGGAAGCCACATAGGGTCTTCGCAGATTTCTTAAGCAATATGGCTGAGGATATGGGATATTCCACAGCGACCTAGGAGGATGACAGAGGTGTATCAGAACCCGTTTTCAGTATCTGTATGTTCCCTCCTCCGCAATGATTGCGGCTGATTATGGATTGATGTGATGAAGAGTTATGTTGTCATCAGTTGGAAACGTGGGCCCACAATGGATGCAGGACAGCTTTTCAAGGAGGTGATGTGACAGGCGGCAGATTTGCTTCTAGCACTGGGATATGGGATTATTGGGCTTCTAACGCTCTTCATCTCCGTCGCTGTTCATGACCGCTACTGGGACAGTCAGCTATTACAGGGGCTTGTGCGACCAAGAGAGCCGCTCATTTACGAGGGAAGGAGCTGGCGGATGGAGGACCCACAGAAGCTTGAGGTGGTCGGTCTGCCAGTCACCTGCAGGACATTGCTATATCATGTTCTCTTTAGCCCTGAAGGATTAGTTTCAGGTATTCCACTTATAATCAGCATCTGGACTCCTTTGGGACTGATGTCACTCTTCGCTGTCATCAATCATGCAATGGGACCAGAGGAGCCTCTACGACATCCTGATGGAAACGGACCTCTCCAGGCACGACCCCAATAACCCCGGCGAAAAGCAGCTGTACGATGCGACTCAGGAAGGAACTGGCGAAGCTGTGGCTGGAGGAGTTTATAATCCCGGCGTTCGTATGCCCACTCCTGCCGAGCTAGACAACAAGGTTGAGCAATGGTGGACTGGTCCTTGGCCTCGACTACATTCCAAGATTAATTACACTAATGAATATGGACAACGAATAAAGTACCACCTCAGTAACGACTTGCTGGGTGTGATGATAGTTGAGGAAGAAATGGAGATTTGCACCAATGATTTGGATGACCCTGTGAATCAAGATGGATTCTATGCCCAGGTTGGCGAAGTCTATCTTCAGACCCTAATAGCTCTCTGGGCAACAGAAATGGTTCTAATAGTGAGCGACATTGCAACTACGATTGCTTGCGCTGCACTTGAGAAGTTCCCGGACAAATGGTGGCTTGCGGCTTTACTAGGAGCCTGCTGGGTGGGGAGTTTTGGGGTATATGTGGGGCAAATGGTTTTCGATGTTTGCTCCAACACTGATCAGCCATATATTCGATTCTGGGCGATTGTTCTGCTAGGCATAACCATGTTGTTTGGCGTGTCAGCAGCAGACATAATTAAAGATCTTGGAGAGTATATCGTTAGTGGCGCTGGAGGGCTCACAGAATTCTTCCTGGAACGACCCACTGCTTCACTGAGTTGGATTTTCTTCAAGTTCCTTTGTACACTAATCACCTTTATGTTCGCAGGAGCGGTGCTTATCCTTACGCTTTTAGGTCTTATTTGATTATGAGGTGAGAGAATGAATAGTATAAAAAGACCAACAAAAGATACTTGCAACAATGCAATAAAGTTTCGCTTTCAAGGTGGTGAGATGCTTTGCAGCTAGCATTGTTAACTAGTCCGCAGTATGCGATGTATGTAGCAATCTCCTGGCTGCTGAGTGCAGTAGTGGCGTTCTTCGTAAGTCGGAGGGTTATCCGATGGTGGTTGAAAGATGATGCCTCCTTGAAGAGCCTTCTGACCGCAATGAGAATCTCAAACCTCTTTTCTGATGGATTTGGTCTGGCACTCATAATGACGTCTATACCTCTTCATCTTCCAGTAGTGAGTCCCACTTTGATTGACTTAATGATTGGGGCAGGAGTTGTGGTCTTGGTCACTGGGTTAGTGGTGCACTTTGTTTCTCGAAAAGAGTTTCCAGTCATCATTCATAGAAGCGAGGCGCAGCTATCGAGTTGATATGAAATAGCAAAGGACTAGTATATGGTCATTGTATAGTAGGTGCAATCTGTCGCTAGCCTCTCATACAGCACACATGAATTCACGATATTGCCCTCCTCACGGACCTCTCCCGCCAGGACCCCAATCACCCTGACGACCCGCCACCCAGCGGGGAGCCCGAGGAGGGCATGGAGCGCGGTGGAACAGGTCATGGACTAGTTGAAGACCCCCTGGAAAATGAGGAAGTCAACTCCTTCTGGAATGACCTGCAGACCCTCTGCGAAGACATAATCAATTGGTGGGAGAGCATCTGGCCACGGCTGTACCTCATGACGTGATATAATAGCTATGTTCGCAGGACTATATTCTGCGTGGAGGGGAGTAGGAGTGAGAAGGGGAATAGTGAACAGGAAAGAAGTCATAAAATATTGGAAGATGGTACAGGAGGCAGATATTCCAGACGAACTCAAAAAAGCAGCACTTGCCATACTTGAGAAAGAGGAGTGATTTGCATGCTTGTCCAAAATGACTATATACTAAAGATATGTCTGTGAGTCTAAGCCGAGGTAGCCAAGCGGTCAACGGCGGTGGACTCAAGATCGTCCAAACATGGCTTTGACTCCGAGGAGTTATCCACTCTCGCAGGAGTTCGTGGGTTCGATCAATCATGCACTTCGCATTATTGGAACAAATCCCATCCTCGGCACCATTACCTCTTAGTGTTTTGGTAATGCCAAAAGGGTTGAGAGAGAATGAAGAGGTGCCTACGTTGCTTCCAACGCAAGCACTTCGCCTAGTGTCATGGAGCTGCCAGCACTAGACTGATTATCTTGAGCCTTCGAACTTGTCGAGGGGGATATTGAATGTTCCTCAGAACGCTGATTCATTGGAACTACCTCGCGAAGTAAGCACGAGTGATTGCCTGGGTAGAGATCTTGGCTCGGTGAGCCTTGACCTTGCGATCATCAATGTTCTTAGCCAGTGCCATGATGATCTACCTCCGATACAGGTATGCCTGGTAGAGGGCATCGGTCGAGCCGACCTTGGTTGTGTTCTTCTTCACGGATGAAACTCGGGTATTGGTTGCTAGAGCCATAATAGTTCACAAGAGATACTGCTCAGAATCAGTATATATAGCGAAGCCACAACATAGGGTCACAAGCTGGAGTCACAATATGTGACTATAAGATAGGGCAATGCCGTCTATTTTCTAAAGGATTTCATAAGTTCTTTGAGAGGGAGTGTGTTAACAACATCATTTCTTTCAATCCAGCCTCTTCGTGCTTGAAATACACCATACTTCATGAAATCAAGCTCCTCGGTGCGATGAGCATCAGTGTTGATTGCAACCTTGAGACCCCATCTTTTTGCAGCCCGAAGATTTCCCACATTCAAATCAAGTCGTTGGGGATGAGCATTGAGTTCCATCACAACATTGTTTCGCTTTGCGGTTTCAAACACTTTTTCCAGGTCAATCTCGAACTCAGGACGCCTAAGCAGGAGCCGTCCAGTCGGATGCCCAAGAATGTGAGCATACTTGCTTTCCATTGCATGGCATACCCTCTCGGTCATCACCTCTCTGGTATCCTTCATTCTACTGTGAATTGACAAAGTGATAAGATCCAATTGGTCTAATACCGAGTCATCAAGGTCCAACTCACCATTAGCCAAAATGTCAACCTCGGCGCCCTTGAGAATCTTCATTTTCCGCTTTCCAGACTTGTTTATCGCGTCTATTTCCTCAATGCGCTTCAATACACGCGCTTCATCCAAGCCATTAGCGATTGTCAAGCTCTTTGTATGATCAGAAACACAGTAGTATTCGTAATTCTTTCTTGCAGCTGTATCAAGCATTTCATCAATCGTGTTCTTGCCATCAGATTGATCGGTATGACTATGCAGGTCACCCCGAATATCCTCCAGTTTCACAAGTTTGGGTAGCTCACCTTCCTGTGCGGCCTCTATCTCGCCCATATCCTCTCTCAATTCTGGGGGTATATAGTCCAGCCCAAGAGCTTTGTATACTCCGGCCTCTTCCTGGCCTGCAATCTGTTTTTCATCACTGAAGAGCCCGTATTCGTTAAGGCGCAAGTTCTTCTTTTTAGCAAGGGCACGAAGCTTGACATTGTGGTCCACATTTCCTGTGAAGTATTGGAGACCTGCACCAAAGCTCTCTGACGGTAGGATTCGTAGGTCAACTTGCAGGCCATCTTTCAATCGTATCGAGGATTTTGTGGGTCCCCGAACGAGTACATCGACGGCAGAATCGAAAGCAACGAAAGCAGCCATAGTTTCGGAACCTTCAGAAGCATTCACCAAGACATCGATGTCCCGAATAGTCTCTCTCCGTCGGCGTAATGAACCTGCAACCACGACTTGTTTCACATCTGGGAGAGCTTGTAGGTATCCCACTAGTCTCTCAGCCACAGGCAGTGCATCGGCAAGCAGAGTCCGGGAGGCACCTGCTCTTGCAATCTCTATTCCCTCCGATATTTTCTCTATTGTCTTCTTCCCCATTCCTTTCAGACCATCGAGATTTCCTGCATCCAGGGCCTTTTGGAGCGAATCGAGGTCTGTGACTCCTAGTTCCTTGTAGAGCAGCATGATTGTTTTTGGACCAACATCAGGAATAGCATCGAGTTCCCACACTTTAACCGGAATTCGCTCCCTTAGCTCAGTGAGAAGCTTGATTTCTCCAGTGTCAAGAAAAGACTCTATCTTCTCTGCAATAGCCTTGCCAATACCTGGAATACTTGTCAATTCGCCTCTGCTTCGAATGGCCTCAATGTCCTCTCCCAGTCCAGTGATGGACCGTGCGGCTCTAGCATAAGATAGGAACTTGAACTTGTCCTCCCCCTCGATCTGCAATAAGAGAGAAATCTCATCGAGAGCTTTTGCCACTTCACGGTTTCTTGTCAATCTAGATCCTCCCATTCTTTAGACCATGGATTGATGCTTCGTACTGAATCAACTACTGCTCGGATATTCTCTGAAGGGGTATCAATTGTGATTACACAGCCAGGAGCAACAATCAGTCGTTTCGTCCCTGCCTCTCGGACAGCCTTCAGTACCTGCTCTGTTGCATCCTCAGGTGAGCCTTTTCGAAACACATCGTTATGATCGATACCACCAAGAACTCCCTTCCGTGAACGCCCTTTTCCCTCAAGGAGGGTCAGATTGGAGCTTTGGTCCTCCCAGTTGATTGCATCAATGCCCGGGGTCTTGGCTATTTTGTCGAATCGAATCTCCTCTTTCTCCTCTCTCGCATGAAGATGAACTACAATGAGTTTTGCCTTCCCTCTTAGCTTTGATACCATTTTCTTGTCATAGGGATACACGAAGTGCTCATAGTGTTCATCATTGATTGAGGAGAAGGTTGAATGCTGTGATGCCAGAAAGATACCGTCAGCTCCCGCATCTAGTGCTGTTCTGCCAAAATCGACCATCACATTGGTGATAACATCAAGCGTATTTTCCATAATCTCAGGCGATTCGTCCAGGTGTTCAGCAAGGCCCTTTTCGGATAGCTTGTCAGCAACCATCGGCGGGTCAAAGACCGTGGCAAGTGTGGGAACTTTATCATGTGCATATTCGTGGATTAGTTCAACTGCACGAATCTGCCTACCTAGCTCTCCATCATTTACATCAAGGGGTTCAAGAGTTTCCCAGTCACTGGGCTGAGTGATTGCATAGCTTTTGCATACGGTCGAGCCAGAGATAGCTCCATCGTAGACAGCTTCACACCCCCAGTCAACAACGGGATAGCGTCCATGAAACGAAATTTTGAGTAAGTCATGATCGAATTCCCTATGGAACTTGATTTCTTCCATCGCGAGCCCCTCAGGAGTACGATCTTTCTCTGGATAATGTTTCCACAATGAGATTGGAATTTGGCCGCCAATATTGCCAAGAAGAGTTTGTTTGATGAGTTCGAACTTGGACATGGTTGAGATTTGTACATTGGCTGATAATGAGGGTTTCGAAGTGGAGGTTTTCGTCAGTTTTGGAACCACCAGAAAACAATATCAATCAAGACTGAAGCAGCTCAAGTGTACGAATTTGGAGATGTTGTATTAGTGCCAAAAACAGCATTGTTCAATCCAGAAGAGCTGCTTCGCATGGATGGCATTGACGAACTCATGAAGATGAAGGCTGAACCAAATCCCTTCTGGAATCGTCCAAGGCTTGAAGTAACTTGGCAGCTACCCGTTCTAAGTGGATTTCTGGAGCATGAGCACATAGCCGTACAACCAATGCGTTTGGCAACAAGAAAGGAACTGCTCTCTTATCATGACATCTCCTATGTCGAAACTCTTGAGTTGTTTGGAAATACAGGGACAGCTTTCTCCTCACGGTTTGGCTTTGATACTGATGAATGTCCTGTGTTTCAGGATGTCCACAAGTATGCATCATATCCTGTTGGTGCAAGTATAGATGCGATTATGGGAGTTGCAGAGGGCAAGTTCAGGAATTCCGTATCTTACTATGGCGGACTGCACCACGCAATGGAAACAAAAGCATCCGGTTTCTGCTACTACAATGACTGTGTTGTTGCAATCAAGCAGTACCAAGAAAGATTCCCTGGGAAGCGAGTGCTTTACCTTGATACTGACGCTCATCATGGAGATGGGACCCAGGCGGCATTCTATTCAGACCCCAATGTGCTGACAATCTCAATGCATGAGCTCAGCATGGGTTTCTATCCAGGAACAGGACGTCCCGAAGAGATTGGTGTGGGTGAAGGAAAAGGATACTCTGTAAACATACCCTTACCGCCGTTAACTGGGGACGTAGAGTTTTGGAGCACCTTTGAGGATGTTGTCATCCCAATTTGGCTTGCCTATAAACCAGATTTGGTGTTTTGGGATGTGGGTGGAGATGCGCATATCAAGGACCCTCTTGCAGACCTTATGCTTACCTATGACACCTACCAGCGAATGGCAACCACGATCAAGCAGCTGACCCATATCATGAAGAGTGGCTTGGTAGTTGTTGGCGGTGGAGGGTACGACCCGGTGGCGACTGCAAAGATATGGATGATAGTGCTGTCAAGCATGGCAGATATTCCCCTTCCACCAACACCTCCACTGGACTGGATCAGGCTGTGTCAAGGTTATGGACTTGAGATGAAACGGGGTGGCTGGACAGATAGACCAGTCCGTACTGAGGATGAACACTATCAGAAGATAACCAGAGCCTTGGATGAAACAGTCCAGAAGATTAAGGATTTGATTTTTCCAGTCCACGGGCTCTGAAGACGGAACTCCTAGCGGCGAACTCGTGTTCTCTGCTAACGAACAGAGGAGATATATTCCTCATTGTTTGAGATGTTGTAACTCTGCTGAAGGTGACTTTGGAATATGAAACGAATGCGATACGCCGTACTCATTCTAGGTGTTGTGATCATGCTCTCAGGTGTTAGCTTGTCCTACTCTATCCAAGGGGGCTTCGGTTCGGCCTTTGTGGCCGAAGTGGATTTTGTGGATTCTACCGGAGCAGTGGTACATAGCACATTGCAGAGGCCCGTTTATGCGACCTCGGCAAATCCAATGCCAGGAGTGGTTGTTATTCACGGATCTTTGCAAAATAAGGAGTGGCTGATGGCATTCGGAATAGAATTAGCAAGACGGGGATTTGTCGTTCTAACTATTGATGCAAATGGACATGGAAATACGGACCCATCTGAGGGGCGTCATGCTGGCACTGCAGCTGTTGATTACTTGGCCTCCTTAGATTACGTAGACGCAACTGAAATCGGGCTTATTGGTCATAGCATGGGTGGAGGCTATTGCTGGATTGCCATAAACGAGAGTAGCGTTGTAGTTGACGCATTAGTCCTTGTTGGATCGGGTTTCTGGAATACGTCATATCTTCCCTATGTCCCGAACACCCTGGTGGCAGTTGGGGAGTTTGACTCACTGTCATCATATCCAAGCAGCCCATCCAGATTGGACCCATGGTTCAATGTAACGGGAGTCGAACCCGGAGTCACGTACGGTAGCTTCTCAGATAATTCCGCGAGGCGACTGGTCCTTGCTAGGACAAACCACCTGTTTGAAACAATTGATCCTGTGATTGTGAGCGAGAGTGTTGAATGGATGAAGGAAAGTCTGAAAGATGGTATTGAGGACTCCTACTGGTTGCCAAGCACTGAACTGCTTTATCCATTATGGCTGGTCGGTGGTGCAGCCAGTCTATTTGGAGCTCTACTAACAATCTTTCCGCTCCTCACAATACTAATTGACCTACCGTTCTTCTCTAGCCTCAGCAAGATGCCAGCTCCACAGGACACCTCCTCAACAGGTGCATATTTGAGATACGGAGCAATATACGGACTCGTGGGGGCGGGTACCTTCTTTCCTTTCCTTGCGATTGGTGGAGTAATAAACATCTTCATCCCATTTCCTCAGAGCAATGGCCTTGCTGTCATCTCATGGATGTTAGGAAGTGGAATAGTCGCCGCCTTAGTCCTCTATGCAATTCTAAGGAGAAAAGGAACTCAGAGGAGCATACGGCAAATCTTGTTGGGCGAGCAGTCAGATGAGTTTGTGAACAGATTCTCAAGAACACTGGTTTTGGGCATCGTCATCTTCGTATGGCTCTATGTTTGGACCTTGATAGTTGACCTTGGTTTTGCGCTGGACCTCAGATGCTTTTTACCAGGCTTTCATGATCTCACGCTAAATCAGGCATTAATGGTTCCGCTCTACTTCGCTGTCTTCTTCTTCTATTTCTTGGTTGAAGGAGCGTGGTTGACAGGCCCATTGCTTACAGAACCCAAACAGACTTTGATGGGAACACAGGTCTTTTGGACAGCAAAGGCTGTTCTAATCAAGACCATCCCGTACTTGATTCTGATTGCCATAGAGTATATTGGGGGGTATCTTGCCGGATATGCTCTGATACCTGGCATGATTGGCTACTCGTTCCTGTTCTTCTATGCGTTCACACCTTGGTTTGCCGTAGCAGCTGTAATTGCGCTTTGGGGTTATCGCCTTACTGGCAATCATCATTTGGGAGCAATCCTGAATGGACTCATTTGTGCTTGGCTCTTGGCATCCATCTTGTCATTCTGACCACAGCTTCCAAACTGCTTGAGAGTAGGCAGCCGGCTTTACTCTCAAGCTCAATCTGTTTTCCGGGCCTATCCTTGATGCCAGGGATTCTATTAGAACGTAAAGAGCCATTCGAGAAGACCTGTTCCTTCTTCACCTGTATCTTCGTTTTCATGTACTGCCATTTCTTCCCATAACTCTGTAGAGCCCCCGGGAAAATCTCTAGTGAACCTTACATAGGCAGTATCTGAAATGATTTTGGACCTCAGTGTATAGCAGCTTCCATCTTCACCAAAGACCGTAGTCTTTGCTGCATAGGGCATTCTATCCTGCAAGAACTCCGTATCTAGGTCTACTCTTGTTATAGGGATGTGGCCATCCTTCGTAGAGATACCGCCTGATGGAAAATACGCCCCATCCACGTAATCCCGTCGGAGGCCAATTGAGAGGTCATCGAATTGGGCATGAAGAGCGTACCATGCTTCAATGTGCCAGTCACGTGACCCCCAGCTCTTGTCACGCTCTCCAAAGCCTTTGATATTAAACTCTCGTCCATCTTGAAATGTGACCGTTCCTTTCACTGCTCCAGACTGCTCGAAGTGCCCAGTCCAGGAGGTGCCGCTGCCACCACCAAAATCATAGTAGGGGAATCTACCATTCCAAGATATCTCCGCAGATATTTCCTTACCTTGATAGACGATTCTCCAAAGGTCCATAGGGCGAATTACTTCATAGGCTAGGGTGCCATCAGATAGAGCGTCCTCGATGTCGGAGGGTACTATGCCTTCAGGCTCTTTCCAGTAGACCTCTCGCTTATCATCATAGAATAGCACAAACACAAACTCCCTCTTCTTGGCATTGGGTAGAAGCCCAATGGTAGTGAAACCAGAAATGCCGGAAGCTTGATCTACCCAGTTGAAGTAGTAACTCTCTCGAAAATCGGATCTTTCATTGCACTCGTGTAAGTAGTCATCATGAAAACCCAGTTCGGGCAGACGATCACCTCATTTATCAGATGTTGCACAGATGGGATTCACGCACGTTATTACCTTCCTCCAGTGCTTTTTCCCTTATGGAGAATCCCTTTTCTGCTTCTTCAAGTGTTTCCTCTGAATTCATAGTCTGAAATCACACCCTACTCGGGAAGGAGATAGAGTGTTGGATCTTCTTCCATCTCATCATCGAACCTGCCAAAACGAATGAATGCAGGATCCGCATCATTATCCATGAAAAAGGGGACGTATTCGTCTATGACCGCTTGGGATATGCTCCAGTCAAATTTGTCAGTTATTCCAACTCTATCAGTGAATCGGGCATATCCACGCCAGTAAGCTACGGCCCCTGCTATCATGAGCTTCTTCTTGTCCCAGTCTGCGAACTTCATATACAACTCAGCAAGTGCGGACTCTGCGGCATTGGAATAGGCGTTAAGCTCGTCCAAGCCAAGAGGAACTACCTTGTCCCCACGATTGGCATAGACTGTTATTCCTGTGACAAGGTCTGAATAGTCCCCAGGTTCAATAGTCATAGTGCCGATATCATTGAAGGTGGCAGAAGCGTTCGTGATTCTCATGGCCACGCCCAGCTTGTCTGAGGGGAATTTCGCTTCAGTGTCAGACCAAGGCAGCCACAAAGCGCTCTTGCCATCGTGTAGACGAGTGAATTCGGTGGCCACTAGAATCTCATTCTCTCCAATTGAGTATGGTCCGTGGTCAATCAGCTTTGCTCTGGCTTCGCATTCGTCCATAAAGGCATATAGCTCAATCTGCCCCATTGACCGACGCACTTTCTTCACTTGGTTTGAATCTACAGGTAGTAGGTTGTCTTGAAGCCATCCGATGGTCTTCTCATCAAATGCCAAGTTCTTTCCGTTGGACGCTGCGACTGTCGGTTTGCGTGTATTGAAGTAGTTGGTTCCGAGAGCATACCATTTCTCAAGCATCCATTTCCATTCTTCTCTCTTCTTTTGAGGCTCCTTAGATGTGTCACTCTCGTGCTTTCCAAATACAATGCCCATTCGCCCCAAGGAATAGTAGAGCCAGAGGTATGTAATTGACAAAGCATGTATCTCAGAGAGTAAGCATTTGCTCTGTTTGGCCAAGTCTTCGGGCGTGATTCTTGACCACACCTCAGTCATCATATCATAGAGATGGTCATAGGCATGGTAACATGCCACGCTGATGTACTCATTTGTTGGAAAGATTTCGGACTCTAGCAAGCCGCGTTCTGCTAGAATATCAGAGAATACGTCGGACACGTGTCGCAACTGCTTGTTTATGTCGTTCACTTCCATGGATGACACCTCTACGATACACGGTGTGGGTTCTGCTTTGTCGAACTTATGGATTATGTAAGTATTAGGGTACTAAGCTGTTTGTTGATAAAATTAGATAAGTCGGTTATTAAAGTCGGGATACACCAGCATGCAGCAATCTTATATCGGCAAAGAGATGGTGCCTTCGAAGCTCACTGAGGTCGGCCAATATTGAAGAGAATTGCCCAAGGACTTATTTCCCTGAAGCTAAGTGCAGAAGGAGAGCTTCGCTACATTACTACCATGAAACAAGTAATCGAGCTGATGAAAGAGGGAGCTGAAGGAAAGATTGTCCTCGTTGATGATGCCGGAACAACCTTTCTAGCGCCCATTCTCTCGAAATTGGCCGGAGTGGTATGCGTTTCAGGAGCCCTGGGGTCGCATCTTGCCATTGTCACACGTGAGTTTGAGATACCGGCATTGATGGGAACGGGTTTGGAAGACCCACAGAGTCTTAATGGCAGAAAGGTGGCTATAAGACCTGAAGAAGGAGCTACAGGTGCACTGTTCTCTGTGGAGTAGAAACAGAGGGATTTGTATTTGACATCCAAGAGTGATTTGCCTTCGTTTGTAGTGCCTCTTGAGGAGATTGACCCGAATAATGTCGATCTTCATGGAGGAAAAATCACTAGTTTGGCTAGACTGCATGCTATGGGACTGCTTGTTCCGAGGGGATTCTCTGTGACAAGTACTTGCTTTCAGCAATTGCTTGAAGACATCCCCGATATTTCGGAGATAATTGGCAGGCTCGATGGCTGCGATGATTACGAAGAGCTACTTGAATCTGCAGTGATTCTTCAATCTCTAATCAAGAGATATGAACTACCAGACAGTATCCGGACTCAAATAATAGCAGGAATTGAAAGACTGCAGAAGGTATCTGGAAATCTGCTTCACGGTTATGCCATTAGATCATCAGCAACACTTGAAGACCGAAGTGACATATCCTTCGCCGGACAGGCAGATAGTTACTTGTGTGTGACCGGAGTTGATGAGATTATAGATGCAGTTAGAAGTGTTTGGCAGTCTGCGTTCTCTCCTCGGGCGGTCATCTATTTGCATACCAAGGGAATTCCATTGAAGCAGATGAAAATGGCGGTCTTCGTCCAGGAGATGGTTCCAGCAGACATTTCCGGAGTGATGTTTACAGCTAATGTTGTAACACGCAGCACCGATGAGATGCTGATTAATTCAACATGGGGAATTGGAGACGCGTTAGTTTCGGGAAAAGTTGTGCCTGATACATTTGTTTTGAAAAAGATCCCGTTGAGTGTGAATCAACGTGAATTGGGAGCAAAAACGGTAATGTGCATACCACAGATTGTGGACGGTTGTGTTCAGCCAACGCTAGTCAATACCCCTGAGGAAAAAGCGTCCACTTTCTCGTTGAGAGATGAAGTCCTATTGAAGATAGCAAGGATTGGCTTGAGAATTGAGGAGGAGTATGGAACTCCACAGGATATCGAATGGTGTCTGATGGAAAAGGACCTAGTGATACTTCAGTCCCGACCCATTACTACTCTTGGTTAGCGCATTCAGCTTGCTATTTAGAGCGAATATACGTGAGAGAATCGCCAGGAAAAACCTGTATTGCGGATTCTGGGCATACTTCAACGCACCTCATACAGCCAGTGCATTTTGACAGCCAAATAGCATCGATAACCCACTTGTCCGGATTGTTAGGGTCCGGATGTTCTTCAAGTGTTGGATGTAATAGAAGGACTGCTGGATCGCATACATACAGACACTTTCTACAGTCCCGCGGGTCTGTGCTGACATTTACTCCGCATTTTGTGTGGTCAATCTTGATCTTGGTCTTCTTCACCATCTTCTCTCACCTATCAGTACTTGCCAGCTTGCCCTGGAACGGATTCCCTTGGCACCAGTTTGAGGGCGTCGTGCTTGCATGCATGTCTGCAAACGCCACAGCCAAAGCATTTGTCAAGGTCGACAATTACCCTATCGACAGAGGGAAGGTACCGAAGAGCATTGAATTGGCACATCCCAACACAGCTCTTGCACCCTTGACAGTTGTCAATATCAACATCAATGACATACTCGCCCTTGTATACAGTTTCAAGTCCGAAATCGTTCCTTAATCTCAGCCCACCGCATTCGGGAGTTTCGCAGGAACAGATTGCATTGATATAGGGCACAGGTTGGAACCAGACTGAAGCAACATACCCCTTCTTGTTCTGCTCCATTAGAGCTTCGATGGCTTCTTCACGGTCTAGTTTGTATTTGGCATTCTCAGGGATGTACCGAGTATGCTTTTCAATCACCTCGGACAACTGCCCGAAGTTTATGCAGACCGCATCCTTTACACCCCTCTGCATATATCGACAAATACAGTAGTTCTTGATGATTGGTTCCGCAGCAAGATTTCCAAGGATGTGAACTGCATCTTCCATAGGAAGAACTTGTCCGAAATGGCCATCGGCACGGACAGGATTCCGATTGGGCTTCTCGCTATGAATCTGACCTTCTACAACTTTCCGAATCAATCTACCAATAATGGGCATTTGCATTTTGTATCCGAGACCAATTGAGTTGAAGCCCATAATCTTTCGGATGAAGAGGGTTTCCATGTTCTTCCACTGTTCCTCAAGATACTCTCTGGCATTGTATTCGTCAGCAAGTTCATTGGAGTAGAGGCGGGCGTTCTCATACCATTTTTTGCCATCACCATGTTTGAAACACCATTTGCACATGAAGTCCACCATCGCTCGTAGGCTGTTGACTGGTTTTGTAGGCCCGATATATAAGGTTCTTGAGAACATGCGTTTGGTCGACGGTCTATGTAGAATTGAGGAAAGGCTGCATTCTACCTTCACCGAACTAGAATGACGGGTGCACAGAGGGTATGTTCTCTGAGTTTCACTTGGACTTAACAGCCATGTACTTCCATAAAGTACGAGCAAGGCTTTTCTCCGGCGGAGATATGGAAGCATTGATTCGATATTAGGTGACTCCTGATGATTCAGCTCATTGGTGTCTTATCAGAGGGTGGCGTTCCAGTTCACGTGAAAAGCGCCGTAGATAGTGATGGGGAGATGATTCTGGGCCCCCTGATAGAGGCATCGAAGAGCCTTAGTGCCCTGATGGGCAGCGGAGAAGTAAGGAAACTTGCATTTCAAGACAACACAATGATTGTTACAGAGAGCAGAAAGGGCTACACAATTGTTGCTCTTGTTAGTCGGGCAGAGGACTACATGGACACTCTGCTTAGAGTTATCGCAGATGCCATTGATCATTCAGAAATACCGAAGGCAGATGGGGCAGTGACCCCCAGTCACAAGACTGTAGTGGAGGAGGTTGTTAATACCTTCATTCGAGACCGCATTGACACAAGTTTTGTAGAGGCCGTTTCAAGTTTATGGAATCCAATTCTCAGTCTGATCCAATCGGATGGCAGATTCAAGAACATCAAGGAAAGAACCGAAGACCTGCTTCAAAAGCCTCCTGACTACGAGGCGTGGATGCAATTCAAGGAGAGCGTCGATGCATCAATTTCGGATGGTCTGGCTTTTGCAATGAGAGGAGAGTTTGATCGTGCTTGCGCAGCAACAATCGATTTGGAGGATACAACGGCCAAGATATTTGCCATTAAAATGGGCATTTTGACCCATTCCATCACAAATGCTAAGGCACCGCCACTCATTGAGCTGCAGAAGATTGCGGACACTCTGCGTGATAGTCATCCTCTAGCAGGTCTTGCAATCACACTGGTGGGACTAGCATCAGGAGATGTCATTCCTGCAGACTATTCTCGAGCGTTTCGAGATGCAACCGCTCATTTCGATTTTGTCGATGGGCAAGAGAATCAGATGCTTGGCTTTCTGTTTCTCGATACGAGGGTCCCGGATTTCCCAGAGTTCTCAAAGAAAATCAGGCTTTTCTATGAAGGAAAGTCAAGAATTGTGTGTGCCTACATTGAGGCGTTGGATGAGAGGACAAGGATTTTCGATAAGCTCTATTCCATAACGAGCTATGATGCCTTTCGTGACGAGCTTGGAGTCTACAAGTCAACACTTTCTGGTGTGCTTCAAGATATTGATATGATTTTTGAGCCGGACCTCCTGAAACGGCTCAAGAGAGAAGGGAGAAGTCATGAGGTTAGCATAACAGCATCATTCAAGCTCCAGAACTATATAGCCCTAATGACAGCACTAGCAGAATCCCCAGTCCTTACGATAGGAGAACGTAGGGAAGTTCTGGAGGAAGTCATCGGACTATATAGGAGCTATTTTAGAAACCTCATGGAGACCGAGATCCCTCTTTTTGCATTCACTGTTGATAGCGTATTTCAGAGTCTCGCAGTCGCCTACTCGGAATACTATGCAGTAGCAACCGGTGATACCAGAAAAGAAGCTTTGAAAGATACAGCGGAGTTCCTAGCTGATGTTGTAGGAACTATTGAAAGAGAATGGCCAAAGGCACGCGTTAGGTTCTCTCTCTTTGTCGTGGCAAATGCGATTTTCCCTGTTATGACAAAGGCGAGGATTCTGATTGATGAACAGATTCAACTGATCTATATTGCCATGCAACTACTTGACTATGACACGATTGATGCTATGCAAATCACCAGGACAGACTACTATGCTACGAGTCTTGGCAACACGGTGACCTCGCTAACGGCTCTTGCCTCAACGCTCCTTCATGCAGAAAAACGTGCAAAGGCTCTTGAACTAGGAGTGAATATTGCAATGGAGGTTCAGGAGTGGTTCATCTCGAATGGGATAGTCTGCAGAGACGATATTGTTTCAGCCACATATCACGCAACACTTGCCGCGGACGTGATTGACAACGAGTCCTTGGAAAGAATAGTAGACCAAGTGACAGCATTGAATACGGTTGCCATCCAAGACCCTGCCAGATATGACTATGAAGTAGCAATGATGGCAAGTCCTTTGCTTGAGCTTCTGATTAAAGCTTGGAATAGACTTGGGCATAAGCGGTATCTAGAACTTGCAAAGACTCTGTATGATTCTGCTGCTGCGGCTTGGAAGAAGTATGGCCTTGAAGAGAAGGCTAGGAATTTTGATGCAAAATTCGGCGGCATTATGGGCTGATGGGATTCTTGGTTGTCAGATAAGCGATTCATGAATGGTTACCCATGTAGAAGGAAACGGTAGCCGTTTCATTGCATTGGTCACAGTCTTCGGTTGCGTCTTTGTCAACGAATTTGCAGGTTGAGGCCTGATTTTAGAGTGCGTTGTTCACCCACTGAAAGAGTATAAGGAAAAATACACCCATTCTGACTGTGGCCAAATTGGGACAAGATGCGTTTACGCTGGTAGATCAAAGCGGGTTAGACAGGCATGTGGCACCATTTCCCAAACCACACATGGAGGGGTTCGAAAACCAACTTCGCATTCAAATGGCACTTCAGTATCTTGAGGAGAACGGGGTGCTTGAAGGAATACAGCGGTTCAAGACGCCACAAGCCAACCGGGATGATGCATTACTAGTACATTCAGAGTATCTTGTTCATTCTGTTGAACTAATGTCCGAGTTGGGAGGCGGTCAACTGGGGGAGTCAGCCTATGCAAGCGAACATCTAATGCCATCTGCAATGTATGCACTTGGTGGTGCACTCTTTGCAGCTGACATGGTCACTTCTGGCTCATCTAGACATGCACTGGCACTGATTAGACCGCCAGGACATCATGCAACCTCATCCTCATCAATGGGACTCTGCTTTTTCAATAACATAGCTATTGCGGTTAAGAGCATCCTGAAAGAGAATGAGGCAAGGAGAATAACAATACTCGATATTGACGACCATTTTGGAAATGGCACTGCGGAAATCTTCTATGCAGATCCTGCGGTGCAATTCATTTCGCTTCATGAATACAACTATGAAGGTCTGGGCATAGGTCATTACGTCGAAATTGGACAGGGAGAGGGAACTGGTACGAACATAAATGTGCCACTGGTAGAAGAGTCGCCAGATGTTTCCTACAGAGCTGCAGTAAGGGACATAGTAATTCCTGCCATTGAGAGCTTCGGCCCGGATATTGTCGCCGTTTCCGCAGGATATGATGCACACTATGCCGACCCAATAGGAGAGATGAATATTGACTCTGAAACCTATTGGTTCATTGCCAGGTCAATGGATGGTCTCGTCAGTTCCCTTGGTATGAAAGGTTCGTTCTGGGTCCTAGAAGGAGGCTACAATCCCCTTACGCTGGGCCCCTGCATTCGGGCAACAATAGAAGGCTTGCGCGGCGCACCGTACCCCAACTTGGAAGACCAAGAAGAGAGACTAAAGGACTCATCTGTGATTAGAAGAAATCGGAATCTAATCAAGAGAATACTGGAAATTCTTTCACCCTATCTCTAGGCAATTCTACGAGTTATTTGTTTCAGACTACTGAAGCAAATGCCAAATGAACACTCAATATAGCAAGTAGAGAGCGCTTGACGGTTTGCGTTGTATGTCAGAATTATATACTACTCCACCGAAATAGACTCCATGATTCCAGAGTATGAGTACTTTGGCATCTATGATGAAAATGCAAAGACTAGAATCATACTAGATGAGCAAATTAGAGATTGGCTCTGGACTGCCAAACTAATGTTCGATTTCATCAGTGCCAATAGACCCGAGATATTGGATTCATTCGTGGAGAAGGTTTCTGCGAGGTATTCTAGTGAGGTGCAAAATACTTCCTTCGTTCCGAGTGAAATGGGCTTTGATGCTCTTCTGGAGGATCAATCAATCCTTAGTTCTTATGCTGCAATCAAGGAGCTGGGTCTTCAAGTTGTCATGAAGTATATTCCCCTTGAAAAGAGCAGCAATCTATCTGATGAGGGTTCGGAAATTAGACAGATAGACCATCTTCGAGCAAAACATATTCTTCTGTATCATAAAATTGCAGCCTTAGTCGAGTTGCTTGGCAGGGAAGAAGGACTCCAGTTCTTCAAGAGCTTTGTCGAATTCTGGGGTGAGGAGATTGCTAAAAGAGGCTCTTGGGCAGTCACGCTGAAACAAGCACGTCAGTCATCAGTGCAGTATTGGGAAGCTAGCAATGGTTTCGAATTTGGTGTGGTGGACCTTGATGATGAGATGTTCCTTGCAAAGTTCGATAGATGTGTCTGGTACGAGTCCATGAAGCATGTTGAGGACAAAGAACTAGCATACTATGCAGTATGTTATCCCGGGCCACGAATAGGAAATCATGCACACGAGAATATCAGGATGCGTAGGTCTGTCACGCTATTCACCGGAGATTTCTGTGACGAACTTAGGTGGAATAGACATGTCCATGATGAGCCTGAGCAGCCTTCTCACGAGTTCTCAAGAAAGATAGTGCCAAAGTAATCAATTGACAGAAGCAGTGAATTGAGAGCGGTGAGTACCCACTCTCATCATTTTTGTTGATTCGGGTCGACAAGAATCTCCATCATTAGAAGACGTAGAACCGTCACCCAAGTCCTTCTTATCTTTGATATATCACTCCCAAGGCTTACGGAACTGTACAAACCATCACGAATAGCAAGGATTCCTCTGGCTATTGATTCAGAATCAATATGACTCTTGATTGTCCCATCCTTCTTGAATCTTTCAATGGTTTCAGAGAGACCTTGTACCCAAGACTCAAAGCTCTCCTTGACCCATTTCAAAACTAGGCTGTTGACTGCCGCTTCACGAAGCAGATCCAAGTTAAGGATAAGACTGCCCAAGCGCATTGACAACATTCTGTCAAAGAATTTCTCAGTCGCTATTTCAGCTATACCGCCTGAAGTCAAGAATTTCTCAACCTCTTCTCCCCGAGTGCTCGTATGAGTTTCCAGCACTGAGAGGAGGAGGTCTTGTTTGCTGCCAAAATACTGGTAGATTGCCCCCTTGCTAACACCCATGCTTTCAGCGATGTCAATCATCTTAGTTTTGTAATATCCCTTCTCAGAGAACAGCTTTGCAGCGTGCATCATTATTCTCTTCTTTGCCTTCTCTTTGTACTCAGGCACTACTTTAGGCATGACTATTCACAAGTATCTCTAGGCAATCTCATATATAAAATGACTCAATGGAATTAAAAATGACCAATGGGTATGTTTTTATCTTCTGAATGCTTCATATCCTTGAGGCGGATTTCCATGGACGAAGAGCTAATGTTCAAGATACTCTTTATTTCGATTTATGCTGCCTTTGCAGGAGTTCGAATATATTATAGAAGCCAGAATCTTGGCAGAACTAGTGAAAAGGAACACAGTCAGATAGCAAAGTCATTTATTGCCCTCACTATTGCGATTCTGGGATACTTCGCATCGATAATTCTATGGATTCTCCTTCCAGAAGTCATCATTTTGTTTCAGTTGGCTCTGCCGGCATTCATTCGTTGGCTTGGAGTCACACTAAGCGTGATTGGCATTGTGTTCATATTCTGGATTCACCACACCTTAGGAAGGCAGTATTCCGCAAAGCTGGAGATACAGGAACAGCATCAGCTAATAACGGCAGGGCCATACAGTAGAATCCGTCATCCGATGTATGCAGTCTTCATCCTCTTCTCTCTATCAGTTTCACTGATCTCTGCCAATCTATTACTCATCTTGTTTGCAATCTTCTTGTCGATTCCATTCCACTGGATCACGAGAATTGAGGAAACGTTGCTGATTGACCAGTTTGGAGATGAATACTTGGAGTACATGAAGCATACAGGTCGGTTCTTGCCGCCTATTGGCTGAAATACCAGATACAACATAATAGAGCAGTATATCCTCTCAAAGGAGAGTTTCTATGATTTGGTCCCTAAGACACATCTATGTCCAGTGTCATCAATCCAGATTCGAATTATCTCGAAGGCATTGAATACACGGTGGATTTCGTCGACAGTGAAGTAGTGATGAAGGATTCCACTCTCCGGACCACTCTGCGGGATGTAGGTGTTGTCTTCGACTCTCAAGAGGCTCCAGTCTTCCTCGGAGCTTGGAGGAGCATCCTGATATATTGGGAAGGTAACAAATATTATGCCTCCGTTTCGAAGGACCCGAGCCATTTCTCCGACAGTTCGCTCGATGTCCGCTCGAAGATTGTGGTGAATTGCCTGTATGCTAATTATGGCATCAAAAGAACCGTTTCCAAAAGGGAACCGTTGTTCCATTCTTTGTTGGATAATATCAGCCGATGACTCCTCATCATGAAGCCACCTCTGAGCAAGCTCTATTGCCTTCGGAGAAGTATCTAGACCGGTCGCCTTGAAGCCCCTGTGGGATAGATAGACTAGGTGACGCCCAGTCCCGCAACCCAAATCTAGGACATGTTTCACATCATGCTCTTTGAAGAGTTGGACCAAGCTCCCCATGTAGGGATGAGGCTTAGTGAAGACTCGACCCTGCTTTGTGAAAATATCATCCCATTCTGGCATAATCAACCACTGAGAGAGCTGATATGGCTTTCAATATTATGAACTTGAGAAAAAGAAGGATGAGGACGGGATTGCACCCGTCCATCTTGAGCTTGTTTAGAGGCGTTCCTGAATCAGAGACTCAACGACAGCTGGGTCGGCCAGTGTGGTTGTATCGCCGATATCATCAATGGCACCTGCAGCGATCTTCTTGAGAATCCTGCGCATAATCTTGCCCGAACGAGTCTTAGGCAAGGCATCAGCAAACTGGATCTTTGCAGGGGTAGCGATGGGTCCAACTTCGGTCCGGACCCACTTTCTCAGTTCTTCTCTGAGCTCGTCTGTCTTCTCAACACCAACCTTGAGCGTGACGAAGGCGTAGATGTCTTCTCCTTTTATCTCATGGGGGAAGCCAACGACAGCGGTCTCCGCCACTGATTGATGCTTTACAAGAGCGCTCTCGATTTCAGCAGTTCCGAGTCGGTGCCCGGACACCTTGAGAACATCGTCGATACGGCCCATGACGAAGTAATAGCCATCATCGTTGTATCGGGATCCGTCGCCGGTCATGTACATTGGCTTGCGTGTTTCAGGATCCTTATACTGGACCCAGTAGGTGTTTACAAACCTCTTGTGGTCGCCATAGACTGTCCTCATAAGACCAGGCCAAGGTTTCTTGATACAGAGATAGCCACCCTCGTTTGGACCGCATGGAGTACCATCTTCTGCAACAAGTAGCGGTTCTACACCATAGTATGGGAAGGTGCAGGAACCCGGAATTGTTGCTGTGGCGCCCGGAAGCGGAGTGAAAATTACACCGCCGGTCTCAGTCTGCCAGTAGGTGTCAACAATTGGGCACTTCTCCTTGCCGACTACTCTGTGATACCACATCCATGCCTCAGGATTGATGGGCTCTCCCACAGTCCCCAAAAGATTCAGCGAACTCAAATCATGCTTATTCACTGGGTCGTCACCGAACTTCATGAGCGCACGGATGGCTGTAGGTGCGGTGTAGAACTGGTTGACCTTCCATTTCTCGACTTCATGCCAGAATCTGTCAGGCTCTGGCCAAGTGGGGATTCCCTCATACATCATAGAGGTGGCTCCTGCGGCCAGAGGACCATACACAATGTAGGAGTGACCAGTGATCCAACCAATGTCGGCAGTGCACCAGTAGACATCACCAGGATGCCAGTCGAAGATATTCAGGAAGGTGTGGGCAGTGTAGACCATATAGCCACCAGTAGTGTGAAGAACACCCTTTGGCTTACCTGTGGAGCCGGAGGTGTAGAGGATAAAGAGAGGATCCTCAGCGCCCATCCATTCTGGCTCGCATTTGTCGTCCACCTTTGCATACTCCTCATGGTACCAGAAATCGCGACCGGTCTTCATTGGTGTGTCATTCATACCAATTCTCCCGACAACGAGAACCTTCTCAATAACAGGAGCTTCATCAATAGCTCTGTCAGCGTTCTTCTTCTGTGGGATTACCTTTCCACCACGGTAATATCCGTCAGCTGTGATGAGTACCTTGCTCTGACAGTCTTGAATCCTGTCAATCAAGGAGTCAGCAGTGAACCCACCGAAGACAATGCTGTGGACTGCACCAATTCGGACACAAGCCAGCATAAGAATCGCAAGCTCGGGAATCATGGGCAAGTAGATTGTGACAGTGTCACCCTTCTTTAGACCAAGGTTCTTCAGTACGTTGGCAGCCTTGTTGACCTCACTAAGGAGCTCCGAATAAGTGTAGGTCTTAGACTCTTCGACTGGGTCACCTTGCCAAATGATAGCAGCTTGATCACCACGTCCACGCTCAACCCACTTGTCGAGACAGTTGTAGGCCAGATTGGTCACACCATCTTCGAAGAACGTGAATTCCGCATTTTCAGGGTTCTTCCAGATGAAGCCCTTTGTAGGGGCTTTTTTCCAGTAAAACAAATCAGAATTCGCTATTTTAAGCCAGAAATCGTCGGGTTTCTCGATTGACTCCTTCCAGTGCTTCATCCGCTCATCGTGGCTCTTTACATAGGCCTTATCGACGAAGCTCCTTGGGGGAGGAAATCGTCTTCCCTCTTGGCTTGTAACAGTAATTTTCTTTTCGTCAGACATCTAAAATGTCACCTAGCATCGATGCTTTGGCCGACGCCAAAGAAACACCAATAAAAGGATTGTCCATTGACACGTATTCTCCCTCTTTGTTCGAAGACTGTCGAATTCTAATTCGGCTTGATGAAATTAGGACGAGGGAGGAAGAAATCAGATTAAAAAAGAAGGAAAAGAGGTACAAGGAGCGAATCCTTGTCCTCTGTGACGCAGGTTATTGCGTCCGAACTCTTCTAAGAAATAGCGTTAGTAGTACTGCGATGATTGCAAGTATCCCAGTAATGATGAATGCCATGAAATAGGAACCAGTCGCATCGACGATTGGTCCCGCAACAAAAGCACCAGTTATTCCTGCAATGCCGTAGGCAGTGAACATTACGCCGTAATTCTTCCCGACATTCTTAGAACCCCAGAAGTCGGCAGTGGCTGAGGGGAATAGTGCGAAATTACCGCCGAAACAGAAGCCAACTAGAGATGCAACAGCAGTTACAACAGGCCATGTGACAATGGGATCAGCGCTAATTGGTGCGCCTTCAGCATCAAAAACGACATTCTGTGCCTCTGGAAGCAAAGCAAAGAGAAACATAGCGATTGCCAGTGTGAAGAACATAAGAATCATTGTCTTCTCTCGACCAAGCTTGTCGGAAACCGCACCCCATACTATCCTTCCGGCTGCATTGAAGAGACTCATCACTCCAAGTATTATGGCTGATAGAGCATAGGCTCCAATGGGATCGATGGCAAGTGCTGCGCTTTTTACATTGCCAATTGTCATCAAGCCGGCTGTTGCGGCTAGAACGAATATGATCCAGAGTAGCCAGAAGGCAGATGTTCGAATCATCTCACCGGGCATAGTATCCATACCTTTTCCATCTGCAGTGGTTGCTGGTGGGACAAATCCAGAAGGCAGCCAGCCCTCAGGAGGATTAACAAGAACCTGAGAACCAAGAACAACGAGAACAAGATAAGTTACTCCTAGGATTAAGAAAGGCCAGCCCATGGCTGCAGTTGTGGGGGCATTATAGAAGGCAAGCAGTATCTGCTCAACATAGCCGAATATCAACGCACCCGCACCAAAGCCTGCCACCGCAATACCAGTAATAGTTCCCTTCTTATCAGGGAACCATTTGACTAATGCCGCAATTGGACATACGTAAGCAAATCCAATACCGGCACCACCAATTATACCATAGGTGATGATTAACCAAACAGTGCCAATTATCTCGTTTCCAGCTGACACAATGTCAACAAGATATGCAAGTATGTAACCAATGCCAAGGAGTATGCCTCCAACTGTGGCAACCTTTCGCGGGCCAACACGGTCCTGCCAGCGACCTGCAAAGATCATGAAAAGCGCAAAAGAAGCCAACCCAGCTGCGAAGGGGAGCTGTGTGAGGAAAGATGTCCATCCGTATACACCGCCCCTAAGGGCAGTCTGGAAGAATGACCATGCATAAATGGATCCCAAGCAAAGTTGGACGATTATTGCGCCTACAATCACAAGGCCGCGATTTCCAATTTTTTCTTCAGACATTAGGGAATTCTCCTAACTGATTGTCCAGTCTTGGAGGGGTGGCGAAAAACACTTGACTAAAAGGTTATCGTCAGATACGAAGAGAGTGCGCGTTCGCTTGGAAATGTCTATTAGGGTCAATGCGAGGGCGCATTGCGAGGGAGCAATAATGACCGATGCCAACTGGACTGCCAAATACAAGCAAAAGGTACTCGAAGCAGACGTAGCGATAAAGAAGATCAAGCGTGGAACACGAATTTTTCTGGGGACAGGGTGTGGCGTACCCTATCATCTTGTTCAGGAACTGGCGAAGCATTCTGGCCGGATGGCCGATAATGAGATTGTGCATCTCCTTACTCTTGGAGATACTCCCTCCGCGGACCCAAAGTTTCAGTCACAGTTTAGGCATAATACATTCTTCGTATCTGAGAATATCCGCGGGGCGGTTTCTGAAGGTCGTGCAGACTACACACCAATAATGCTGTCTGATATTCCAAGGCTGTTTAGGTCGAAGAGAATGCCAGTCGATGTTGCCCTCATTCAAGTAAGCCCTCCTGATGAGCATGGATACTGCTCATATGGAATTTCTGTGGACATAACAAAGGCAGGAGCAGAAAGCGCAGACCTTGTGATTGCACAGGTCAACGACCGAATGCCTATCACACACGGCGACTCCTTCATCAATGTGAGAGATATTGACTATCTTGTGCCTTACAACGAACCTCTTCGGGAGTTTGAGGCGGCAGAGATTGATGACACTGTAAACCTGATTGGGTCCTATGTAGCTAGACTCATTGAGAATGAATCAACACTGGAGCTTGGTATCGGTGCCTTGCCTCAAGCAGTGTGCAACAATCTCCTTGAAACTGGTGTGAGAGATTTAGGGATTCATACGGAGATGTTTAGTGACAGCCTGATTCCGCTTATCGAAGCAGGCGTTGTGACGAATATGAAAAAGAGTATTCATCGGGGTCATGCCATTGCTAGCTTTGCTATGGGCAGCAAGAATCTCTATGATTATGTAGACAATAACCCTCTGTTTCAGTTTCATGATACTTCCTACGTGAATGATCCCTATGTGATTGGTCAGAATAAGAAGATGATAGCAATTAATTCTGCCCTAGAGGTGGACCTGACGGGACAAGTATGTGCTGACTCCATTGGCCACAAGTTCTACAGTGGCATTGGAGGACAAGTGGATTTCATTCGAGGTGCAGCCCGATCGCCTGGAGGAAAAGCCATTATTTGCATCCAGTCCACTGCAATGGATGAAACTGTTTCACGAATAGTACCGCGTTTGAGCGAAGGAGCAGGAGTGGTCACAACAAGAGGCGATGTTGATGTTGTAATCACAGAGTTTGGTCTAGCTACATTGCATGGCAAGACCATAAGAGAACGAGTCCTCTCATTAATTGCTATTGCACACCCCGATTTTAGAAATGATCTGTTGGAGGCTGCGAAAACGATGCGCTACGTGTTCGAAGACCAAGTTCCATTCCAAGTAAAAGGGACATACTTTCCAACAGAGTTTGAGTATCAGGAAGTCTTCAAAGGAGTTGAAGGTGAAATTACAGTCCACTTTCGCCTAACCAGACCTGACGATGCAGACAGGATAAAGGATCTCTTCTATGATTTATCTGAGGAAAGCATATACTTCCGTTTTCTTACACCACTCAAGAGCCTACCACGACGAACCCTTCAGGATTTCTATGATGTTGATGCGGACAGAGACGTATCAATTGTGGCTGTAATTCTTACGGATGATGAAAAAGAATCTGAACGGGTGATTGGTGCAGGAAGATACCTCCTAAACAGAAGCACAAACGAAGCAGAGTTTGCCTTACTAATCCAAGACGAGTATCATGGAATGGGAATAGGCACATTCATGCTGAACCATCTGATGAGGATTGCAAAAAGCAAGGGTGTTAAGTCATTCATAGCCTATGTACATCCGAGAAATCAGCCTATGATTAGGTTTCTTCACAAGACCGGCAAGATTATCGAGAGCCAGCTCAGCATGGCTGACGAGGAGTATATCTTCAAGCTTCAGCTCTAGTCAAAAAGACTCGACTCTAAACTCCTCCTAGCCTTACAGATAGCTGTGACGGATTTGACTCGGACGCCCATTAACATGAATAGTTTCCAAAAACGCAGTAGTAGGATCGTTCGGAAAGTCAAAGCCCTCCGCGAATATCATCTCCCGTAGATGCACAAATAGGGAACGGGCATTTTCCGCCGTAGGATTGTCAAGGGCTTTGCAGAAAAGATTGTATGTTTCATCACTGATTCCCTGTTTCTTGGCGTGGGGAGTCCACCATTTCAGTGGCGGTGTCCAAGACTTCTTTATTGTAAACCAGAGATTTACAGCCGCAACAATGGCACGATACAGATTCAGCTTGGCATCGTATAGGAATCCTCTTCGTTCGTCAACGATTGCGTTGCCAAGAGATCCCATAAAGAGTGCAAACTTATTCTTCAGGCGGTCAAGATGCTCTTCTTCAGGATATCTTGCTAGTTTCTTACGCCATTCTTCCAATTCCCCAGTTAGGTCATGGATGACCATGCCTTCGGAGTAGGGTGAATGATCGATATCAAGAGGCGAGTCCAACTGCTGCTTAAACCATGCATCAGATATCGGGGAGAAGTCGATTACAAGGCGCTTGGGCTCGACAGACTCGTCGAACTCAAGCCAAATAGTGTCCTTCAGTTCTAGTTGATGGTAGTACTCATCCGTCACATACACAAGAGCGTCCCAGTCTGTATTTGGAGCACCAAAGCCAGTGGCCCGGCTCCCCCACAGCATAATTCCCTTCACATATGGCTCTTTGATAAGATTCTCGAGCCGCTCTCGAGCCATAGGATCATCGATCTCTTCAATCGTTCTCACTACATTAATTGAACTCTCAGTCATTGGACCATCCCTTGGTAGCAGAAAGATGCCATAGTAGATTAAAGCGTGCCGTTTGACGCGAGTACTTGGAACACGTGTTCCGACTGAGGTCCTGGGTAAGGGCCCCAAAGGAACTAGTCGAGAGTCATATAGCCATGAGCTTCTGTACAAGTTCAATGGCCTTGTCATCACCGTGTTTGGCGCGATAGGCCAAGATTCCAGTGCGGATGACCGCGTTCCTTGGACCTTGAGGATTATCCGGATCATAGTGACTCACAAGGCGGTCGCATGGAAATTGCTCACATAGACCGCAATGCGGCAAACCCTTTCCGGCTGAGCATTTGAAGACCCTACAGGTCCCCCACCAAGGAGTTCCATTGGACGCTCTGCAACCAGAACATGCCGGTTCGCCAGTGCCAAAATAGCTTGGACACTTGTCACAATGGTGACCACATGGATTGAGATTCATTAAAAGCACCGACAGTTCTAGGGACGCCATTTGTGATAAGATTAATCGAAGAAGTAATTGTGGCCTTGAAGAACAAACAGTTGATAAGATGGATTGCTTATGATTTGTGAGGGAGTCATTGACATGAGGCCTTGCAGAACTCGACTTGTCATCGTTCTCTCATTGCTGTTCGTGGTGCTTTCCGGTACAATTACTTCGCCACATGTTAAGGCGCAACTCCAAAACCAACTTGAGATCAAGCCAGGGGAAACGCATGGATTCGGCCAAGAGATTGATGCCGGCGTAGCAATCAGGTTTTCCGTTCTTGTGGATGCCGCTGGTACATATCAAATACAGGTTCGCATTTTGGACTGGAACGACTATCTGACGCACTTTGATGATACGGAAACAGTCATCTATGATGCAATGATAAGAAGCGGAGTTCCAACAACATATGAAACGCATGCTCCCTATCAGGGAGAATGGGTTGTTTTCTTCACGAATACTGACAATGATGAGTCAGCATACATAAACGGTACTGTAACATTTGGCAGCAATGTTACGGCTGTTAATGCTTATGTGTCCAATGAGAACCCATTTCTGGGCGTCACTGTGGGCGTATCTCTCATCGCAGCTGCTGCTGGAATACTGGTATTCCATAGAAGACGAAGAAGGAGCATTGGTATCAAAGAGAAAGAACTCCTAGAGAAAGGAATAGACCTGCTCAGCATTGGAGAGTACGGCGATGCAGAAACCGCATTTAAGACCGTCATTGAGGAAAACAGCAAGTCGGCGGTTGGATGGCGGTACCTCGGTGATACACTTGTGCTAAGAGGAAACATACCTGAAGCCAGATTAGCTCATCAAAGAGCAGTTAGACTAAAACCAGAATATGAAAGTGGAACCACGATTGAATCAAAGGAGAGAGTTGCTGGCTCACCTTGGGTCGAATCGTCAACAAGAATGGATTTGACCATGCAGGTTCAATCTCTTGCTGCTCCGATGCATTTCCAAGACTCAAGTGCCTCATTACAGTTACTTGAACAACTGCTGAGGGAACAAGAAGAGAAGCTTCACAACAACCCTGAAGACCTTACCCTAAAGAGTGAAACCGCCACGACTCTACTGAGGCTTGGAAGGTCCAGTGAAGCCGCAAAGTTGTTTGGAGAGATTCTTGTCAAGCTACCCGAGGACTGGGATACACACAATTCCTTACTGATGGCCCTTGGTGATGCTAAATTCCGATGAGAGAACCGAGAAGTAATGGTGGGCCCGACGCGATTTGAACGCGCGACATCCGCCTTATCAGACTATGCTTCCTCAATATTTCGTTTTGAATCTGTCAGTTCTGCGAAGGCTGCTTCGATTTTCTTCTCTCTCTCAGCTTTGGCTATGATTTGTCGTTGCTTCTCTCGATATGGCATTATGCCAAATGCCACAATGAGGAAACTGCAGATTCCTATTATTGCCAAGATTAGTACTGCATTGAAGACAATGTGCTCTATTAGCGGCACGACGGGGTTCGAGGGACTAAAGCCGTTCCTGACCTCCCAGAGGTCTGAGAATCCATCACCATCTCCATCTGAGCTATGAGGGTCAGACCCGTATAGGTGCTCCTCGGCGTTCGATAGACCATCAAGGTCGGCATCACTGCTGGCATCATTTATAAGCGGGTCGAATCCGTGCCTGACCTCCCATCCATCCAACATCGTGTCTGAATCGGTGTCATTGTTGTGGGGGTCAGTCCCCCAGTTGTACTCTCCAAGGTTGGCAAGGTCATCCTCATCTGGGTCTAGACTCGAATCATCCGAGGTAGGAATGAGTCCGTTGTTCACCTCCCAACCATCAGGAATTGCATCGTCATCAGTGTCTGGGTCGTCTGGGTATGTTGAACTCAGATACTCATCAGCATTGGACAGGCAGTCAGAGTCAGGGTCATCCTCTGCATCATCCAGCAGCGGGTTTAATCCAAATTGCAGTTCCCAACCATCGGGCATTGTGTCTGAGTCTGTATCGCTGTTCCTTGGCAGTGTTCCTATTTCAAACTCTACTAGATTTGAGAGGCCATCCTCATCAGAGTCTTGGGCGGCGTCATCAGAGAGAGGGTCGAGATTATTGTACACCTCCCAACCGTCAGGCATCAGGTCCAAATCGGAGTCATTGCTATGTGGATCGGTATTGTGAAGAAACTCTTCGAGATTGACAAGGTCATCAAAATCTGGGTCGAGGCCTGAGTCATTAATGAGTGGGCTAAGAGCGTGTGTCACCTCCCACTCGTCCGGCATTTTATCAAAATCGCTGTCACTTGTATTGGGCAGAGTACCAATTAGATACTCATCAAGGTTCGAGAGACCATCAGAGTCTAAGTCAAGGTGTGAGTCGATGAACCCGGGATTTAGGCCAAATCGAGCCTCCCACCAGTTAGGCATGCCATCGCTGTCACTATCTGCTGTGGCCATCTTGAGAACAATACAGTCACCGTTCCCATTGTAGATAT
>RDOF01000021.1 GCA_011365025.1 Candidatus Thorarchaeota archaeon
CCCTCCTGAAGAAACCACTTTTGTCACCCAGAAGTTTGAACTCACTTCTGATACTGAAAAGATTGAGAACAATATCCGTAGCATGAGCGCCTCTGGAGGTGGCGACGGTCCTGAGGCTGTATCAGACGCCTTGAATGTTGCAAATCGAATGGAGTACCTCCGCGATGCGGCCAAAGTGATGATTCTAATCGGTGATGCTCCGCCACAGGGGGTTGAGGAAGGCGACCGTTGGCCAGACGGCACTCCGAGCGGCATTAAGTGGAAAGAAGAGATCAAGAAGGCCTACGAGAAGGGAATCGTCATCCATACGGTTGGATGTTTTCCTGAGATTCAGAATTACCAGAATGCGGTCAAGACCTTCCAAAAGATTGCGGCCGACACCGAAGGGAAATTCATCCCTCTAAATGAAGCTGAGCTTCTCGTGAAAGTCGTGACTGGAGTGGCGATTGAAGAGATAGACAAGCTGGCTATTCAGGATGCCATTCTGAGAGAGATGGGGGTTAGCATGGACAAGTTTGAGGAAGGCGAGGAAATCACCGATGAGAAAATTGCCGAGCTCGCCTCAAAGATGCACGCAGGCGGACTCAAGAAGCGGTCTCTGCATCATGCTCCCATGGCGGCTGGTGCCCCGGCGGCAGCCGAGAAATTTGAAATGGCTGAGGAAGAAGTCAGCACAGATGACATCAAGGAAGCAGTTAGACAGCTAAGGTCCAAGAGAAAAGGCGATTAGGACTATCAGTGGGTCGATTTTGGCCCACTCCCCTGTTTTCTTCACAAAGACACTTTTTACAGTGTTCTGTTACACATAGACTGCGTGCATTTGGGAGGTTGACACATGTCAGGTAGTAAGAAACGATTCACCTACGCGATGCTTCTCTGCGGTATGATTTCTGCTATTGCAATGATACTTTCTGGACTCTTCAGCGAGAGTGAAGGAATTGTTCCTCTCTTCGGATTGGAATACCCAGTTCATGTATTACTAGTGAATACCATATGGCCAATTCTTGGGTCCGCAATTTGTGCCATTATTTTTCCCCGGATTTTTACGCCCCTTTTCTTGGCAATCAAAAAATTCGTGATGCCTGAGTTCAAGAATGGGCAAACTGATGTTGACACCAAACCCTATCGTTTCCGGAAGTGGTTATCAAGGGCCTTCTTTGTATCACTACTAATCTTGGGTATGCAGTCATTCCTTATTGGAATCTTCCCTTATGAAGCACTACTAACTCCAAATGCTCTTCTTGGCTATGAAGGAGCCGGAATTGACATTCGTTTCACCCTAGGTGTCACGGGCGGAATTGTAGATCTTCTCACACCGATTGCGGTTGGAATATTCTCCATTGCTTGGGCGTTAGAGGACTCTGGACTTGTTCACTATGACCTGCCCAAGGAGTCAGACCGAATCTATGAGGTTGAGCCAATCTTCAGACGATACGAGAGTTATGTTAAAGGATATGCGGGACTAGCATCCATTCTCTACCTTGTTACTATCGTAATCTACTTCCTGAGTTGGGGCCCTGAACGCTGGATTGATGCAATTGTCACAGTTATCTATCCATTAATAGCAATGTTACTCTCGGCTATTGGATATCTCGGATATATCAAAACAAACACATCATTTCTGAAAGGCAAATATCCTTCAGTTGGCAGAGTCACAGAGGATGAGATTGCTAGCAAATAGCGAAGGTAATTGGTAATGCTTGTAATCGTTCCAGTTACGGATATAGCGAAGTTCGTGGGGTCGCCAAGGGTGTAGTGGTCAATACCAGATAGATCCGAAGCAGGCACGTTGAATTGGACTGGATTACCGAACTCCATGGCAATGGACTCGGGTGCAACGATCCACACCGGCTCAGTGGTGTCTTCTATAGTCAGAGTAAATGTCGCAGTTGCAGTGAAATGCGCCGCATTTGTTGCAGTCACCTGTAGTCCGTACACACCAACTGGTATCAGTCCAAGGTTGAATACTGTGCCATTCCCAAGCACTCCAAACCTTGATGTATCATTAACCTGGTAGCTGGGGACTCCATTTACATCGGATGCACTCACGCTGTATCTGAAATCAGCTCCGAACTCCAATAGCTGGTCGCTTGGTGTCACATCCCAACTTGGTGCTTGAGTATCGATTATTACCGACCCTGTGTCACTAAAGGAACCCAAGTTTCCTGCCATATCAACGGCCCTCACCCGCCAATACCACGTTCCATCAGCCAATGGGACTGCAGGTGAATAGACTGAATCATCAATGTCTGAAATAGTCTGACGATTGCCAGTGTCAAATGTATTCACAGTATCGAACTGGGCAATGTAATACGACCATCCACTCGCATGCGTCCAGCCAAATAACCTCGTACTGTTTGTTTGAATCTAGTTATCATCAGGCATCAGCAAGGTGGGCGTTCCAAGCGGCGTTGTATCAACAGAGAAGCCCCATGTCGCAGAGAATGCTCCAAGATCGCCCTCCGAGTCATTGGCAGCTACTCGCCAGTAGCATGTATCATCGTATTCTGGCAGGGGGCGGTGAACCACTCCTGTTTCATTGAATCGAGGAATCACGTACGGCCATTAACTAATTATCAAACGTTGCAAACGGTCCCTAACAAGTAATCTGAAAGAAAGCAGAGGGATGAATACTTCTCCTTTGTTTGCGAATCTGCAAGGTGTGGGGCCAGGGCCAACAGGGCTCACTGGTAGGAGGGGGGGAGTTATGAGGGCATGTTACAGAAAAGTCACCCTATCGGCCGCCTGTCCACCACAGGTTTAGGTGTATACACTCTACCATATAAGGACTACTCTCAAGGTTGAAGAGGTCGTTCTCTGCGCGCCTGCTACGAGTTTGCCACAACGAAACGGCTTTAACTATTGTTATCACGGAGCCTCCTTGATAGACCATGGATGAAGAGCATCGTTATGAGATAAACAGCAACTGGATAAAGGAAAAAATTGTAACAATTGAGATTGCAGGGAAGCCAACCTTCGAGGTTTCCACGCCAATTGATTTTTGGCCGGAAGCCCGAACAGATATCGTTTCTCCTGAGGACCTTTTTGTGGCTTCGCTTGTTTCATGTTACGGGGTTTCGCTATCCGGGGCTTCGCAACGGTTCCATGCAGAATTGACAGATTTTGCGGTAAAGGGCATTGGCAGGCTAGCGAAGGGCGAATTCGGGTGGGAGTTCGATCAAGTGTCCCTCTTTGCGAAAATAGTTGTGCCAACTGAGACGGACAAGAAGCGAATGGAGAAGGCTGCCGAGAGAGCTCACACTTACTGCGTGATAGGCAATTCGCTGAAATGTCCAGTTCATCTCGACTTTAAGATTATTGTTGAGCCCAAAGTCGCTGGTCAAATCATGGCCACTGACGATCAGTCCATAGCAAATTGACAGATTCAAAGGCCCACTCGCTGCTGGGCACCAAACTGCGATTAGCGAATATGGCACTAGTTCCAATCAACAAGGGTCTTCAGGCATGCATCCAAGATTCGATCTAGTCCGGTAAGGAGATTCGGATTCACCTCTTCTTCGAAGAGAGGTATACCATGAACTGGGAGGTCTGAAATACAATTCAGGCATGCAGTTGGAATTCCTGCCCGATGGCCAATTCCAAGAATAATCGAACTCTCCATGTCCACAGCCTGTCCTCCTTCTTCAATCCAGCTCTCAAGCAAATCTGAGGTTTGCATAAACAGAACATCCGTTGTCCATATGGTGCCACGGTGTACTACAAGACCTATATCCTCCGCATTCTCAAGGAGTGCTCTTGTCAGCTTTCGATTGGATGGCAGAATACTTCGGCTGCCGAAATAGACTGTACCGCATCCGTCTCCAACGACCGCATCATCTGCTAAAAACCCATTCCCAATACTATGATCAGCCGAAAGCCCTCCGCAGAAGTCTGCCCTTATGATTGCCTCGGGATTCGCTTTGACAACAGCCTCCATAATTATTGCTGCCGAGGGCGTGCCCATCCCGGTCGAAACCACGCCAATCTGCTCATCTTCATAGCTGCCCATGCTGATTCGGGTACTGGTTTTCGTATGCCTCAGCTTCTTGACCGCGGATTCAAAAACAATGGGGGTTGCAACAGCCAGAATCTTCTTCGGAATCCTCGACTGTCGTTCGCCAAGAATCCCTCTCACAATCCTTTGATCTCTTGTCATTCGTTTTGTGACCTGAGATGCCACTTTGGATATGACCACATCCTTCTTTCTGGGTTTCAAGCACCTCTCCCCTGCACTTAGTGCCACCTATTTTGGCTCATCCAGCTGTGGTAGTGTGATTTCAGCTGTATATCTCTCTCCACACTCACAGACAAGTTTTGCCGACCATCTCTTGGGGAGTTCTACATCAAACTCCTCTACTACATCCTTTAGGCTATTACGAATGCCACTGATTAAACTCACATACGCTCCCGATAATCTGGCGACCTCTTCTGGGAAATCAAGATCAGAGAGGAAGTACTTGATGCCCCGTTTGCATTTTGGGCACGAAGTCAGCAAGAGATGAGTGCCATTTCCACACTGGTCACATTTGACTTCAACTTGACTTATGTTTGGTGCGACTGGTATAACTGGCTTCAAGTCGATTTCGTTTCCACAAACATAGCAATGGTATCGAATATCCATACTCGGCACATTATCACCACATTCAAGGCTATGAATATGCTGCGACTGCACTCCTAAAAGTATTAGGTCTGTACTGCAATGGCGTCCAAGGGTCCTCTTCACCCGGTATCCTATTGATGGGTGCCCTCCGAACTACAGATTTGAATAGACTAATAAGCTGTACATTGAGTTTGCCATGTTGATTCTGATGAAACTTACAGACAGAACCAAGATTGTTGATATCGACACTGCCGCAGAGAAGTCAACCATCTACGGCTGGGTGTTTCGTGAAAGGACTCACGGCAACGTGAGGTTCATTCTAGTTCGTGATGGGACTGGGGTCATCCAGTGCGTCCATCATCCCGACTTGAACCCCCAAGTGAATATTCCAGCCAATCTAGGTGTTGAATCAGCGGTTAAGTTGAGTGGTTCTGTAAGAGCTGATTCACGCGCTCCGGGCGGAATGGAACTGGAGATTTCAGATTTCGAACTCATATCACCATCACAGGCATTTCCGATAACTCGCGACCAATCAGTTGAGTTTCTTCTCGATAACAGGCACCTTTGGCTTCGAAGTAGGAAACAGACACAACTGATGGAACTCAAGGCTGGGTGTGTTGGTGCAGCTCGACAATGGTTTGCTGATAACAAATATGTCGAGGTTTTCCCTCCTATCCTTGTTGGTGGCGCCTGCGAAGGAGGGTCGACTCTCTTTGAGCTGGACTATTTTGACAAGAAAGCATACCTGAGTCAAAGCGTTCAGCTGTATTTGGAAGCTCTAATCTACTCCCTTGAGGACGTATACGCAATAACCCCGTCCTTTCGGGCAGAGAAATCACGTACTCCAAGGCATCTCGCCGAGTATTGGCATATTGAGGCCGAAAGCACATTCATGGACATGGACGATATCATGAGCGTGGAAGAGAGACTATTCGCGTTTATCTGCAACAGGGCTAGCGAGAAGTATCCCGACCTTCTAAGAGACCTAGGTCGAGACCCCGATTACCTTGCTGGGATTAAGGCACCATTCAAGAAGATAAGCTATGACGAGGCATTCAACATTGTTCAGAGTGAGGGCGGCGAAATGAAGTTCGGAGAGGACTTTGGCAGCAAGGAGGAGCGGATAATCTCCACCCATTTCGACCATCCATTCTTCATCCACACATACCCCATCGGTATCAAGCCCTTCTATGTGAAGGAGGATCCAAACAAGCCCGGATTTGTGTATTCGGCAGACCTTATGGCCCCTGAAGGCTATGGTGAGATGACGACTGGTGGGGCGAGAGAGGAGGATCTTGACTCCATTGTTAAGCGGATAAAGGCCGAGGGATTCAAACCCGAGGACTATGGCTGGTATCTGGATCTGAGAAAATACGGATCAGTCCCACATGCAGGTTTTGGTTTAGGCTCTGAACGTCTTGTTTGGTGGCTTGCTAAGCAAGAACACATTCGAGATGCAACTGCCTTCCCACGGGTTCTCAATCGCATCTACCCGTAATGCTTTGATATCAAATATCTACTTGCGCTTACGAAGAACTCCTACAAAGGACTGGGGCGGGCCATATGTCTTGGCCAGCTCCCATCCTGCCTCTGTTGAAATCTTATTCATCTCACTGGGGCTGGCGAATCTTAGCCAATGCCATCCTTCAGTCATTCCCTCATATGAAAGCCGAATCTTCACTTGTCCTATTGGTAGACCGAGACTCCTATTTCGTTCGTGGTAGGCAAGGTGACGTTGGTCATCGGTCACTGAAACATCTCGGCTGGCAGCGAGTATCAGAGCTTTAGACGTTGTTATTCTATGAAGTGATTTCAACATGGCAGCTATTTTGCTTTCCTCACCAAGAATCCCAAAATTCGCTCCGTAGAGAATGACTGTGTCGAAATGATTGACAGGAAAATTGAGACTCTCTGCGGACATCAACTTGGCAGTTGTCACGCCTCTCATTCGGCATGCCTCTAGCGCGCCCTCTGAGTTGTCAATTCCAACTACATCGAAACCTCGCCCTTCGAGATAGGACATTACTCGTCCTGCGCCGCATCCAATGTCCAGTACTCGCCCCTTGGCCTCACGGATTGCTTCTTTCTCTGCTTCATTCCAACTATCAAATTCATTGACATACTGCGAGCCTAGATACTCCTCAGCTCGGCCGTCGTCCCTCTCTATTACATGGATGGCTTCTTTTCCTAATGCCGCGTCTTTCAATATGCGTCCAAAAACATCTGGCATGTTTTGGTGTTAGACAAACCAACTGAAAGGAATTTCTAATGTATTCCGTAATCGCTACACAATATGGTTTAGATAACCTCGAAAACGATTTCCCAAAACTCCCTTTCCGAAACCCCTGTTCTAAGAGCACGAAGTTCCTCCTTAATTGCTTCAAAGGATTGCTTTGTCTGGCTCTTTTTTCGCGCTTCATGAGTCTTCTTAATTCGTTCAGTTATTTCGCGCGCCTGTTCAGGTGAAGCCTTTACACCGCCCATCTTCAGCATGTATTCCACAAAATGCCTGCCTACGAACTTGCCAAGGTGAAACTCCCTTCTTCTGCCAACTATCAATGGGCTGATTGGCTCATATGTCATGGAATGCGTAAGCTGGCCATGCGAATGAATACCACTGGAATGAGTGAAGGCGTTGTCACCACAAATTGCTTTGTGGAGGGGCAACGGAACGACGAAATGCCTCTCTACAAGCTTTGATAGCCTGTAGATCTTCTCTGTATCAACTCCGGTGTCTACTCTATAGAGTTGCTCGAGGGACATGACAACCTCTTCAAAGGCCGCGTTTCCTGCTCTTTCTCCATAACCATTCACGCAGACATGGGGGTATGTTACACCTTCCTCAACGGCAACCAGCGTGTTTGCATTGGCCAGACCGAAGTCATTATGGCAGTGAATGGCCATTGGTACCTTGTACTTTCTATCTGTCCAGAGCCTCGCCTTAATCTCCCTGACAATATACCGCATAACTTCTGGACGTACAAAGCCTACTGTGTCTGCGATGCAAATCTTGTCGGCCCCTGCATCAATTGCGGTCTTGTAGGCCTTGCAGAGAAACGCCATGTCACTCCGTGTGGAGTCCTCTGCGATGTAATCGATTGTCAGACCATGGTCTTTTCCATATTGGACACATTCAGCAAGTCGCTCCAGCATTTCTTCCCTGGTCATCCTGAGCTGGTACTTCAATCGGAAATCCGATGTAGCAATGAAGATTGGAACTTCCTTGACATCAGCCTTAATGCAGGCATCGATGTCACTGATTACGGCTCTGGCCGGAGCTCCGATGACTGCTTTGCTAAGCCCTTCGGCAGCTATAGCCGAAACTATCTTCTGTTCTTCTGCGCTTACAGCAGGAAATCCTACGACAACTATTGACGCGCCAACTTCGTCAAGCATCTTTGCTATGTCAATTTTTTCGTCTAAAGTGAGTGCCACACCTGGAGTCTGCTCTCCATCACGGAGTGTTTCATCCCAGATGTAAACCCGCTTTGGTAGACTTTCCGGTTTTGTTGAATCTACCTTGTTGTAATCTACCGCAAGACCTGCCTTCTCCAAGGATTCCATACCATCAGTCCGCCTTTGATTGCGCCTACGGATTCAACACCTAATCAAATCGGTATCGGCCAACCTTAGGTGTTTTCTCCAAAGCCTGTTCTAATGAAGCAACCTGAATGTCATATTCCTCTTTCGATAGCGCTCCCTTTTCGAGAGCTGCCCTGGCTTTTCCTTTCTTGTAGTCAATCTTGGCCTTCTCAAGATGAATAATCCGAAGCGCAGACTCAATATACGGTTTAGCCCCAGCTACTTCTCCAATTCCCTCTAGCATTGGCTTCCAACAAATTTCTTCAATGTGAAAAGCATACTCAAGCCCACGGTCAAGTATTCGATTCCATAATGGGCAGGACTCGATAATGATGGTTTTTCCTTCATGCTTGGCTTTCAGGCCAATTGCTGAGAACAACTTGAATGCGGTTCCAGAAGCAGCTTCCGCACCTTTTGCGCTTGCCCTTCTAGCTTCTTCCAGACCCATCTGCTTGAAGCCGCCTGCAAAGCCCTCATACATGGACAAGGCACCCACACTGTCGCGAAGGCCCCACCAGAGGCCATCAATAAAGGCTACAAACCCGTTTCTGAGTGTTTCTAGCTCGCTCACAATCTTCACTCCTTCTTGAATTGCTTTCCCCAGTGGTTGAGATAGGCAATCTCCTCTGGCATTTGTCTTGGAGGTCCTAGGGTGCGTTCAAATTTCGGGTATCCCAGAGTAAGACATAGAATTGGAACCCAATGTGGGAACGGAATTCCGAGTTTCTCGGATATAGCCCCAACGTCGTCAAAATGGTCGAGTTGTACGGAAGATACACAGCTACCGAGACCGAGCGATGCTGCAGCTAATGCCATGTTCTGCATCATCATGGACCCAGCGATGACTGCATGACGTGGTCCTGACCATCCATAGACTCCTCCAGTTCCCCTTAGAGTTGCTTGAGAGTTGCCCACATGGGTTTGGTCAATCGCGAGCACTAGGAGGACCGGTGCTCCATTGGTTTCCGGTTCACCTTTGATGTACTCGAATCGTCTTCCAGTAATTAGAATGTCAATAGTCCGTTCAAGACTAGCCTTGGACTCGATATATCCAAGTCGTCTCTCAAGCTCCTCTCGCGGCGTTGCTCTGCCAAATAACTCGATTGTTCTATCAACAGCAATTTGTCCAATGAGCCGTCGCAGCTCCTTATCGCGAATAACAATCACGCGCCATGGCTGTTGATTCTCCGCACTTGGGGCATAACCGCCCGCTTCTATGACTTTGTAGATCAATTCATCAGGAACATCCTTCGACGTGTCATAGTCTCTGATGGCCCGACGAGCTTTGATCATTCCAATAGTTTCATTGTCCACGATGGTTTCACTCCATCCAATGCTCGTGCTAGTTAGAAGGGCGTCAGACTCAGCTACATAAATGATTAGTGGAATGCGATTTTATTCGTGGAATTGCTAGGAATTCCTTAGTGGATGCAGTGGTAGATGAGACCCCGGCGGTCTTCGTTTCATCACAATGGCTTTCTCTGGACAGGATGTGACGCATAATCCGCACCCCACACACTTCGAGTGGTCCAATTCTAGTGTTGAGTCCGTGAGTTTTCTCACACCAAAGTGACATCGAATGGCACAAACTCCACAATGCGTGCATAGCTCCATTGCGGTACTCGCTATGAAATTGCTTGCTAGAGCTGTATTTCCTAGTCCGTAGTGAATTGCACTTCGCAACATTACACAGCAGCAAGGACAGCAATTGCAAATGACGTAGAAGTAGTCCTTTGTCGGGCCGGTAATCAGCTGATGGACCAAGCCTCTTTCATTTGCTTTCTGCACTATTCTCTCAACTTCATGCAAGGTCGCGGACTTTAGTGGAACTCTTTCTCCAAGTTCCCTTATGCTCTCGGCTGTGCCAACATGAATGCAGGTCCACAGGTCGTTGTCACAATTCTGGTGTTTGCTTCTGCAATAGCAGTATCCAATTGCGAGACCCTTAACTCTTCTAACAACCTCGAGTATCTCCTCAGTGGGAGATATGGATGGGATTGCCTTCAAGCTGACTTGAAGTGGGATAACGCGGCTCCCATAGAGTCGTGTGAAGTGTTTCATCAAGTCTCCGAAATAGTCGAGTCGAGTATGGCTGTCAAGAAAACTTACAGTTTGCAGTAGCGGAACCTCGAGCAGTCCGAGAATGGCAGAGATTGCCTTGCCTATCCCCGGATAACTCATCAGCTTCTTCGCAGCCTTTGAGATTAAGGATGGGACATGCACGTGTGCTGCCACCTCAAATAAAGGCGAAGCAGTGCAGGTAGTTCATGCACTGCAGCAGTAATATCTATGGGATTGGTGCGTCTCGTCCGTCGTACTTCACTTTGAAACCAGTGTCTAGGTTCACGCTCTCCTTGAGAATCTGGCCGCCAGCCACCACGCGTTGAACTTGATTGGTCCCCTCATAGATTTGGAGAAGTTTTGCATCACGCATTAGCTTCTCAGCAGGATACTCCTCAATGTATCCGTAACCACCCATGATCTGAATGCAATCAATCGCATTTTGCATTGCTGCATCTGCTGCATAGAATTTAGCAAAGGCTGAATCTTTCGAATTCCTAAGTCCTTCATCAGCCATCCAGGCGGCGTAGCGGGTCAGGTGTCTTGCTGCTGCCGTTCTAGCTCCCATGTCGGCTAACATGAAACTTATTCCCTGGAAGTTGCCAATTGGTTGTCCAAATTGATGTCGAATATTCGCAAACTTCGCTGCTTCATCGAGCGCCCGCTGACAAACACCAGTAGCAATTGCAGCTATGCCTGCTCTGGTTTTATCAAGGGTCATCATAGCAATCTTGAATCCTTCTCCCTCTTTCCCAACAAGGCATTCCTTTGGGACGCGAACGTCTTCAAATATGACTTCAGACTGTACAGAACTCAGTTGACCCACTTTGCTTTCAATATGGCCAATCTTCACTCCCTTTGATTTGGGAACCATGAACACTGACAGCCCCTTATGTTTGAGGTCTGGTTGTGTTGATGTAAAGACGGTAAAGAGAGATGCTTGCGGACCACTTGTGATCCAGCACTTTTCCCCGTTAATGATGTACTCATCGCCGTCGCGCACGGCACGCGTGGCGACTGCGGCCGCATCAGAGCCTGCCTTTCTCTCCGTAAGGCAAAAGGCTCCAAACTTCACATCCTTCCCAGTGATTAGTGGCTCCACGTACTCCTTTAGTTGGTCAACTGTCGCTCCAATGACTAACGGAGCAAAGGCAAGGTTGTTGCACATAATCGACGTAGCAATACCTGCACAGCCATATCCTGTCGCCTCGGAGACTAGCGTTTCCGACAGGAGCGAAAGACCAGGACCTCCTGCCTCTACCGGAATATGGAGGTTCATTAATCCCGCCTCGTAAGCTTTTTGCACGACATCCTTTGGGAATTCGTTCCGCTTCTCGAGTTCATGAGCACGGGGTGTGATATGTTCTCTGGCGAACTCCTGTGCTCTTTCAAATAGCTTTTGTTCTTTTTCGGATAAAGCGAAGTCCATTGATAGTCCACTCGCTTCTTGGCGAAGCGAATTCTGCTTTAAAATCCATTGGGCAACCTTTTGGTGGCATGTATCAGTGTTTTTATAGCTGAACTTCAACGACCCGCCTAACACTTTGAGGTGGATATGAGAACGTGCCGCTCAAAAATACGAACATTGTTAGTGCAGCCCAGACGAAATTCGGAGCGCTGGAGGGCATATCACTCCGAGAGATGTTTGCCGAGGCTGTAGATAAAGCAACGATGGAAGCCGGGGTTCCGAAAAAGGAAATACAAGCCGCTTTCATTGGTACCTTCATTCCGGAAATGCTAGTACATCAGGGCCATACCGCACCTCTTCTTCTTGATTACGTGGGAATGAAGGGGTTGCCTGCAACTCGTCATGAGGCCGCCTGCGCCTCTGGGGCAACAGCTCTCAGGGCTGCCGTGATGGCAATCGAGTCTGGCATTTATGACACTGTGCTTGTCGCAGGAGCAGAGAAGATGACTTCGGTTTCCACAAACCGGGCCACGGAAGCTCTTGCTGCAGCTGCAGATGACGACTTCGAGTCAAGCATGGGCCTTACTTTTCCGGGTGTCTTCGCCATTGCCGCAGTTGCTCATATGCAGAAATATGGGACTACCGAGGAAGATATGGGGCTAGTGGCTGTCAAGGCACATAAGAATGCCTCCACTAATCCTCTTGCTCAGTTTCAGAAGGAGATCACCCTTGAAAAGGCACTGACTCCACGATACATTGCTTGGCCTCTGAAGCTCTTTGATTGCAGCCCAATCTCGGACGGAGCAGCAGCTCTCGTGCTGACATCAAATGAGAAAGCAAAGCAATATACTGACCTACCCGTGAAGGTCATAGGAACAGGACAAGCATCGGCTTCAATGAACCTGTGCGACAGAGAAGATTTGACTTCGTTCGAAGGCTCAGTCAATGCCAGCAGGCAAGCTTACAAAATGGCCGGGCTCACTGCTGATCAGATGGATTTTGCAGTTGTGCACGACTGCTTTACGATAGCGGAAATCATTGCATCTGAAGACATTGGCTTCTTCAAACCTGGTGAGGGTGCGAAAGCTGTCAGGGATGGCGTGACTGCTATTGATGGGGATCGGCCAATAAACCCCATGGGCGGTTTGAAAGCTGTAGGTCATCCTGTAGGTGCAACCGGGGTCAAGCAAGCCGTTGTACTCTACAAGGAGCTACTTGGCGAAGCTGGACCAAACCAAGTTCCAAAACATGATACTGCCATTATGCACAACTTTGGAGGTACAGGAGCATCTTGCGTTGTGAATATATTCAGGAGGGCTGATGCATGAGCGAGAAACCCACAATTGAACAGTACCAGAGGAATATCCAAGAAGAGCACTTCAAGGCATACAAATGCGCTGGGTGCGGTGCCATTATTGCTCCTCCATCTGGCTCTTGCTACAGCTGTGGCGGCAATGTAATGCAATGGGGCGAAGTTTCTGGAAAGGGGAAACTGGTATCCTTTACAGTGATTCACGTTGCTTCTGATGAGTTTAAGGAGGAGGTTCCCTATTTCATTGCCATTGTCGAGCTTGAAGAAGGAACACGTGTGACAGCCCGTCTTCAAGGGTTTGACCCCTTGAAGCCAGAAGAAGTGAAGTTAGGTATTCCCCTGATGCTTTCATATGAAACAGGCACGTCAGGGAAGAAATACCTTGCCTTCAAACCCGCGTGATTAGAACATGTATCGCTGAGAAACTCAAAGAGTATTGCCATTTCTGTTTTGAGTTCCTCGCGCCGCATTCATTAGTCAAGATTCATAATTGTTGCAGATAATGCGTGCTGAGGGAAAAGACAAGTGATTGAGAAACAATTCGGGGAAATCCTGAGGACTGAGGTACATCCCTCAAAAATGACATTCGGACATTATTCCAAGGATTACAAAGTGAGATATGATGAAAAGCTTCTGAACAAGTACCTTCCACCTACCTCGGGAGTACTAACAGGTGACACTGTTCTTCTATCCACATTGGGAAGGGTATTGCCAGAGGCGACTGTTGAGGCACTGAAATCCACTGAATTCGTTGGAGTCTATGGCCGTGTTGTCGAGGGCGGTCATGGCTTCACTTGTCTGCAGTACCTCTACGTCTGGGATTATCAGGCTGTTCCTGCGCATGAGGCGGATTACGAACCTGTTTTCGTCTATTTGGATAAGCAATCTCACTATGCGATCTACGACCTGGTTCATTATTGCACTCGTCGCTTGGACCTTAAATCACAGGATGCGGTGAGGCCTGGACTGCAAATGGTTCCCGGCTGGCATTCCTTCCTGCCTGATCACTCGCTCTCAAAATCCTCGCTCGATAGGAGCTTGGAGCTTACACCATTATCCGACCAGCACCTCAGCGCCTGGTGGGGTATTCCTGATATACATGCAAGACTGAAGATCCGAGATTTCATGAACGATCCTTTCCAGTTGGAAGCACCTGGTCACTTTCTTGCAAATCCTGATGAGGACTCAAAAACTGTCTGCTGTGTCTTTCTTGAGATTGAACAAGCCCTCAGGGAGTATGAGAATCCCCAAGAAGGGATCATAGAAGGTATCAAACGCGCATTTACGAAATGTGTTGGAATCTTCGCACTGTATCGACTAGGAGCGTTCATTGTTCTTCTCAATGAAATGAATGATGTTGGACTGGTGAAGATGCCAAAGCCTCTTCGCGCTGGCCTAAACATTGGTACAATTGGTGAAATGCTCCATGATGGTTTCCTATCGATTACCAAGGCCGGCAGGGAGTTCTTCGAAGGAATGAAGTCCGCTTCAGACAAAGACGATGAAGGTTCCGGCTCAAGTGTGAAGGATAGAGTCGTCTAGACACTACGAACTGGAGTTGCCTACATGCGATACCCAATCGAATCGGACCATTAGATATAGGACAATGACAACCGCCAGAATCACAATGACTTCCATGGTTTCAGAAACCGCGTTCAATGGATTTGCAAAAGCAAATTCCTCAATCCAGCTAAGCCCGAGCCTTCCACCCCACGCAACTGCGGCCAGGAACATCGATTTGCCGAGCAACTGGGGTAAGACTACTTTCCACCATGGATACTTCGCTGCGCCAAGTGGAATAACTAGGACGTCGTCTGGAATGGGGGTCACGGCCAAAAACCATAGAAGGATGGGCGTCGATCTTGGATGAGACAACGCGTAGTTGCGGAAAACACTCCTTTTCTCTTCTTTAATGAATTCGCCCCCTGCATAGCCCAGCAGATAGCCTGTCATCTCTCCAATTGCTGCACCAATTCCGGAAACAATCCCAATCAACCAAGGGTCAAATACAAATGGGCCGCTGGGGCTGGACTGAGCTCCTCCAAGAATAAACGGAAAGCCAATGTAGGGAAATGGGAAGAGCACTGTGGCATTGCCAATGAGCGAAAACAAAAAGGATCCCCAGTACCCTAGTGCTACAGCAAAATCACGCATCCACTGATATAGGATGCTAAGCGGGCTAAGAATGGCTGGTTCTACTATGATAAGTATCCAATAGACAAAAAGCAGTGAAACGGCCAAAATAAGAGCCTTGTCTATTTTCTTCAGCAAATCCACATCCGTTGATGCCCGAGGTCCAGACTAATAAGAAGGTTATCACCTTGACTGTTTTGGAAATGCCAGTGACTCATCCTAGGAACTTAAGTTGCAGAAGGAACACAAATCAGAGGGAATAATCGTAATGAGGATAGACCTAAAATACGGGGAAGGTTCACTTCCCTTGGAGGATGACAGGCAAGCGCCTTTTTCTACCGTTATTCCGACTGAAGCCCCATCCTTTTCGAACTTATCATCGGAGATTATTAGCGTCATTTCTAGTCCGAAATACACCGATGCTCTCTCTGGCCAAATCCATCCCGGGTCCACTGTTGCAATCTCTCTCGAAGGTCCTCTCTTGCCGGAGCATGCGACTGTTCTACTTGATTCCACCCTTTCCTCAGTTCTGCTGCATGGGGTCCGGCCCGATGATGTCACGATAGTTGTTGACTTGGAAGAAGATAGAAGAAATGCGTTGAATGAAACCGTGAATAATATCATAGCAAAAGGTGTTCAGTTCACATTTCACAATTCGAACAATGAGTCAGAGCTTGAGTTCATAGGGCATACCCCGACACATTCTGTGCCTCTATATGTATCGACTGATTTCGTAAGATCCACCTTCAGAATAGGAATTGGCACGATCACCCCTACCCCTTTTGGTGGTGCTACTGGTGGCCGGATGGCAGTCCTACCTGGCGTGGTAGGAGAGAAGACACGATATCATAACATGAAACTGATGGCTATAAAGGAGATTGGTTTGCTTGACATAGATACTCCATGCTCCAAGGATATGTCAGAGGCCGCTGACATTGCCGGCTTGAATTTCATCGTCAATGCAGTCACGGATTACAACGGGAACGTTGCTGAGCTTGTTGCAGGCGACTTTATGATGGCATGGGCTGATGGAGTCGACCTTGCCAGAAAACTGGCCATTGCAAAGATCTCAAGGCGTGCCGATGTTGCAATAGTCAGTGCAGGGGGCACCTGGAAGGACTCAACACTCTATAGGTCCGTAGACTCTCTGAACTCCGCCTTGGAGGCGACACGCGTTGGAGGCGTTATAATTCTCGTGGCCGAATGCTCTGCTGGCCCAGGTAGTGACGGCTTCATAAAGGGGGTGTCTGAATACGAATCTGAGCATGACCTTATCTTGGCAGCTCATACTGGCTTTGAGCCTGGAATGGAACGTGCACGACTGCTTCTTCGGGCCCTTTCTTCCAGGAGAGTCATCATATGCTCTCGCTTGCGCCCATCATTAGTCGAGGAGAGGCTTAGATGTGTTCCAGTCAAAGAACCGCAGGAAGGCCTTGAGATTGCCCGTAGCTGGGTTGGCTCGAAGGCTCATATTAGTGTCATTCCCAATGGCTTAGGCATTCTCCCTAGACCGGTCAACGCCTAGTCTTCATTTCTTCTTAGCTGCTGTCTTTGTGGGTTTCATGTTCGTCTTCTTGGGTGTCTGCTTCTTTGGTTCTTTCTCAAAAAGCCCATCCGCGGCAGCAAGTGCATCAGAGGCTTCCTTGCTAGTGAAATCCTCCAAAGTGCCGACTTTCGCGATTCTGACCATCACAAGGGCATCCATTTCTCTGGGCTGCATTTCCCAAGACATTTCAAAGCCAGGGTGTTCGTTCACGAACTGGGAGAGCATTTCGAACCAGGCGTCCTTGACATCCTCAATATTTGTATACATGAATTCCATAAGAGGAACTGTAATCTCAACAGTCAGAACTCTGTTGGAGTTGATGTAGTAGTTCTCAATGTCCCATGGCAATGCTGAAAGCCCCCTTGGTGGGCTGTGTGTGCAATTGATAAGTCTTGTTGGCTTTGAATGACCTAGTTTCTAAGGCTCACTTCTTCTTCTTGTCCTTACCTTTCTCTTTGGAGAGCAGGTCCTCGACCTCTTGAAGGAATTTGTCTTCTTCCGAGACATCTTCCTTTTCCTTCTCTTTGTCAGCCAATAGCGTCTCAACCTCCGAGAGAAGCTCCCCCTCCTCATCGGTTTTGGTCACTTCTTCTTTCTCTGGTTCTTCGGAAGGCGCTGCTGTTTCTTCTGCCTCTGCTGGCTCTGGTTCTCCTGCCTTTGGCGGTTCCTCCGTTTTTGGAACATCATGCACTGCGGTCTCAATATCAACATCACCATTCTCTCCATTTGCCAAGCCCAATCCCTGTCTTTGAAGAACGGTGTGGATGCTGATGGGAGTAATCGCCCCAAGATCTGCTAGGTGCAGCATCATGTCAAAAGCTTCTGCTTCAGTAATTCCAAAGCCACTTGCAGCATACGGAAGTATATCTGCAATCAAGAACTCCTTTCTTTCATCTAGCCTGTTCTTAATGACTCTTCTAAGCTTCTCCAAGTTGCCCTTTAGCTTAACCTTGTCTTCAACGTGATGTGGTAAAACCCAGTAGTAGTTGAAGGTCGCATGCAGACTCGAAACAATCCATTCCGGATCAAAGCAATCAACGACGCCTGTCCAGCCATCCAAATCTGCTTCATACTGGTCTTCAAACATCTCAACAAAGAACTGCAGGCGTTCTCTTAGGAGCGGCGTCATGTCACCCTCCACAATTAGAATGCCAATAACAAATCGTCCGCTGTAGCTATTAAGCTTCAATCCCTGGTAGTTAACTTCCTCAAGTTGTCCCTGTACTCCGGTACCCTTGATTTCGCCGTAAACGCTTGTAATTGCTGCAATAAACCCGCTAATGAGGTCAGCTTGAATCCGTGCTTCTCCAAAGGGATGATAAAACACGCAAGTTCCGCGGTCCAAGAAGACCGCCAGAAAATGCTGTAGAGACTGTAGGTCATTGAATGTACCCAGCTGCCTTTCAAGAGCGCTCGTAGTTGCCTTTCTCTTCGGTACTAGCTCGCGTCTGTATACTCCAATCACTGCGGCTGACACTGAAGCAATAACAAGCACGAGAACAACTCTCCAATCCCTAAGATACGCGAAGAGCACTTCTAACAAGCCGGGAGCCGGAATAACTCCCACCGCTATGCTTTGCGTAGTAATGGCCCATTCTGTTCGACTGCCCTCGAACTCCGCCCATAGAATGACGAAGGTTGCATTGCCCGGAACGTTGAAGTTCACATCTGCTGTTCCGTCGGCAGTTGTAGTAGCAATTTTGAATATCGGGTCTGAAAGAACGCCAGAGTAGTTGAATCGTGCATAGACGATTATTCCCATTCCGTTAACAGGCGTGCCTTCGTGAGTAAGTATGCAGGTCACTCCAAGAGTGCCTCCCGCAGTCACTTCTTCGTCAACATCAAGCTCTAACGTGTAGAGCGTTTTAGATCTAATCGTGAGAGTGCTGGCTTGGTATGCGGTAACACAGTCCACGGCCTGAGCTTCAAATGTAAGCGTATACTCCCCTGGTGCATACTCCGGACCAAGGTAGATTTCTACAATATACTGACTACTGACTCCATTGAATACAGTTTCGTATATTATTCCCTCAAATGTGACATTGACGCTAGCCCAGTAGACATAAGCATCATGGAAATCATCCCTAACGAATACCACAATTACTGCTGTTTCGTTTTCCCACTCCACGTATCCTCCTGTTGATACGGCTATGCTTGTCGGAACTGGATTGACATATACAATCCATTGTGTGGTGGTATTCACGTATCCCGTCTTGTTAACCGTCAAATCGAGGGAATACGATCCATTGTGAAGTGCATTACTCTGAATCGTAAGCCTCAGCGTACCTGGAATTACTGTTTCCCAAGCAAGGACTTGTCCCGCCCAAGATGCAAGGAGGTCATCTGGAGTCAGAGGAGCACTTGTTCTATTGTCGGTATAGGTGACATTAACAAGGATTGTCGAATTGACGTAAAATGAAATGGGTTGGACAACCACAACCAACGTAGGGATGGCATTAATGGTTATGTCAAACTCATCTGTCTGATTCTCGAATCCATAATTCGAGGTACTGATTGTGCAATGGTGGGTTCCTACTCCTAGAGAATCACCTTGTATCGTGACTCTCCAATGGTCTCCCTGCCATATTGTGGATAGCGTCTGTCCCTCAATATCAAAGGTGCAGTCGCCGCCAATATAGCTGGTATTAAGAAGCGTGTAGTAGATGTCAACTAAAATCACACCGTCATAGTATTCGACCGTTGCATCAGGCACCACCAAGAGAGATGATGCAGCCGCATTCACCGTCAGGCCTACCGAGAGTATCGTGTCGTCGAAACCGTACTTCCCGACCAAGATGTTGATGTTCTGAAGGCCCAGTGGTAGAACCTCTGGATATAGAGGCCCTAGAGAAATATTGTAGATGCCGCCTCCGATGTGTACTCCAAAATAATCCGTTCCAGCCATTGTGGCCGTGACTGATGCATCAACCACTGCAGTTCCATTTATGAAGGTGACATTTAGCTGAAGCACTTTCGAGGTGACGTAGTCCGTTGTTTCGCTGAACCATGTTGGTATAACGACTATACCGCTGGATGCTGTAACATTGATGTTGAGTGTAGTGTTGAACTGCGCTTGAAATCCATAGAGCCATGCAATGATATTGGCACTGTAAAAACCAATGCCAAGCTCGCCTGCACTAATGGAAATCACCCACTCTGTGCCTGTGTACGTCAAATCCCAGTGTCGCCCATCAATTGTAACATTGACCTCTGCTGAGGCTGAAGGCACATCGCCTCCTGCAAAAGTATAGTCTACGGTCAGGTTGAGAAAGCCTGTATACTCAATGGTTACATTCGCTGGCGACCAGCCAACTACTAGCGATGTGCTTGCCTCGGTGATTGTGAAGGTCGCTGCTGCATCCGATGCAGGATTAAAGAAGGTCTTGCTGACATTGACAAAGATTGTGTGCAGTCCAAGATCGAAAGTATTGTTTACTGCAATCCAGTATGTACCATTATCTCCTTGGAGGGTCAACGGAGTGGAATCAATAACTATGGTCAACTGCGTTGCATCAGGAATTAGCGAGTCATTGCGTGTCAGCCTATAGTCGACGCTAAACACATCGCTCTCAGTCCAGTCGAAGGTGCTTGATAACCAGCTTAGCTGCAAATAGGTCTGATGACTAAGAGTCACCGTTATTGCTATGGACTGATTCTCTATTGCAAATCCCTCGGCGTAGACATTGAGCGTAAAGACACCATTCTCTAATCCTGTGGTGTCAACGATTGTTGTCCATTGTCCGCCCCCATCACTTGTAAGAGAGGCGTTTATGGTGGTCAGGAACGAGTAAGTGACACTCGCGTCTGGTGCGTCTATACCTGCTGAATTGAAATCGTCATCAAGCTGCACACTAACAAGAAACGAATCATCTGTGTCGGCGGTGATCAAGTACGAAGCTGGGTCCAGTCCTGTCGGATAGTACACAACCATAGTCTTTGATCGATAGCCAGCTTCTGTTCCGTTAGTCCAGAATAGCTCGATGGTATATGTGCCGTTATCAGCCGCAGTGCTTACATCCCAGAGAAAATGTGAGAGTCCGGCAATGGGGGTTTCTGTTGCTGGCGTATAAGCAGTTGTCCCTTCATGGAGAATTGTCAAGTTCGTGTCGCCCGTTGTAACACCATTAGAGAGTGCATTCTCTACAGTGGCATTCACATCCATATCGACAAGGATACTTGCCTTGGAGATTAGTACTGTGTCATCGGATGCATCATACGTGTTGACGCTGGTAATGTAGTTGAAACCGGTAGAGGTTAGGGTCCAAATGCCATTTGTCATGCTCGATAACGTAACATTAGTCACTCCTAAGTGAGGCGCATCTTGGAGGTAGTTACCATAATCAATAGAGGGCGATGTGCTGTTATACAGACCATTTGCGGTCCAATCCATAGGAATTGTGATGTTCATGAATCTTGACAAGGTGCCAAAAAGCGTTGGATATCCCACCATGGCCGTGGCATTCCAGTAAACATCTCCACCTGAGGAAGGAGCATCCCATGTGGTAGTTGCAGCAGTAGCCTTTCGATACCAGAGGGTCATGTCATAGGAGATGGTCAGAGACTGATTAGAATCGAACACAACGGATGTCAGATTCCCGCTTGAGCTTGGAACCTCCCATGCCAGGCCACTTAATGCCCGTGAGTTGCCTGTCAGCCCCACAGTTTCCGCGCTAAAAGTGAGAGGCGCTCCTGCCGTGGTATTCCAAGGTGTGTATGAGTAATTAAGGAAAGCTTCGTAACTCACTTCAGCGAGTGGCCAAGAGGTATACGCTGTATCGAATCTTTTCGTTAGAAATGTTCCAGAGCCTACTACTGCCTCCCAGTAAATCTCTGGGTATTTGCTGAGCACTATGTCCTCATGGAGTTCCGTGCCGTCTATTGACATGTAGTAGGTTGTGTCTGCCGCCAGAATCGCATTTTCACCTGATATGGTGACCCACACAAGGCCTGCTGAGCCATTCAATGGAGCAGGTGTTGTCAATGCCGTCGTGGCATCCGTGTAATCTGAAACAATCATGAAATACGCAGTCCCTCTAGATCCCGGATCATAACTATCAGTGATGTAGCTGACAGAGTAGTTTGTCAGTGCACCGATATGAGGTTGATTATAGAACCCTTGAGTCAGATTGCTAATGAAAAGCTGACTGTCGGTGTCATATTCCCAGATTTTAAAATTCAGAGATGTTGCTCCTGATGTTACTAAAGCTTCTCTCTCCAATTCAGCCGTAATATTCGCGACGTCGAATGATGCCCTATACAGAGCCCAACCAGGCTCGTGAAATCCTGACAAGTCGATTGTCGTTTGATGAGTACTAGGATTCTCGTAGGTGTTCAATATGCTTGCTTGCAGGTTTGTGAATGTCCGAGAGAAGTACATCTCCGAATCCAAATTCCCTCCAATCCCACTCGCAGAGGCATGAACTGACGTTTCAACGGGATACCCAGAATTCGTCGAGCGAGTCCCTGCACCATTTTCTTGAGGTGTCGCGACTTCGGGAGCAATCACTAGTATCATTAAGACAATAAGCGCAAGTGTCAGGACTCTCTTCATGGATGTCGCCTCAGTGACGGTGGCTCTGCTCGAAATTCAGCCAATACTGTTTACGCTTTGGACCAATGGTAGTTATAATCCATACGGGTCAATCTACTATGACCTCTGGGACCGGGAGGAAGATACTTACCATAGCTCGAGCACTGGTACCAATTCTATTGGTTGAATGCTTGTTTTATATCACTTCAGTGTGTATATTGCCATCCTATTTTTCGTCATATAGGGTCACGTGTAATATGCCGGGCCTTCTTGGGTGGTATCGTCTACCTTCGTACCGGGCTGACCTGTTACTTCATTGAGAATGGCTATGGCCATGTCAACGGCGCTATGGAGACGCCTCATTGTCTGCCAAAGCCGGTCTTCGCTGAAACCATCGTCATAAATTCTATCAGAAACAACAAACCCCGGACCTGGCGGGCCTTGGCCTTTTGGCTGTCCCGGTCGTGGCTGAATGAATCCGAGATTGATTCCGTTTTCGAAACTGAACTTCAAAACCTGTATCTGGAACTGCCGCATCTTATCTGCAGTCAGGACTTTGAGATGCTGGGGGGAAATCATCACCTGCGACTCCACCTGAATATGTTGCTGTTCATTCGGCCTTACCACAGTGAAGAAGAAACGCATGAACTTGACTTTGAATAGAAACTCGGCTCGCGGATTTGATATTGACTCGACCTTTGTTCCTTCTTTAGAGAACCAGTCTCTTACGCTCGCTTTGATTCTCTCGGATGTTTCAGAGGCCATACCTTTCTCTCCAGTTCGAGCTTCCAGCTCGCTCATCTCACTTAATGGTTGTGCTTTCTGAATCCTTGAACCATCTCAGAATCTCATAGCCTTGCCTTGGTCTATCTGCATAGCATGTGACTTGACTCCTGACACTCTGAATCATCTCCGTGTCAGCAAGGGATGTAAAGATCTGCTCCGCGGAGTTGATTCTGGTGAGCCTAGCTCCCCATGGGTCAATTAGCTGGCTATGCCCGAAGTAGGTTTTCTTATCAAACCCAAAACCAACTCTATTGGCAGCAGCAACATAGAGTTGATTTTCAATTGCTCTTGCCATTAGAAGTGTGTCCCAGTGAGCACTTCGCGGGTCTGGAAATGCCGCCGGTATAAGAAGAAGTTCTGCCCCCTCCAGTGCAAGCTGTCGAGAGACCTCAGGAAATCGAATGTCGTAGCAAATCTGAACACCCACTTTGATCCCTTTGATTGCCAACATTACAAGCTCTGCTCCTTCCTCGAAAACCTCACGCTCCTCTTGAAATGGGTGTATTTTCCGGTACTTCCCAAGGATACTACCCTTTGGAGTTGCCACGACCAGCGTATTGAGGTACTTCTCTCCTGATGCTTCTATCCCCGTTCCAATCGCATACGCTGAATATTCCTCTGCAACGGAGGTCAGGAAATCACTAGTCGGCCCTGGAACGCCTGGGCCCTCTCTTGCGTAGTCCTCATGTCTAAACCCAATATCGAAGAGCTCCGGGAACAGAATGAACTCCACCTCTCCTTCCCCATGATGGTCCTCGAGAAGTCCCCTTGCCCACCTATAGTTCTCTTCGCGCCTGCCTTCAATACAGGGCATCTGTACCAAGGTCATCCTGAACTGCATAGGAATTACCGCACTATTTGGGGTGCCGCCGTCACTTAAGGCTTGACTCAGCTTTTGACCCCACATCATAAGCCTAATATGGTCCACAATGTCAGTCCGAATTGTGGCCTTCCAACGGATGTGTAGCCTGTGGTTAATGAAGTAGATACAGACCCAAAACATAGGGCCGATATGCCGAAGACTTCCTACTCCAAACCCACGATTGGTGCAACTGGAGAGACCGGAAGTTGGCGTACGTTTTCTCCGAAGATTGACTATGACAAGTGCAACAAATGCCGTACTTGCTGGATGCATTGTCCGGAGGCAGTCATATGGATTGACGAGGAGGATTTTCCGCGGATTGATCTCGATTTTTGTAAGGGCTGCGGAATCTGTGCTCAGGTCTGTCCTCCAAAATGCATTGAGATGATTCGTGTCGGTGAGGTGGGTGCAGAATGAAGACCGAATTAATGAGTGCGAACTACGCTGCAGCACGTTCTGTTGTGTCCGCTAGAGTTGAGGTGGTTGCTGCTTACCCGATTACTCCTGCCACGACGGTTCCTGAGCAAATCGCATTGCTTAACGAGAATGGGATCTACAAAGGGGAATTCATCCGGGTTGAGTCAGAACACTCCGCCATGTTTGCCTGCATTGGGGCCAGCTCTACGGGAGCTCGGGCCTTCACTGCAACGTCATCAAATGGACTTCTCCTAATGGATGAGGCACTTCATTGGGCTGCCGCTGCGCGTCTGCCAATTGTGCTTAACAATGTCAATAGGTCTGTTTCACCAAGCTGGAACATCCATGTGACTCACGATGACAGCATGAGCAAGCGTGACACGGGCTGGATTCAATTCTATGTTTCAAGTGTTGATGAACTCTATCATACGATTATTCAATCCTTCAAACTTGCTGAGGATGAACGTGTTCTGATGCCTGTAATGGTGAACTCGGATGGTTTCGTTCTTAGTCATACGGTCTCAACCTACGACTATCTTGAGCCAGAAGAAGTTGACAAGTTTCTCCCTCCTTACAAGCCGCCTCACTGGGTCATGGACCCAGAAAATCCTGTTTCACATGGTAATATCGTCTTTCCTGAATACTATCAGGAGTTCAGATATGGCATGCATGAGGGCACTTTGAACGCGCTGAAGGTCTATGAAGAAGTTGAAAGGGACTACAAGAAGCTATTTGGAAAGCATTTTGGCGGCCCCATTGACTGCTACAAATGCGATGATGCAGAGGTAATCTTCACATCTCAAGGCTCAGTTGCTGCAGAGGCAATAGATGCAATCGATGCACTTCGTGAGGAAGGCTACAAAGTTGGCAATGCACGAATGAGAATGATCCGTCCCTTCCCCGTGGAGAAGATTCGGGAGCTTGGTAGTAAGGTGAAGGGAATTGCGGCATTTGACAGAGGTGTATCCTATGGCTTTGGTGGGCATGTGGCAAATGACATCAGAGCTTCACTGTATAGCACCAACCATCGGCCGGTGATAATCGACTACATCGGCGGCCTTGGAGGAAGGGATGTCACAGTATCAGACATCAAGGAAATGCTTCTTGCCACGATGAATGCAGTGGAGTCTGGTGAGCCAGGACCAGAGGAAGTCTGGCATGACTTAATGGAGTGAGGAAAATGGTCACAACGAAAGAACTACCCCTAAAGGAATACGTACTCAAGGGCAACGCCGCCTGCGCTGGCTGTCAGGACATGGTAGCTCTCAGGCATGCCCACAAGGCATTGGAGGGCGACGTGATTCAAGTCGTACCTGCCTGTTGTACAAGCGTTGTGCAGTCACTCTGGCCGAAGAGCGGTTTGGCTATACCGGTCCTGAACACGGCATTCATGGCTGCCGCCGCGACTGCATCAGGAGTAAAAGCCGCTCTTAGAGTAAAAGGAAATGACCACACCCAAGTCATGGTTTGGGCTGGGGATGGTGGCACCTTTGATATTGGAATTCAAGCACTCAGCGGTGCCTTTGAGCGGCGTACTGATTTTCTCTACATTTGCTATAACAATCAGGTATATTCTAACACCGGCACTCAACGATCTGGGGCGACTCCTCTCCATGCACAGACCACAACCACCTGGCATGGAAAGACGGAACCTGAGAAGATGTTGGACCTTATTGTTGCAGCTCATGAACCTACCTACCAATTCACAACCAACAGTGCTTATCCACGAGACCTCTATGACAAGTTCAAGAAGGCAAAGGAGATGAAGGGCCCCAAGTTTGGGCATATCTTCCTCCCATGTCCGCAGGCTTGGAACTATCCTGTGGAGAAAGGTGTTGAGATTGGCAAGCTAGCCGTCGAAACCGGCTATTGGATTATGTGGGAGCGAATTGGTGACGAGTTCATCCTTGGAAGGGAAAGCAAAAGATTCCAGGATCCTGAGAAGCGGAAACCTATCGAGGAATTCCTCCAAATGCAGGGGCGCTTTTCCCACCTCTTTAAGCCTAAGAAGGACGAAAAGAAGATACAAGAGCTCCAAGACTTCGTTCAGCATCGATGGGACCTTGTGATGAAGACCTTCACATAGCTGGTCAGGATTTCAGTAGTCCATATAGGAACGTACCTGTTCTTTCTCCATTTGGATGAGCCTTAGTATCACGAAGATGCCCTTCACGAGTGAAGCCGCATCTTTCGGCAACGGCTATGCTGCGCTTATTGGTATCGTCGCACTCTATGCTAATCCTATGTACTCCTGCCTCGGTGAAAAGGACAGTAACTATCTTCTTCACTGCCTCAGTTATGTATCCCCCTCCCTCATAACGAATGTCTGCGAAGTACCCAATCCTGTATTCCGGCACTTCTGGGTCAACCTCTCCAATGTAGATCTGTCCAACGAACTCGTTTGCGTCCTTTGAGAACAGACCTATGAAGAAATGTTTTCCCTTGATCCATTCTCGCTCCAAGTCTGCGATGAAGATGGCTGCGCTATTCAGGTCTATAATTGAAAGGATTGCGTTTTCTTTCTCGTATTTCATGAGGTGCTCTTTATTGCGAATACTAGCCGCAAGAAGGGTCTCAGCATCACTCTCTATGTATCGCCTTAGAACCAGTCTATCTGTCAGAATTCTCGTGGGTATCATCTTCAGCCAAGCCTTTGCTACATGCAAGTTCCTGACGAACCTAAAAGGGTGCTTCTTAGAGCTTTACCCATTTTGTCTGATAGTAGACCGCTGCGATGATGACTGCTCCTGCAGCTCCTGCCCCAACTAGGGCTATTGTCACTACCGGCAAATCATAGACATGTGGGTCGGTGCCCCTGTTGTACTCCTCAAGGTTCGACACACCATCACCATCGGGGTCCTCTTGGGCATCATTTGCCAAGGGATTTAGGTTGTTGACTATCTCCCAGTAGTCATCCATCAGGTCATAATCGGAGTCTGCGTTGTCGGGCAGAGTGTGATTGCCATACTCTGAGATGTTTGGGACTTTGTCGTTGTCGGGGTCCTCTAGGCCATCTGGCACGAGCGGAAGGAGGCCATGAGCTACTTCCCATGCATCATCCATCATGTCTCCATCCGAGTCGGCTGAATCTGGCAATGTTCCTAAATTGTATTCCTCTACATTTGTGAGAGTATCTTCGTCAAGGTCTCCATTAGCATCATCAAGCAGAGGATTCAGCCCATGAATCCACTCCCAACCATCATTCATTGTATCTGCGTCTGAGTCTTCGTTATTTGGGTCAGTACCCGCAATCAATTCCATCCCGTCGCTAAGCAAGTCCGAATCCGAATCGAGCGAGAAGAGGGCCTGGCTGAACCAGAACCTCTGACTATCGTCAATATTGTCGCCATCCACATCTGATTCATATTCGACTGCAATTGTGTATTCCATGTTTGACACACCCTGATTGTCGATTATCAGAGTGTAGAGACCCGGAGTTGTAAGTTCTACGTCGAGTATTGGCTGCTCAATAAGGGCGGGCGCGTAGAACCGTGAATCCGCGACTTGAGCTCCGTACTCGTCATAGAGTGTGACCTCGCACCCTTGCGTCCAAGTGCCGTTCAACACAAAGGCTGTGTCTTGGCTGATGGCGAAGTAATACTTGGATGGAGCTAAGAGGGAAGTCGTACCGTAGTACCTTAGCTGCGTTGGTTCGCCGTACGTTCTGGCCATGGTAAAGGCCATACTAGCTCCAATTGTGGCAACAGCCTCTGCTGCCACGACATAGTTGTAATCTGGGTTATCCCAAACGTCCGAGGGAGAGTGATATGCGCCATCATATGCAAATCCACTCTCATGGAGGAATGATGATGACTCATAGCCTGCGGCAATAAAGGATGCATGATCAGACCTGGTCCAACTGCCTCCAAACTCTGCTGAGGATATCGGTCTCATCATATCGTAGCCAACATTCTTTGACATCATCTTTGCAAGGTCGCCCCAGTACTTCCCAGTATGATACGGTCCCGCTGCATTGTAGGCCATTAGAACCCTTTCATCCAAGGGTGCACTAGGATCTACAACCAGAAGCATATCAACGTTGTAATAATGAAGTATTTCTACGCCTCTGGCCGATAAGTTCTGTGCCACTTCCCATGAACCATAAAGCCCAATCTCCTCTGCATTCCAAGCTCCGAAATAGATGTCAAGTGGCCAATTGTACATTGACATCACTCTGGCCAGTTCCAATGCCGCTGCAACACCAGTGGCATCATCGTTTGCACCCGGTGCTCCATCAACTGAGTCAAAATGACCACCAACCATCAATGCAGGTCCCATGCCAAGATAGCCCGGTAGCTTTGCGAGAACACTCCTGTAACTCCCAATGACCTCGACCTCGGCTCTGCCATTTGTGACCTCTACGAATTCCTGTAGAAGCCAATCCCTTGCCAAGGCATTTGCCTCGGAGTATACCGTAGGAGTCAGAATCTGCCTCGACCCATTCTCTGTCAGTTTCTTGATGAAATCCAGGTAGGTATTTGGATTTACAACATTGTGAATGATTTTCGATAGGTCAAAGTCATAGACACGCATAGGGGTATCAGAGGTAGCCGATATTTCAGAGTGCAGACTAGTATTGCCAATGTTTGACTCTGTTCGTGGAATGCTGACCAGAAGCAGCATGAAGATTATGAGGCACCAGAAGCTTTTCATGGCATCTCCACCTGGCAATCAATCCTTCAATAATATTCCCATCAATGCCATTCTCACTGTGATACCAAACCATCGGAATGCGCATTTGAGATGATACCCAAAGCAATATACGTGAAGACTTCCTTGGGAATTTTCCCCAGTAGAATAGATGCGGTGCGTGGTACCGACAATGAAAGATTTTCCAGGTGTATTTCAGATAAAGGATCCTTTGCATGGATATGTTTCTCTTTCGAGTCTTGAGAAGTCCCTGCTTAATCTGCGCGTGAGTCAAAGACTAAGGGAGATACGATCACCTGCGGGAGCTCACTTGGTTTACCCCGGACTTCATAATTCAATGATGGGGCATATGATTGGATTCCTCCACGTCACTGAAGTCTTTATGGACTATCTTGGCGGCGACCTCGATGAGGTATTAAAGGCTCGATTGGCTGCATTCATGCTCTCACTGTCAACTGGTCCCTGGTCAAATGTGAGCGAGGAATACTTCGCAGTTCGAGGACTCGACCGTGTTAAGCTCGCTCAGCTCCTTGCCCAAAGCGGGCCCGTTTCGGAGATACTATCCAAATCTAGCTTTTCAACCGACGAAGTTGTGGGTCTGCTCCAGAAGGGCGTTCAGCTAAAAGGTGTTCGGTTCACCCTACATGATGTGGCAATCAATCCGGAGCTTGTGGACCGCTTGGAAAGGGACTCCTACTTTGCCGGAGTCGAATATGCCCAATTGGAGTTCCGTCGGCTCTTCACTGCCACTCGGATTGCGAAGAACAAGATTGCAGTCGAACGTGGCTCGCTCTACACACTCGAGTCATATCTGTCAGCTGGGCTGAACATGTTTGATGCCGTATACTACCATAAGACTGCCCGAGCTGCCGAGCTTATGCTTCTGCGGATACTTGACCTTGCGGGGTCCCAGCTGATGCTTCTACCAAGCGAAGATATGGACGCTTTCCAGAACATTGATGACCTGACTTTCCTCGATGCCCTGCTCCATGCAACCGCTGAATCCACTGAGGAGTTCCGAGAAGCAGGTAAGATCTTCTCTGACTACTCCAAGAGGCACCTTATAAAAATGGCAAGTGAGCGAACAGTATCAGATGATGCGTTTCTTGGGAGGCTGGCAACTCCCGATGGGCTGTATCAGGTGGAAACTGAAATTGCTGAAGATGCAGGCATAGACTCGAGCAGCGTATATGTTGATTATCCCAACCGATCATCAGTTTGCTATTACCCAGGCAAGCTCACTTTGGACGACCTGGTGCTATTTGAAAGGGGGTCAAAGGGCTATGAGTTCTGGCCTGTTCGAGACATGAGTCTAATTGCCCGAAGCATGGATCGTCACATGAAGTTGGTTCGGGTGTATACGAAACGGAGTCACCGTGCTAAGGTGAAGAAAGTTGCTGACTCCTTGCTAGAAAGTGTTGACCTGCCTGGCGCAGTGAGTGAATGAGTGTCTTGATTCAATACTAATGACCAATTCACGCAAAGAATAATACATTATCTGCTCACGTCACTCACAGGTGTCACCATTGACTGAAACTTCAGAAGGTTCCGTAAGGGATGTAACATCTGACCCCAATTTCGCTTTCATTTTCGTCGGAGCACTTGCATGGCTTCTTGGTGGACTTGCACTTATCGGTCCATTCTTCACGGCCACCGGAATCATAATTACTACACTCGCTGTAGCGTCCTCCGCCACCGGACGAAACCCAGATGATTGTTGGGCTGGATTACTTTTCGGCGGGCTGCTTCTTCTTGTTTCTGGGTACTGGGCTTGGCTACCTGTCATAGGAATTCTTTCAAGTCTAATATATGTGACAGGGGCTGTTTTTGTTTTGTTCTTTGGAATTCCTATTGCCCTGAAGTATTCGAGAGTTCCTCTTCATGAGGTATTTCAAGATGCATGGCTGAAAAGAAAGTTTCCTGACCAAAGAAGAAACCTTTCGCAGAAAAAACCTGATGAAGAGAATTCGGGCTCCAACTAGTACCAGCATACGCAGCGCGTATTCAGAACTTGGTTCTCGACGAAACATCTTTTAGAAACATCTGCGAGAAGAAACTCCCAATACTGCCGCTGAACACCATCGGAGGTGGTTGCATGGTCATAACATGTCGAAAATGCCGTGAGCCCTTCTACGTTCAATCGGCAGAAATCCGAGGTAACACTCTACGTGTTTTTGCGCAGTGTCTAAAGGGCCATAAGGGTCGGCGCGAGTTTGCACGGGTGCAGGCAGATGCTGTTGCACTGGAGCTCTTTGAAGGTATTTTCATATGCGTTGAGTGCGGAAAGGTCATGAGCTTGGCTCATACCGATGTGCAACGGGACACTGCTGAATTCGTATTTGTTTGTCCAGTTCATGGACCTGTTAGGAAGGAAATCCCTTCCTATTACATGTCTGCGATTACACACCTTAAGGGACAAGTCAATTCAGCCAAGTCAATCCTTGACTCGCTGTCATGTCCAAAATGTAGCGAAGTTTTCATTATACATGAAATAGAGGATAAACAGGGAATATTGTATCTGAAGTCCAAATGTCCGAATGGACACAAGGAAATACGATTTCTGGCACGAGAGGCAGATGACTCTATATTGAAAGCACTTTTGAAAAGACTGGTTCACTGCGATGATTGCGGGTTGCCGTGTAGCATTGAGCATACCGAAACGAAGAGGGACAGAGCAAGAATCGAAATGTCCTGCCCTGTTCACGGGCGAAGTAGGAAGGAGATTCCTGCGCAGTACGCCCCTCTGCTTGACGATGTCATAGAAGCAGTATCTGATGCAGGCTTGGTTCGTTCGATGCTTCGATGTCGGGATTGTGGGAACCATTTATCAATTCGAAATGTTGAGGGCACCAAGGACGGATTGAAATTCAAGGTCAGCTGCGCAAGCGGCCATTCCTACGACCTAACTCAGCAGGTCCAGTGGAGCGAAGAATCCACCATTGAGATAGCAAAAGCTCTGCTGAAATGCAATGAATGTGATCTCATTACAGAAGTTGTTTCGAAGAAGATTGATGGAACACGCGTGGAACTCGAACTCCTTTGTCCCATTCACGGAGAGGCAAAGAAAGGCTTGACTCTGGAGGTTTACAAGCAGTTCGAAGCAGCCTCTCCAGAAATAGCCCGTCAGCCTACCCTTGATGAAAGCCTGAAATGCAGGAAATGTGGAACCCCTATAATCCTGAGGGAAATAAAACCCAAGAAGTCCATTATAGAAGCGAAAATCGAATGCCAGAATGGACACGGTGATAACCGATATTTCCCGCTAGAGTATTCGCCACAGTCACTATCTCAGATGTACTCCAAGGCCTTCGAATGTACCAAGTGTCACGAGCCTATGAAATTGCTTGAGATCGTGGCAGGGGATAATCTTGCGACTGCGAAAATCCAGTGTGGCAAACATGGAGAAAACAAGCTAGAAATCCCCTTGGAGCACATGTCCCCATTGAAGGATGCGTATGTTGCTACGGTGAGTGCTTCCCAGCTCGAATCCATCATTCCAGAACTTGGTCCTCAAGACTCCTACAAGTATCAAGTTGATCCAAGCCAGGATGCTCTTGAGCTTCTTCAAATCGTGAAGAGCGTGATAGAGCAACACGACTTGCGTCTTACATCTGAGCTGTCTCCCTCTGAGAATGAGTTTCGGGTTTGGTACTACGGACGAGCAATGATGGGTGACGAGTATGTGCTCTTGGGTTCAGTGTCAATGGCTGACCGTGAGATCCTTCTGGAAGGCTATTCCAACAACAAAGAACGAATCACCTCCATTATGACTCAAATGAACGATGAGTTGCGAGACATTCTGCTCAGGATGCATGCTGAATCTGAGGACCTTAGTCCCAAGATAATAAAATGCGCCCGATGTCAGGCGGCACTCGAAAAGAGAGGCTTACCTGGCGAAACCACAATCTGCAATCACTGCGGGACCCCACTCCACTGGGGTTGACCGCCTACTCCTAAATCCCTGCCCATTCAATTGAGGGCTTTTCATGAATATTGAGGTGAACCAGAACTCGCTCAACAAAAGCGGATACAACCTCATCAACGGTTTTGGGTTTGTGCCAGAATGCCGGCGAAGCGGGCATGACTATTGCTCCTGCTTTGCTTATAGCTTGCATATTTCGAATGTGAATGAGGTTGAGAGGAGTTTCTCTCGGAACCACCACCAAAGGCCGCCGCTCCTTGAGACTGCAATCAGCGGCTCTTATTACTAGGTTGCTGGCATACCCATGCGCAATTCCCGCGAGTGTCTTCATTGAACACGGAATGACAACCATAGCATCAAGATGAAAGCTGCCACTTGCCGGTCCTGCAGAGAGGTCCTCCTCATCATACAGCCGGTCAACATCCTCTCCCAGTTGCTCTACAGAAAGCCCTGTTTCGTGTTCCAAGGTCTTAGCCCCCCACTTTGTAACAATGAGGTGTATTTCATGACCGAGTTTCTTTAATTGACGAATCAGGTTCACTCCGTAAAGAACGCCACTTGCCCCTGTGATACATACCAGCACTCTCTTTCTTGCCATAGGAATTGCACTCTCCGAGGGCAATGATTTAGTTCATCAGCTGCAAATAAGGCTGTTGAGGAAGGGCGTCAGCGGCCGGCAGTTCTAAAGTAGGAATGTCACAAGTAGGACGATGAGGAACGAGGTGGCTGCCGACGCAATACCCACCCGCTTTGCGATTCCTGCGGCTTCTGCGATATCCTGTGTCAAAATATCGAATCCCTTCTCACCAAAGGTTCTAAGTCCTTTTGCAATTCCTTGTCCTATTCCTATCTTCGCAGTCGTCATATCTGCCTTGGCTTCACGGGCTGTAGTAAGAATAAGGTCAAGAATTAGATCTGGTTTGTGCTGTCCCACCGGCGGATACCCTCTGGAGGAGAGTGAAATTGCATTGACAAGATGCGTATCAGTCGTTAGAACCTCTGCGTCATCAAATCCCGTTTCTTTCAACGCGACAATGACTGATTCTCTATATCCGGGCTGCATGTTGTTGCCGTCAACCGAAACAAACGCCATAGTTCTATCCCCGGATTCCAGCGCAATGACGGTGACGCCTCCTCGTCCGAGCCCCTCCTTTTCTGATACAAGATCCGTAGATGAAGATGCTATTCCAGCCTTCACAGGCCTCCTAGGTTGTTGAGAAGTTGACAATGCTGCATGCACCAGACTCTTGACATAGAGTTCGGCATCGGGGTCTCCTGCTACAACCGAAACCGCCTTGTCGTCAATGCAATTGTGAGCGTCAACAACTGAAACGCATTGCAAATCAGGAAGCTGCATTCTGGCTTCCCTTGCAGCTGAGATACCAACTTCCAACCCAATATCATCTGTGAATTCGGGCGAGCTTGTGCTTATTGAAAGGAGATCAGGTCCCACAAACGTTGTCCAGAACTTGAATTTACCTGCATCAGTCCAGTGTGGTCCGGAGATCTTGTCATAGACCTTGGTTTCTTGAATGAGCCGATCGATTTCGGAGATTACTATCGAGAAGTCCTCTTTCGTGGTAAGATTCTGTTGATGGGTACAGCTCCCATGCATGACAAAGGTTGGAACTCCATAAGTTTCCTTAACATGCTTCATTATCGCTGCAGGCAGTCCACTGCTTCCTATCTCTCTAAATGGGCCCGGATGCACGTACTCCATTACACCAACTGCTTTGAGGCTCGATTCGTCTTTGATGACCATTATCTCTACAGGAATATCCTCTTTGGTGGATATCTTGGTCAATGTGTTTTCTATTGGTACAGAGTTTTGTACGAGATAGTCATAGCCAAATGCCCGTAATAGCTCAGGGCCATCAATTCCCAAATCTCGCTGGAAGGGTTTGCTAACAGATCGGAAGATGAAATGAACTGCCGCCGAGAACAGTCCATAGGAAATAACCACACTCACTAACCAATTTGCTGGCAGGTTGAGGAAGTCGGCTGTCTGGGAGTTGATAATTACCATCGTGCTATACCAAAGCAAAGGAATCATCAAAGCTGCCAGGAAATTGCGAACTGGATGATGGTCACTAAGGCCAGTCACCAAGAAAGCAAAGGCAAGATATGCTAGCCCCAATCCAAGCATCCACATTCTAATCTCATAATACGCGGAGTTTGTGGCTGTGCTGACTATGCTTCCTAGCGCACCAAAGGCCATCCAAAAAATCACTCCGAATTGAACTGAACCAAAGGTTCTACGAAGGTCCAAAGGCGACCCTTCCACTCTCACAATGGCATAGAGCAGACCCGTTCCTATGAAGGACGGCACTCCCAATACCGCCAAATACATGAGAAAGGTCACAAGTGGGTCCGATGAGCTTTGAATGACTAGGCGAAAGAATGATGAAATGGATGAAGCAATAACAAGAGCTAAGGTAATTCTTAACAGAATTCCTCGAAATGTTGGCAGTTGCCAAATCTTCGAGTACAAACGTACTGTTTCCTTTACCTTCGCCTTTTCGCCCAAGACATGCTCACCTAGTGTCTTGTGGGTCGGGCTCGCATCTTCTTATCAAACTTACCAAGGGCACAATCTGCAGCTGCGTGCCCAGTCCCTTTCGATAACTTTATATCGCATCCGATATCGAATGCGATATTCTGAAGATGATTCCTATGAACGGCGAGACCCCTAATCCGGATTGCGAGCATCTGACTATGCCTCAATCAGTTCCTAGAGGCCTTCTTCGTCACATAATTCCACGTCTTTTGAGGTCCAAAGAGATGACTGGCACCGAGATTATGCAGCGACTTCGAGAACTCTCAAATGACGAGTGGAATCCAAGCCCTGGCACGATTTACCCCATGCTCTCATCTTTAGAAGAAGATGGTACTATTGAAGCTGCCTCAACTGAGGGCCGAAGCAAGACATATCGTCTTACAGAACAGGGAAAGAAACAGATGATATTTGTCGTTAAGCACAGGAGGGGTGAAGTGGGAGAAAAAACACGGCTTGGGCCACGACTTTGGGAACAGCTCCTTGATCCTGAAGAACGCCTCCATTTCCATATGCATGGAATGGAGCATTCAGTTGAATCATTTGAGTCCGTGGCGAATTCACTGGATAAAAGACACCAGCAGCAATTGCTTCGTCATCTTGAAGAGATGGCCGCAAAGATTTCCTCAATCATCGACAAACTAAAGACTGGAGCCACAAAGAATGTCTAGAGATAATGGCGGTCAAACGATACGAAAGACTCCCTGGAGATACATGCTTAGCGGTATGACCCGGAACAAGGCTGTTGCCAGCGTAGGTCTTCTGCTGACGATGGTTTCTACTTTGCTTACGGTATTTCCGGCAGTGTTCATCGGGTTGGCAGCAACTGAGATAAAGAATACGGGCGCATTGACGCCCCAATTTATGGTCTATGTATGGCTAATAGTGATTTTTGGCCTGGTCTATATGGGCCTCTTCTTTGTTGGAGGATGGGTCTGGGCGACGCTTACTCTGCGCTGGGAGCGTGATGCTAGGCAAGACTTCTTTGAAGCTCTTCAAGTAAACAGCATGACATTTCATGACGAGTTTGACAGCAAACGTCTTCTTGCAGTTGCAATGCAGGATATCCAATGGGTTCGTTTCTCTCTTAATCCTGCACTACGAAATATAGCCGGTGGACTTGCCTCATTCTTGTTAACAAGCATTCTTCTAATACAGATGGACTGGATTCCTGGGCTCAATACTCTGCTAATCCTTCAGCTCGGGAGCTTATCTGTCCCGATTTACGGATTCACCCTCATTATGCTGATTGGTTCTCCAATCTACTTCGTCTTCTCGTATCGTTATGCTAGTGCCATAGAACCTGTGAGAAGGAAGCGTTCTGAGAGTAACGAAGCATTGACTTCCGTGACTCAAGGAGTGTTTCAAGGCATCGAAGTCGTTAGAGCATTTGGCGCAAGTGATTTTGAGGTGGAGAAATTCCATGACGTCAGCAAGACTCAGGAATTGCTTACTGCAAAAGAGGGTAAGCTCTCAGCATTTTACATTCCTGCATTGATTCTCGCAGGTATGACGACGGTGGCCTTTGCATACGCGGGGTATGCGGTAATCAATGAAATCATGGATATCGGCCAGATGATAACAATTCTTGGCCTTCTAACATCCCTTCAGGGTCTCAATTTTCAGTTTCCACATATGCTTCTCATGCTTAGAGGCGGCTATGTCAACGCTCAACGCATTGTGAACTTCCTCAACTGGGAAGATCCCATGATTGAACCTGAAGAAGAAGTCTTGGATGTGAATTGGACAGGTGATATTGTCTTTAACAATGTGAGTTTCAAATATGGCCAAGAGGATAATGGAGGCTCTCACTATGCGATAAAGGACCTCTCTTTTTGCATTCCGGGAGGCTCTCGAGTCGCACTTATCGGAGGCCCTGGTGCAGGAAAAAGCACCGTTTTAAAGCTCCTGCTCCGTTTGTACGATCCCAGCGAAGGAGAAATCAAGGTTGGGGGCACCGACCTGCGAACTGTATCGACGAAATCGGTGAGAAACTCCGTAGGTCTTGTGGAACAGGATATTTTCCTATTCAGGATGACCATTCGCGAGAATATCGCCTTTGGCCGGTCTAACGCCTCTGATAATGAGATTGCTGAGGCAGCGAGGCGCGCACAGGCTGATGAGTTCATTGTAAAAATGCCTGAAGGCTATGACACAATGATTGGCGAACGCGGAATGACACTTAGTGGAGGACAGCGGCAAAGACTTGCAATAGCGCGAACAATAGTCCAAGATCCAAAAATCCTTCTTCTTGATGACTCGGTGAGCGCCGTTGACGCTCAGACTGAATACCTTATGAGAAAGGCACTTGATGAAGTAATGCTGAACCGTACCAGTATCACAGTCACTCAAAGACTACGAACCCTCATGGAATCAGATTTGGTGATTATCCTCGACAAAGGCCATCTTGTGGCAGTTGGAACCCACCAAGAATTGCTGAGTATTTCAGATCACTATCGTCGTGTTTTCGAAAGGCTTCCCGGTGCACAGGAGATACTTGCAGCCGTTCCAAAGAGAGGGGGTGCTACTTAATGGTCATGCACGGACCGGCCGGTGGCCGTGGTGGTCCTCGTGGTCTTATGAGAAAAAATGAGGCGCGAAGTCGCCCAATTCGCGTGCTTCTTGGCAGGATGGTATACTACCTTGGAAGATTCAAGCGCATTGTCGCCATTGGCGCAATTCTATCTATTGCTGCAACCATTGTCGGTGTCATTAATCCCTTGGTGCTCAGATCAGGAATAGACTCAGTCTATCCGGAAGGATCGTTCAATACTCTGGTTTCTCTAACGGTTCTCTTCTTGGTTCTTTCAGTGACGTCTTGGATTATGAGTGGCATCAACACCTGGATTATGTCAACCGCGCAAGCGGGACTTGTACAGTCCGTCCAAGAAGACGTCTACAAGCATTTGGTTGGAGCTGATCTCTCTTACCATAAGGCTGAGCAGGCTGGAAATGTGACCTCCAGAGTTACTAATGATGCGACGAATTTGAGCATAGGAATCCAAGTTTTGATTGGCTTTGCAAGTCAAATCCTGACACTTGGAGCATCATTCATTCTACTCTGGGTAATGTCGCCCTATCTTGCCTTAACATCTCTCGTTGTCGTGCCAGGCATACTATTCATTGCAGGGCTTTTTGGCACAGTAGGACAGAGAATCATGCTTGCATCACAGCGTGCGGCTGGAGAGGTGTCCGGTCAAATTGCAGAGAATCTAAGTGGAATTCATGTTGCCAAAGCGTTCAACCGTGAAACTGAGCTTGCCGATAATCTAATGTCACTCAATCAGAAAGCCTACCGATTTGGTTTCAAGTTCATGATTCTGATGACGTCGATGCAGCCGATGATGAATGCTATAGGCCAATTTGCCATCGCTGCTATGCTTTTCGTTGCGGGGTCTCTCGCGGTAGGCACAATTCCTCTACTCTCTCTCGGAGACATCTTTCTGGGTGTATCTCTTGTGCGTGGCATCTTATTCCCGCTTCTCGGACTTAGCATGATGGCAACTCAGGTCCAAGCATCACTCTCTGCAATGGATAGAGTAGAGGATGTTCTTCAGTCGAAACCAGCAATCACCGATGCCCCCAGTGCAGTTCCTCTGCGTCCCGATAGCGATGGCATTCATTTCAAGAATGTTTCATTCGAGTATCTAAAGGACACCCAAGTTCTCAAGGACGTTACCTTCACTATCAACCCTGGAGAGACTGTGGCTATCGTGGGGCATACGGGGGCCGGAAAGACAACTATCGCCTCCCTCGTAAACAGATTCTATGACCCGACGAAAGGAGCTATTCTTATCGGAGCCCAGGACATACGCAACGTCGAGCTACATTCCCTCCACAAATCAATGTCACTAATCCCTCAGGAACCTTACCTATTTGATGATACGATAATGGAGAACATCAGATACGGCAAACAAGATGCGACCGATGAGGAGATCATGAAGCTGTGTGAAATTCTTGGAGCTAACGAGTTTATCGAGGTTCTTGCAAAAGGATATCACACCCAGATCATTCAAAGTGGAAAGAATTTGAGTGCTGGCCAGCGTCAAATGATAACAATTGCTCGGACTATGCTGGCAAATCCAAGAATCCTCATTCTTGATGAAGCCACAAGTCGGCTTGACGCATACAGCGAGTCTCTTGTACAGGATGCCCAAGAGCTCCTTTTCAGTGGCCGTACCACCATTGTAATCGCTCATCGCTTAACAACAATTGCTAATGCATCTCGTATACTTGTCTTTGAACACGGTGTCTTGGTAGAACAAGGAACGCATGAAGAACTCCTTGCACTAAATGGGATGTTCAAGGCCCTCTATGACACCTACTATGCTCACCAAGGACTCGAGGAACTAACCGAGGATATCGTTTCGACAGCGGCTGAAGAGGCTGCAAAGAGCGGCATCGATGCGCCTCAGGCAGTCATTCCTGGTATGATGCCGGGCAGCATGCAAGGTGGTATGCCAAGCGGAATGGGTGAAATGCACGGCGGAGGCATGGGACCATCGCCGGAAATGATGAGGCGAATAATGGAAAATCCTGAACAGATGCCTCCTGAGATGCGAGAGCGTCTAATGGAAAGACTCGCCAATTCCAACGATCCAAGGGCGCAAGAAATGCTACGAAAGATGAAGGAGAAGATGGAGGGCTCCTAGACCTCCTCTAAGTCCTTGGCCGAAGCCAAAGCGGCTCCCAAGACCAAGTATGCTATGATGCCAAGCGCCTGGCCACCTGGTTCAACTGGAGAGTAGTCTGATATGCTCCAGAGTGCTTGCCGAAGAAACACCATTAGGAGGGCGATAAAAGAAAACCCCAAGGGAATGCGAATTTTCCCTTGCCTGAAGACCATGGTTACAAGAGCCAAAGCTGCCACGATCATACCAAGCCCTATTGTCCCTGGTGCAGTCGCAAGAATTTCTACTATGTTTCTTTCTGGTGTGAAAACCGAAAGCGTCGCAACGACAAGAAACATCGCGGACACAGGAAGGGCAACGAGGATTGCTACTAGGTTTCTATCACTAATTGCTCCTAGGACCATATTTGACGCCCGAAGATAGCCGAGAACACCAAATGCCCACAGTAGCATTCCAGGAAATTGTGTGAGGCTGATTAGGAAGTAAAACGCTTCGCTTTCCTCTAAATGGCTTATAATTCCGATTGATATCTCTGCCACTGAATACAAAACCAGACCAAGAGCAAGGAGAAGATTCATGAAATGAAATCGGTCACTTCTAGAGAGGTCTTCTCTTCCAAAATAACCCAAACCGAGTATACCCACAAGAATTGCAGCCATTGGTGCTAGGGCTTTCGAAATGGTGCCAAGGAAACCAACCTCCTGTGCGCTCCATAGTATTAGAAAGACCATAGATACAGTGAATCCACTAATCAGGAGCAGGGCCGTTACATTGATTCTTGACGATTCCAATGGTTTGCAACTCTCCGTAGGCCGCCAATCCTAAAGCAGTCAATGGCGGATATGTTTGTTTCTCTGATATGACCTAAGCATAGTGAATTCTACACGGTCAGCAATTCCCATTGGATTCCATAGGCTGTTCGGGGAAATTGCTTCTCAATCTTGCTTCGGGTATTGCAGAGGATGCTGTTGATGGGGTGTATTCCCATGTACATGCCTGCCTTTTTCACAATTCTCTGGAAAAGAGAATCAAACCCCTCTGCTAGTGATTCGGGTGCAATGCTACCTTTTACTGCCGCTGTATTGAGCGTGGTCTTTATCTCGACATCCACACCTGACTCTAGCTCCACAAATGCAAGCCAATGAAAAATGGCCGTTACTTCGTTCCTAGATTTGTAGAACAGCTTTCGGGCTGTATTAATTCCGAGGATTGTTGCTGTGCCTTTGAGAATGTTCTGGAGTGCCGTGGAGTAAAGCACGGTTGTTGCCTGTGATGGCGAAACGAGTTCGACAGCCCTTTGCTGCGCGAGACGCCCAATATCATCAAGGAATTTTTTGAGATCCGAGGTGCTTACTCTTTCTGCAGCAATCGAGAGGGGCGTTTCACCATCCAGCTGCAGCAATACGCTGGCCGTTTCAAATGAGATTTCTTCTCCCGCTTCTGCCATTTCAGAAAGCGCAGTTGTTTGATAGATATCATCCGGATGTGCCGAATGAGAGATCCTAATTGCCTTCTCCCAGTAAGCTTCTGCTGCCATATTCAGAGCCAATTCAACCGGGACCTCAAGGAATTTCGCAGCGTCTTCTATTGAGCAGACTGGCGGTATTACCCTGAGAAAAGAAACCACGGCAGGTCTCGAAGTGTAGTACTCCCAATCATTCTTCACTTCGATTACCGTGTCTGGCTGTATTTCTTCTCTTACAAATTCCTCAATCACGTTTCTCTCAAAACGTGTGTACACAGCTAAATCTAGGTCAACCCAGCGCAACAAACCAAACTGCTCTTCAAAGGAACCTATGAGTCGTTTGATTTTGTCTCTAAGCTGTGCAGAGTCTTCCTTGGCTGAAACGGCTCCCAGAATCCAATCTCCGAATTCTACGACAATCTTGTGGTCGGTCCCTTCAAATGCCCTGGCTTTAGACTTCACTGACCTGGTTGCTTCGTCGAAAAAGGAGGTCATGGCAACAAGAAACGAGGACAGCAGATGAGGATCAAAGACAGCTTCACCGAAGTCGTGATGATACATGCAGACTCCTGTGTCACGTTTGATTATGTATAGGCTGTTTACTTGCATTTAGCTATTCCTCATCCTCTGGGGGTGGCGTCTGCTATTAGTCCTGCAATCCCGGATGGTCTTGATTCTCTCTGGGCTCTTTTCTTATTAGCATTCTAGTAATAGACTCTACAAAACCTACATTGCATTATGACTATAAGTAAATGAAAGTGCCTTGTCTGTATGCCCAGTGACGCTACTCATCTGAATTGCCCTGTTTGTCAGCAGGGTACACTGAAAATGTCTTCGATGCTCTATTCTGTTCCCTATTTCAACGAGCTGGCAATGTTTACCATGAAGTGCTCCAACTGCAACTTCACACGCAATGACGTATTCTCTGCAGAAATGCGAAAACCTACAAGGTGGACGCTCCAGGTTACAGACGAGTCAATGCTGCGGATCCGAGTGGTTCGATCGGGCTCAGGGACTATCCGAATGCCCGAGTTTGGAATCGATATCGAGCCCGGACCAGCAGCTGACGCATTCATCACAAACGTGGAAGGTGTTCTGGTCAGAACCCGGCCTGTCGTCGAAGCTGCAATTCGGTTTGCTGAAACCAATGCAGAAAGGCAACGAGGCAGTGAGGTCCTCGGTATGATTGATGACGCTATTGACGGGAAACTGGAGTTCACTCTTATCATTGAGGACCCCTCTGGAGTGAGCGGTATTCTCCCTGACAACTTGCATCTGGTCAAACGTGAGGAGCTTAGTCCCGACGAAGCATCACAACTGCGGGGCGCCCCTATGTGGCTTGACACGGCTCGTCAGGAGTTCAAGGAGCGTAAGGGTTAAAACGCCACCTTCGAGTCACTCCAACAGCATGGGCCGGTAGATTAGCCCGGCAGATCGTCTGGTTTGCAAACCTTCTGGATCTCCCAGGAGATCAAATCTCCAGAAGGTCGCGAGTTCAAATCTCGCCCGGTCCACCATTTCACTCATTTTCCTACTCCGTGACTTTGCTAGCGCAGGCTTTGCAGTACGGACGATGTGAAGTGCCTACATAAGTGGGCTCTCCTCTAATCTTCTTCTTACACCTACGACACTGAATCATGGAAAAATCACACTCCACTTTGGATTGAAACATCAATCGCCCTACTAACGTAGGGTTATTTCATACCTTACAGCAAAATATCACTCTACAGATGCTTATCTTCTCTTCTGCAGCTGCAACCTGTGTCAGCATGGAGAAGAGGGAGAAAGAAATGTTGATTCATATGTCAAAGATATGAACCGACTCTATTCAACTCGCTTCCCTTTCGGTGGAATGTTCATTGTCATACCAAAGAGATGATTAATGAAACGAAAGAGAAATCCCTGATGGTTTATGATGGAATCTCTATCTGAGGTCAAGACTTGGCTATGGGTCCCGTTCTATTGGATTGTGATTTATACTATCCTCTTGTTTGGAGGTATTGTTGTAGGGCATATTGCCGGAACGCAGTTCTACTCAGGTGTTTTTCTCATCGGTGTTCCTCTGCTCGTTATCCCAATTACCTACAAGAATCTGGTTGGCGGAGGCTGTAGTTTGCGATTTCAGATGTGCGCTCTTGTGAAGGGTATGATTGCAGGACTTCTCTTCATGCTGCTGGCATCGGCTGCGGATCACTTTGTCTGGAGTTTATTGGGAGGCGGCCTTGGTTGGACTCCTGTGGAGGATATGGGCGTGGGTACGTTCATCTATCAAGTCTGGTTCATCAGCGGCGCAATCGGTGGAATGGGGGCGAGAATCGTTGAGGTGAGAGGTCATCCTGAAGGTACGGAGAGCAAAATCACCATCGCAGGCTTTGAGTGATTCAAAGCGCATTTATGTACATGGAAGCAATCTATTCTAAGAATACGCATGTATTTATAGCTGGAAACCCAAAGAAGATTATCCACTTAGGAGTTGAATCTAATGGGAAAAGGCCTTGCGCTATTTGGATTGATTTTGATAATCGTGGGAATTCTCCCAATCATATTTAATATGTTGGCAATCCTACCTGAAATCGTCGATTACTTCTACATGCTGAATATCTACACGCTTACGTTAGGAGGATTTGACTTCTCCGAGATAATGCTGATTCTTCTGGGTCTTGGTGTCATTCTCCTCATTGTTGGTGCCATCAAGTAGAAGTCGTTGGCAAAGGACATTGCCGCGCGCTCGCGCGGCTATCTGTCCTCAACACGATTCACTCATATGAATCGGGCTAGAGCCCTTCCTTAGTGGTGTCTTTGACGTACACCTTAGATTAGATCATGTCAGTCGGTATCTTCCCAAAACTCAGTTTTCACGATTGACCAGAAACACGACTATCCCGAGTCATGCATACCTCACCTTTCAAAGAAGACGGTGGGTAACGGTTGGAGTACGGATACAAGATGAAACTAATTTCCATTCAGAACTAGTATCCCACTAGCCAAAGTTTCATTGTCAGATAGGGGAATAAACAGCTTACAAAGCCCTTTCCTCAGTGCCGTTCTCATTCAATGGCAATTAACAGTGATGCCAAAGAGGTCGTCAATACAAATTCCAGCCCCTCGCCGGTTGTAACGTGAATTCTTGCATATTGGAAATAGGAGCCAATTAGAGTCGGGGGATTTGGCATCCTTCGATCGTTGGAATATTGAAGCTGGCCAGAAGACTGCGCTCCGATTGTTGTATTGCTTTCAGTGAGAAGGCCAAAGGTATAGAAAAACTCCGAGTCCTGAAAATAGACCGAGGCTTTTGTGGCGTTGAAATCTGTTACTGGGTCAAGGTTGGTGTTTGTCACCCTTATTTCAATCCGTAGAAAGTATCTGTTACCGGCATGCAGCATGTAGAGTTGAAACGTCCCTTCTGCAGATATGTTGAGACCATCTACCGTTACGTTAAAGGGTTGAACTCCGGGCACTGGATCGGCAGGCGGAACTGGATCTAGAGGTTCATAGATTATGGGCAATCCTGTCGTTGTAGTTCCATTTTCAATCCTTCCAAGATACACAAGTACAAAGGCACTCCCAATTAGCAATAGAACAATGGTACCTGCCAAGGTTGCGATTTTCCTATCCACGATTGAAACCTCCGAACACCTTGTTTCCTGGCTGCGCCCATTTCGTATTTCATGTTTTCTCTTTGATTTCGAAAAGCACTCTCACACGTGTTGAAGCAAGTGACCGCACCGTGATGATGCTTGGCTTCTCTGAGTGCACCTATAAACCTCTTGACGGCCCTTCAATTTGGACAGCAAAAAATGTAGCTGGCCTAGTTACTGAATGGCGTGTCTATGAGGATAGAAGTGAAACTTGCTCCTTGTTGAAGATAGGGTGAGTATGAAAGATACTATCGCATCCACTTCAACCAGAAACACCATCTGAGTATGGTTCCGTAAGGCAATCCTTAAAGGGGGCCAATCTTGCGAAAAACGAAACAACAAGGGACACGAGGTGATTCACATCTCGATTGAACCGGAGACCTGAATCATTGGAGTCTCTTGAAATGGTGAATTGACTATGCAATTATTCGAGACTTTTGCAGGAATGCATTGGTTTGAGCAGCTAATGATTTCGATTGTGATTCTAGCTGCAATCGCCAGTCTCGTGTATGCTTGGTGGCTCCGAAGAGATGTTCTCACCCTGCCCAAGGGAACGGAGCAGATGCAGACTGTCTGGAATGGGATCCGAGAGGGCGCACTTTCTTATCTACGTAGACAGCTCAGGACAATACTGCCCATTTTGATAGTGCTGGCTTTTGTTCTCTTTTTCACAGTGTATGTGACTGTCCCAGAAGATGGAACTCTTGCCTTGTGGGGCATCACGAGAGAGCAGATTATAGCACAGGAACCAGCGGCTCTTGCAACTCTGCAAGAGATACAGGTTGTGGTTGGTATTGGCCGTTCGCTTGCTTTTGTCTTGGGCGCAAGCTTCTCCCTTATGGTGGGACAGCTTGGGATGAGAATAGCTGTTGAATCCAATATTCGAGTTGCACAGGCTACACGTGAGGGTGAGAACCGGTATAACCGCGCATTGACAATCTCCTATCGTGGTGGTACATTCACGGGGATGCTGACAGATGGTCTTGGCCTGCTTGGAGGTACAATAATCTTCATCATCTATGGACTTGCTGCACCCGACGCATTGCTGGGATTTGGCCTAGGTGGAACGCTACTTGCCTTATTCATGAGAGTAGGTGGCGGCATCTACACGAAAGCAGCAGATGTCGGCGCAGACCTTGTAGGCAAGGTTGAACATGGACTTCCTGAGGATGATCCAAGGAATGCGGCTGTTGTGGCTGATCTTGTAGGCGACAATGTCGGCGACTGTGCAGGAATGGCAGCTGATATTTTCGAGTCATATGAGGTCACCATTGTATCGTCACTGATTCTTGCAATTGTACTCTATATTACTCCTGGTTACAATGCGGCTCTGCTCCCTGGCGGTGCCTTTGCTGTTGTGGTGTTCCCGCTCTTCGTCCGAGCGGTAGGAGTAATCTCATCTATGATTGGGACATTCATGGTTCCTGTCTGGCCAAGACTGCTCAAGAAGAGAGCAGTTTATGCAGAAAAGGCGATGTTCCTCTCTTACGAGGCATCAAGCGCTTTCACCATCACACTCACTATGATCCTATCTTGGCTCTACGTGGGAGACCTTCGATTTGGGATTCTTGTAGCTGTGGGTGTCATGCTTGCAGTTTCCTTCAATCCAATCACAAGCTATTTCACATCACTGAAGAAGGCTCCAGTAAAGGAGATAGTGAGATCTGCTGATACAGGCACTGCAACATTCATTCTATCCGGATTAGTTGCGGGTTATGAGTCAACTGTTGCAGCATTGGTTGTGATAGTCACGACCTTTGGAATCGCATCGGTTCTCTTTCTTGCTCCTGTTGCTGCAGCGCTTTCACCCCTCTTCGTGGGCAGTATCTCGGGACCAGTTTGGACCCTCTATGGTATTGCTCTAATCGGTATTGGCATGCTTTCACACACTGGCAACAATGTGGCTATGGATAGCTATGGGCCAATTAGTGACAACGCCGCAGGCATTGGGGAGCTCTCTCCGGGCGATTTTGATAAAGAGTCACAGAAGACAATGCATGAGCTTGATGCTGTAGGCAATACAACTAAGGCCATCACCAAGGGTGTTGCAATTGCCTCTGCAGTCATCGCCGCTGTTAGTCTCTTCAACAGCTATGCAGCGTATACAGGACTGCTGGAAACAGGCATTCGACTAGACGACCCTCTCGTCTTCTCTGGAGTGCTTTTGGGAGCTGCATTGCCCTGGCTCTTCTCAGCACTCAATATGAAAGCCGTGACTAGAGCCGCAGGTGAAATGGTCAAAGAGGTCCGACGTCAATTCCGGATACCTGGAATATTAGAGGGTACTGTCAAACCCGATTATGACAGGGCTGTTGGCATATCCACCACGGCAGCTCAAAAAGAGCTGATATCGCTGGCTGCTATTACCGTCAGTATTCCCATAATAGTCGGTATCCTATTTCAGGAAGCAGCACTAGGTGGATTCCTTGGTGGTATCATCATCTCAGGTCAGCTTCTTGCCGTGTTTATGTCCAATACTGGTGGGGCTTGGGACAATGCCAAGAAAGCCATTGAAGACGAACCCTGTGACATCGAACGCAACATGGGCAAAGGCTCTGAGCGCCACAAATGTGGTGTTGTCGGCGATACAGTCGGAGATCCTCTCAAGGACACCGCTGGTCCTGCGCTGAATCCAATGATCAAGGTGGTTAACCTGCTCAGCCTTATTCTAGCACCACTCTTGACGACTTACAAATTCGGCCCTGATCTGACAACCAACCTTGCTCTACTAACTGTGCTTGCAGTAATGACCTTGGTGACTATTTGGGCGATTAGAAAGAGCATGAAGGAAGCCGACTTTGGCATGGAATCTCCCACTGTCGAGGAATTTGCTGAATAAAGCAACCGTAATCTAGATTGGTGGCACATGTTGCCACCTCTCTTCTTCTTTTTTCCTAATATACTTCGAATCGACATGCTTTTTTGCCATAAATTCCATACAAGTAACTAGTGCCCTGACAATGACTGCTTTGGGCTTAGAGGGTAGTTCGTGTGAATGATTTCTTGGTCCCTGATAGTGTTTTCGAGGAACATGAGTTTACAGTCTGGTCCTTGGCATTCTCTCCTGATGGGTCCTACTTATTCTCAGGTGGCCAGGACACTACAGTTAGAGTCTGGGATCTTAGTTCAGGCCGCGAAATGCATACTCTATCAGGACACACCGGTGCCGTCTATGGCATCAGCGTCCTTCCTGTTGGCTCCGAACTCGTTTCAATTGCAGACAAGGATTTAGCGATTAGAATTTGGGATTACGAACGAGGTGCACTGGTTAGCGCCTTAGCTCCCAATTCTGTCCATGTCACAACTATTGCCGTTTCGCCTGACAATAGGTACATCATTACTGGCGGAGATGATGGCAAGGTTCGAATCTGGGATATTGATAATGGCGTTATTCTTAGCGTCCTAGACCATCCTGGCCCCATCTATTCCATGACGATTAGCCCAGATGGTCAGCATCTTGTTGTGGGTGCAAAGAGAGTTCCCACATCTCCCAATCCAGGTGTGATTTGGGTTTGGGATTTTGAGCTTGGCAAGCTGCTTCACACGCTCTCGGGACACAAGGGGAATGTCACTGCCTTGACAATGACCGCAGATTCGCGCTATATCCTATCAGGAGGGCAGCACGGCGAGGTCAAGCTCTGGGATTTGGAAACAGGCACGCATCTAAACACAATGAGTGGACATGAAGGCGCAATCCTCTGTCTTCATCTAGCTTCTGATGGGCGTCATTTCCTGAGTGGATCTTCAGATGGTACTTTACGAGTCTGGCTACTGCACGGAGGCGTTCTGGTTCATTCATTTCATCATTCAGAAAATGTGCACGCTATGGCAGTGAGCCCAGACAGCAGACGGGTGGCGACAGGTGATATGGACGGAGTTGTGCAGGTTTGGGACCTGCAAATCTGGAGCACGTGGACTGATTCTAGTCTTGAAAGAGAACGCGAACGTGAGGCAGAACTTGAAGCGTTCCGAATGGTACAGCTGAGAAAAGTGATTGCCCGCTACGAAACACTTCCGCTTGAACGACTGGCCACACTCCTCCGTTTTGACAGCCTAGCGAAGCTGGAGGACTGGCTGTTGGATCTGCCTGAAGAGACCCCTGTTCGAGTGGACGGTAATGTGCTGATAATCCAGAAGACTACCTAGCCCTACTGAAGGTCTCCAAGTCTGTTTTCGCCAGTTATTTTCTGCAATGGTGTCAGATTGATAGAGGTCTCTAGAGTTCCCAAATACTCCCCATCGTCATTGCGAATTGCATAGTATCTGATGAGCATCTTTCTTGGGGTTCCATCCTCGGGAAGGTCTATCCAGAAATCTACGTGGTCCTTGTCTCCTGTCCTTAGGAGCTGGATGACCTTCTCCACTTTGTCGAGGCTTGCGCTTGGATGGCACATTCGGACATTTCGACCAATTACGCCTGGCCCGCGCTTGAAGACACGTATTCCGTGTTTATTCCAGAAGAGCACATTGTCGTTCGCATCGATAACAGAGAACTCCATGGGAAATGTATCAAGCAGGGCTCCAAAGAACTCGTAGGACATACCTCTCAAGGCATTCATGAGCTGTTCGATTGGCATTGGGACATCACGATTTCCACTACTGGCCCAACCTAAAAAGAATTCTACATGCTAGAAGTTTGGAAGGTCTCCCCTTCTTCTTAAGCGATGTTCAGCATCCTGGCTTGGATTAATAAGTCATCGTTACTAAAGATAGGATACTTTGTGACAGAGCACGACCTTACTACAATCGCATGATTCAAGCATTTAGGGAATGCATAGGGAAGCCTTGATGTCCTCCGTCGCAGCATAGGGGAGATTGTTCATGCATGTGAAGGATGGAGCTTCGTGGACTGCAATTTCTTTAGCATTCGTCTTGATCATTGGGTGTTTCGCGCCATGCTGCAATTCTGATGTTGCTACTGTAGACTCGCAGGCAAATACTGAATTTCCGGTACCTGAACGAGAGCGTATTCAGGTCTCAGGTACGCCACACGGTCCAATAGCAATCGATGGGAATGAAAACTTCACTGACACCGCTACTGTAGAGGGATGGGCAGGCGATGGCTCTTCCGAGAATCCGTTCATCATTGAGGACCTAGAGATAGACCGGGGTGGTTCACCTGGCCCGTGCATCAACATCAGTAACACCAGAGTGAACTTCACAATCCAAAACTGCAACCTTACCCGCGCAACCACTCATTCAGGGGTCTACTTGAACAATGTTAGTTACGGGCTGCTTAGTAATAACACATGCCGCCTCAACCGATACGGAATCTACCTCCTTGGCTCGCATTACAATGCAGTAGCAAACAACACCTGTACTGGGAACGGCGACAGGGGGCTGTACATGTATGAATCGGATTCTAACACAGTTGCTGAGAACGATCTCCATGGAAATACCAACTATGCCATATTCCTGTCTTATTGTGATTCCAACCTAATCAGCATGAACCTATGCAGCAGCACAAACGGGCACTCAGGCATCTATGTGGATGAGTCGATTTCAAATACCTTAGATGGCAATATCTGTAACGGAAACAGGGAGGATGGGATCAGAGTTTTAGACTCCTGTGGAAGCATTTTGACAAATAACACCTGTAATGGAAATGACTACTCTGGCATCATGATTGAGAATAATCGTCCTCCTTATTATCCGGCCACTGTTGCAAACAATACATGCAATGATAACGAGAATTCCGGAATGAATGGTATGGGCGACTACCTCAACATAATTAGTAATGAATTGGTGGGCAATTGGTATTATGGAATTCAGTTCTCGGGTTTCTATTATGGCTCAATCACACTGAACTATGTTGAGGGCGGATGGGAAGGGATTTATCTGTACTCTGTCATGTACAGTATTCTGTTTCAGAATACAGTCACTAACACAGAAGTAGGGGGTATTTGGATTGAAGAAATCTGGGAGAGCCTGATTTCTCAGAACTCGATCACATTCATGCGGGAATATGGTATAAACGTGCGGAACAGCTTTCTCAACACAATCTATCTCAATGAAATAACAGCGGAATACTCCCCAGACACATGGGAGTTTGCAGGCATCAGCCTGAATTCAGGTGCCGAAGAGAATAATGTGACAATGAACTACATTCTCTTTGGAGCAGGCTGCCCTGATTTCTACGCCGTAATTGATGATAACACGGCTCCCTACCCAAATGTCATCGATCGTAACTGGTATGAAGACCATAGCTATGATGATGACGAGGATGGATATGCAGATGACCCCTATGACATTTATGGAGCCGCTGGAAACTCGGACCTCAATCCATTATCGTACCCGCCTTTTGCACCAACATGGGTTGAAACACCTACTGACCAAGTCATCGATTTATGGAGTCAGCCATTCTACTATAATCTGAACGCTACTGCCCCCTCTCCAGTAACCTGGCAAGTAAATGACACTTCACGGTTCACTATCAACAGTGATGGCGTAGTTCAATCGAATGCTCAGCTTGCCGTGGGTATCTATCGCTTACGAATAAAAGTGACGAACATATATGGCCTCTATGTCACGAGCTCCTTTCAATTGACCGTGCAAGAAATCACTCCGCCTGAGTGGATAGTGGAACCCAAAGATATCATTCTCAACTATGATGAAGCATTTGACTATGCGTTCATAGTAACTGATGAATCAGGTGTTGCTGAATGGGAGCTCAACGACTCCGTCAACTTCACCCTCACTGCCACTCACCTTAACGTCACTGGCTATAGAAATGGATGGCATCTACTCCATCTAATGAATGCAACGAAGCTTGACGCTGGAGTCTATTCGCTGAATCTAACTGCAACTGATGTCTATGGCAACTCGCTTTCAGGTCTGTTTACGGCCACTGTCCAGCCACCGGAGCAAGACATGACCCCTCCCGAATGGGTAGTGGCCCCAATTGACCAGATTCTCTACCTTGGAGAGTCTCTTGTATTGCAGCTGGTAGCATGGGATGAATCGGGGATTCTCCAGTGGTGGATCAATGACACAGTTCTTTTCTCCATCGATGAATACGGCATGCTAAGAAACAACACTGCGCTTCAACTAGGAGTCTATCATCTAAATGTGACCGCCTTCGATGCCAGTGGCAATGGCCTCTCCGCCATCATTACCATCACTGTTATTCCCCATGAACCAGACACGACTCCTCCTATCTGGATTGTGGCTCCTATCAACGAAACGATTGAATATGGACAAGCATTTGAGCAACGGCTTGGGGCATGGGACTTGTCTGGTATTGACCACTGGTGGTTGAACGATACCACTCACTTCGCGATTGATGAAAATGGAGTAGTTACGAACGCTACGCTCCTTGAACCTGGGGTATACAGAATTGAGGTGCGAGCATACGACCTCCTTGGGAATTACTGCTCAGCTACTCTAGTTTTGACAGTCAACGAGGCACCCACAACTACAACGACAACAACAACATCCACTACCACTACAACATCCACCTCAACCAGTACCACAAACGAAGGACTGGATCCAATAATGGCTCTTGCTTTTGGGACTGGTATGGGCGCCGTGGCTGCCGCAGTCATCATCATTGCCATATTCAAGAGGAAATCGTAGCGCGACCTACTGTGGTGATGGGATTTACAAAATTAAACGGGTCCGGTCCAGCAAACAAAAGGAAAGTAGGTATTCGCGTGGTTAGGAGGGGAGATTTGAAATTTGGTCGCCGAACCGGACTCCATGTATGAATCGTTTCAATCTGTAATTAAAGGTACCTTTAGAGGAAAATGCGGCAAAGATCAATGGCGCCACTGACTCACGAGTCCGATACCTGTTAGTTCCCACCCAAAACTCATGTCCACTGATTTGACAGGGAAGTGTCAAAGCGTGACACTAATAGCCCCATTCCTGTCCAAGTCGCTGGCGGTACCATCGTTGACCGCGCTTTGTGAGGGAGTAAATGCCTTGGAACTCCTGCAGGAGGCCCATATTGACCATGCCCTGGAGCACTCCAAAGAGCTTGTCATCAGAAGCACCAGTGGCCTTTCTGAGGGCTTGGAAGTCCATCTTACCTTCCCTCTTTAGGTGCTGTGCAACCTCAAACTTTCCTACTGCGCGTGTGTCCTTTCGCTCAACCACGTTTCCGCAGTTGGTGCAT
>RDOF01000022.1 GCA_011365025.1 Candidatus Thorarchaeota archaeon
AAAGAGTTGCACGTCATAACCCTATCGGGCCTCCACCGAGCTTTCGCCCGGCTTCACCCTGGCCAAGCCTAGATCGACTGGTTTCTCGTGTCATGGGAGTGACTTCGCGCGCTTTCACACGCCGCCCCTCACCGCAAGCGGTTGCGGGCCTATTGGTTTCCCTTCGTTTACGGCTCAATGCCTTATCCTTGCCACGCCCATGAACTCCCTGGCCCGTGTTTCAAGACGGATGATGCTGACTCGATCCGCTCCAGTCCTAACACAGGATTGCTCCTGCTTCGTTCCTAGAGCATCTCCTCTTTTAATCAGCATCCTTTGAGTAGACCACTGGTTTCAGGTGCTTTTCACCCCGCTCCCGCGGCACTTTTCAACTTTCGCTCGCGCTACATAGTTTACTATCGGTTTGACTGAGTATTTAGGCTTCGCAGATTGTAACTGCGGAATTCACGCGAGAAGACCAACCCGCGCTACTCTGGATCCACAGACATACCGGCGCTTTACGCCTACGGGGGTATCACCCTCTATGCCACGTCGTTCCAGACGACTTCAGCTTGGGCGCCTAGGTAATAAGTCTGAGGCCCTAACACCACATCTCCCTGTGCTCTTCGCACAGGGATTCAGTTTGGCCTTTTCCCCTTTCGCTCGCTGTTACTCAGGGAATCACTATTGTTTTCTCTTCCTGCCCCTACTAAGATGCTTCAGTTCGGAGCGTTCCCCTTCCAGTTTTGACACTGGAATACCATGGGATATTAACCCATGACAGGAAGTCCCATTCGGAGATCCCCGGATCAATGGCTTCATGCGCCTCCCCGGGGCATATCGCAGCTCGTCACGTCCTTCATCGGCTAGTCAACCAAGTCATCCACCAGTGGCCGTACAGCATTTGCAGTCCTACTCATATGACCGGCACAGCATTACCTGTTGCCAAGGAGTTGTAACATATCATTAGTTACTGTAGTAACCCTAATTTGATTTTAATTGTGTACGTATGCCTCCATCCTTTGCAATCTCAGCACTTCAGCTCTCGATGCACAGCACGTCACCAAGCTGAACGCTTCGACGGTCCTCCATCGAGAATGACTCCGATTTCTTTGTCTGGTCTCGATGGAACCAGCTCCCAGTTCAAGTTTGACTGGAATCCGGACCTTAAGCGCAAACACCTCTAATTCAGGCGTTCGCTCCGCCAGCCTTTTTGGCTCGCGATTTAAAGCTTTCCTTGTGTTGAGATTCACTAGAGCAGCTTTAGAGCGACCTTTCGATAGCCGCTGGATAACACTCTCTCTACTCAATACAAGAGCAGTCTAGTATTGTTATGCAATTGAAAATAAAGCTTGTGCCATGTGCGAAAACAGAAGGCAGAATTCTATTAGCGGAAGGCTTCCTTTTGCATCTCAATCAGGTCTCGGATTCCCTTACGGGCAAACTCCAGCATCTCCTCTAGGTTTTCGTGATTGAATGTGCTACTCTCTCCAGTCCCCTGAACTTCAACATACTCATCATCCCTCATCACGATATTCATGTCAACTTCAGCCTGAATGTCTTCTACATAGCAGAGGTCAAGAAGGATGTTTGAATTAACAACACCCACACTGACAGCTGCAACATTGCCGAGGAGAGGCATGCTGGAAATCATATCCATGTCAAGCATGTAGCGTAGGGCATCGCAGAGTGCCACATATCCGCCTGTGATTGATGCTGTTCTTGTCCCTCCATCAGCTTGAATGACATCACAATCAATTCGAACCGTGTTCTCACCAAGACCTTTGAGATCAACTGCAGCCCTAAGAGACCGCCCTATGAGCCGCTGAATCTCGGCGCCGCGACCGCTCATGCGATTCCGGTTTGTCCTGTCTTCGGTTGCACGAGGCAGCATAGCATACTCAGCGGTCACCCAGCCTTGTCCCTGTCCATTGAGCCAACCAGGCACACCCTCCTCTACGGTGGCTGTGCAGATGATACGGGTGTCACCCGTACTGATTAGCACTGAGCCCTCCGGATACTTGAGGAAATCTCGGACTATTTCAACAGGGCGCAATTCATCATTCTTTCTTCCATCTGTGCGGGACATAGAAGGTTGCTCCCGGTTTTTGGGGGACATGCGCACCTATTATTTCCCTCGGCCAATGGTGCACCAGATAGTTTTATTGATGAAGTAGGGCTAGGAGATTCATACCCTTCAAGAGAACGATAATATAGAGGCGAGCAGACGATGTTTGACCTTAAATCCCGATTCAATGCAACTCTAAAAGATACGGTGGAGGAGTGGAAGAAACATGAGAAAGTCAAGGGTATATTCGTGTACGGCTCATTCGTAAGGGGCACCATAACCAGCACTTCGGACCTTGACCTACTAGTTATCTGGAAGGAATCGGAGGCTCCGGTTCAGCTCGTCTCAGAACACATGGCCGTTCGCGTTGATATGCTCTTTAAGCCAGCGAAATTAGTCGACGATATTCTTGATGGAAAGGTGGATGATGTCCTCCAAGTTGCAGAACTAGTGGAGATTCTCAGAAACGCTCAGGTTGTATTTGATGCAGATGGATCTCTTAAAAACTGGAAAAAGAGAGTTGCTGATTTTGCTTGGTCTGAAGATGCTATTGAAACTATGAAGAGCAGGGTAGAGCTTTCACTGACCAGTGCGTTGAGAAATGCTGAAAGCGAGGATACAATTAGTGCGATTCACGATCTCCGCACCGGCCTCTTTGACTTGGGTAGAGTCATTGTTATGAAGAATAACTGCTTCTCAATTATGAAGCCTTCAGAGATCCTGACGGAGATTAGGCTTCTTGATCCATTGGCGTACCAGCTATTCATTCGCACTTTCAAGTTGAGAGGGCTTGAAGAGGACGACTTAATGGTCATCTTGCAGGAGATAGAACAGTGGATAGGTATTGCGCTGGAAAGAGTTGGGGATGGTACTGCGGACGAGTACGTGATGGAGCTCCTAACCAGAGTACAAAGAGGCCATCATGGTGCGACAAATTGCACCTTTGCAGGTGACTTTGAGCTTGCGGTATTGGAGATGCGCCGTGCTATTGATGACTTGGGCAAAGTGCTCATCGCGCTCACAGGCAAATTTGATGTTGACCAGACAAGTTTCATACAGGAACTCAAGGAAAGCGAACCAGTATACTACGAAACCATCTTGGTCCAGTTTGGCGCCTTCGATTTTACTGCAAAAGGGGTCCTTAGAGGAGTGAGCGAGGCTAGATTCATAGCGCAACGATTATAGTAACTGCGGGTAGATTGATTAGTCCAACTGAATATGACATCAATCGTGGAGGCCAATGTCTGATCCTGAAATAAGAATTCTCAGATTGACGAGCGTTGCTCTAACTCGAGAAAAGCAACTGACCCTTCAGGACGAGCTTGAGAGATACGCATCCAGCGTCAATTTCGTGATTAAAACGATTATGCAGAAACATATCACGAAGGTACAGAAGACAATCGAAACTGTGCAGGACTCATTTTCCGCACGATTCGATTCGCGCCCTGAGTATCTCAGGGATGTGGTAAGGACGGCCCGAGTTGAAATTGGAAAGCACCGACGGATGGCAAGAACCATTCGAACTATGAGGGGAAAAACACCTTACTTCAAATCAGGTAGAATGATATTGAGCCATCCTCTCGTGTCTATTGACGAGAAGAGTCTGGTCTTGAGGATTTCGGGAGATACTGAGCTGCCTATACCATTCGATAAGCACAGTAGAAATCAAAACGCAAACGAGCTACTTGCCCTTTCTAGGGGTACCTCCAAGCCTGGGCGAATCAGAATTACCTGGAACAAACAAGGATATGCAGATGTCGATGTCCGATTAATCGACTAGGGCATAAGATACACTATTTCTTTTCAAGAGGCCAATTCAGTACAGCCCCGGAGAAATCGGAAGCGAAGATTTCTGAACCATCTGGAGCCCATGCAATGCCCGAGATTCCGGTCAACAGTCGTCTTTGTGCCTTTTCTTTTCCTGTACTAGTCGACCAGACCTTAATCTTGCGATCCCAGCTTCCTGAGGCCAGCAATGTGCCAGATGGATTCAGGGCCAACGAGGTGACAATATCCTCATGACCCTTAAGCTTAGATATACTTGCCCCCTCCGCTAGATTGACAGAGAGAATTCCTCCACTGTGAAGACCCAGATAAAGACGGGACTCGTCCGAGGAAAGGGCCAAAGACCGGATGCGTTCTTTCAGTTTGACAATTGACTGGATCATATCGTAGCTATTCAAGTCCCATAGCTTGCATTCGCCATCCCAAGAAGCCGATACAAGGGTCGAACTATTGGTTCCAAAAGCCAGCCCTGAGATATCATTCCTGTGGGCTTGAATTATTCGGAAGCAGCGAAGCGAATCAACCGAAAAGAGTTTGATTATACCATTTCGAGCTCCTGATACACCTCGTGATGAGGATTCATCCACAGCCACAAGCTTGACTTCTGCCTTGTGTTTTATTGGAGAGGCGGCTTTATCGGCACCGCGTGCAGTCCATTTGCGTGTTGTATGGTCCCAGCTAGACGAGAGAATTGCCTTTCCGCCCTCTGCGAATGTAACTGATGAAACCATTGCCTCATGTCCTTTCAGAGCTCTCTTCGGTTTTCCTGAAGATGCATCAAGTAATAGTATATCAGAACTCATTGTACCACAGGCTACGGTCTTCCCTCTATTGTCCACCGACAAGGATGTAATGGGAGACGGTGCGGCTGCATTTGGTCTATAGAGGGTGCCTATTGTCAAGATTGTCACCAGGAGAAGCGCTTCAGTCTTAATCCTTGTGTTCTTCTGTTAAAAGTGTGTATGACCTTTGGCGCGATTTCGAGAATACAAGACATAAATCACAACAAGCGCAGCGGCAGGGATAGCTAATATTGCTACATAAAACAGCAGAGGTGTGTCGGGAGTGAAAGTGGCATTTGTTCCAATATGGCTCACAAGAAAGGCCTCAACCACTTTTCCAACAGCATCAAGGCTGGCAGCACTACAGCGATCAGGTGTATCACTGAGCGTATGCCATGATGAGGGGAAGGGAGTTTGGATAATATCAAGAGCAGGAATTGAAGCATCAAGGAATGGCTTGTGATCATCTATAACTCCTCCGCCAAACTCATCAAGGAATATGTTACCATAACCAAGTTGGGCGGCAATAGCCCAGACTGCATTCTGCAGAGAGTCTGTTGAAGTAGTTTCCTTTGGAAGGCGGAGATTCTCATCGCCAATCATATCAAGAAGAATCATTGCGCTAGTCGATTCGACCTCATGCGCCGACATTTGGTCCACATAGTAGGTGGATCCCAGAATCCATGGCCATGTAATTCCCGTATCGTTAACATCAATTTCTCCAGAGTCCTCGGCATCAAAAAACACCAGCTCTATCTTGGAACGAACATCTTCGGGAAGAACACAGGACAGCTCAAGAAGAGCTGCGGTACCACTGCCGCCATCATTTGCTCCTAGAATGGGAGTTTCCTTGTTGTCCTCATTGGGATCTTCGGAAGCATATGGACGCGTATCATAGTGTGCTCCAAGAACTACGGATACATTGGGTGCATCTCCATAATTCGCGATTACGTTAACACATTCGATAGCATCGAAGGTGAAGTTTTGCATAGTTACTGTCCAGCCAAAGGACTCCAAGGTTTGAATCATGAATTGCCTGCATTCGCTAAGGTTCTCCGACCCTGGGGGTCTCGGTCCAAAATCACACTGCTGTACAAGGTAAGAATAGGCATTGGTTCCGTTAAATGAGGGTGTATAACCGACTTGTTGTATTGTATATCCTCCAAATGGAAGCAGTAAAAGTATCAGCACAAGTACAACACGCAACTAGTACACCTTCCAGAGAATTCAGAATCTAGGTCCTATGAACCTTTTGACGAGAGTCCTGAATTCTTGATGCTACGATTCTCCTAATAATATCAGGCAGCTCCATTGGGAGCTTCTTAAGAACATAATAGGGAATACGTGAATATCCAAGCTCTCCTCTTGCAAGTTTCGTCATTACATCAGAGGCTAGAGGTTGTCCCTTTGCCTTTGTTAATACAAACTCTGCAAATGACGTCCCACGAAGACCTGCCCACTCAGCCATTTGGAAATTGCCACCAAACTCACTCACGCAAAGACGCTGGTAGGATTCCAGAAACCCGGGGTCATACCGATTGGTTTCCACCGCAGTAGCTGCTACCTGTGCCGCGTAGACGCCGGACTTCATTGCGTAAGCAATGCCTTCCCCCATCATTGGATCTACAAAACCAGCGGCATCACCAACAAGCATGGCTCTAGTTGTGACATTCACACTGCTCACTCCATCCGCTCCTAGGAAATAGGTTCGACGTTTCTCAGGTATGAGCTTCATGACAAACCGGTCTTCTAGACTCTTGCAGAAATGCTCGAAAGCAGGTCTGAGAGGGTACATGTGTACTGCAGCACCCGCAATTCCAATAGCTAGATGCTCACGTTTCGGGAATATCCAACCATAGGACACTCGGCCTTCGACTGGCAGTATCTCCAGTACAGAAGGATTGCCATGCGTTGCCTTCATTACTCCTTCTTCGCCAACATGAAAATCTGATTCCATTCCAAGGCCAACGCGACGAAGATTCTTCCTTTCTGGGCGAAGGCCAAGTGACTTTGCGACAACGGAATTGACGCCATCAGCACCAATTAGGATGCGAGCCTTGTGAAGCTGTCCATTCTGAGTTTCTACGCTAGCCGTGTCTTCACTAACAACTGCTTTTGTAACCCTTGCTCCTTCCACGAGCTCAGCACCAGCTTCCTCCGCTCTGCGAGCCAAGAATTCATCGAACCGGTTTCGGAAGACCGTGATTCCAATTAGCTTACCAGAATTAAACTCGACCGATTCGCCGTTGGGAAGTACAAATCTGAGACCGTATATCTTCCGCTCGATTAGCCTGTGTGGAAGATTCCCCTGTAGGATTCCAAGACCCCTGTACATGACCGCGCCACCGCAGGGCTTGTCTCGGGGAAGGTTATACTTCTCAAGGAGCAGTGTTCTCAAACCGGCTCGCGCGCAATCATGTGCAGCTATAGATCCGGCAGGACCTGCTCCAACAACTATTACATCATATCGCAAATCGGCTGTTCTCCTCTGACGAACGCAGTCTTTAGCTACAAAACCATGTTTCTTGAGTTGGGGCTCCGGGTTATTACTATTAAAACTTCACTCCAATCAGATGTCCCTGCAATCTTCGCAGCCTGGTCGGGGCCTTAGTCCGAGCCTCCGCATTATCTTCCCACCGGGCAAATCTGTTTCGGGATCCTCAGGTGAAGTGATAATTGGAACCGTCCGGCGACTAACTTCTTTGAAACCATAGGCCAGTATCAACATTTGCGAGGGAATATTCTCTTCGTATACCTCGCAATACACCTCCTCCACCCCGGCTGCAAGGAAGTATTCGGCTGCTCGCTGAATGAGAGCTGTGGCAATACCCTTTCTTCTTCTGCTAGGCAGAGTCCCAATTCCAGTAATTTCACCAAAGACAGTGGGAGGCATCTTCTCAACAAAACATGCGATGAATCCAGCCATCTTCCCCCAAAGATCAGCGACAAAGATGCCTTCGGTATCGAGTCGTGTTGCCTGCTCGTTGGTCAGCGGGCAGAATGGATCAGGAGAAGCAATGAAGCATCGATTGTAGACGTCAACAAATTCAGCCAAGCGCCCCTTGTCCAGTTGTGTAATCTTCACGTAAGTAGGAATACTCCGATTCGACCACCATTCCTTAGCCAGTTCGAGCGCCTCTTGAGCCTCTGCCCTCATAATAATGTAGGATCGAGTTGTTTCTTGCCCACTGGACTCCGTGTCTTCAGAAGCCAATCTCATGTCCCCTTTGAACGATATTCATGGAGTTCAAGGTTGGTCGATGGAACACAGCACTAACCAACTCTATGCTCGTAGACGATCAATCGCGTTTGATGTTGCTATGACTTCCTTTTCAATTGCCTCTATTAAGAGAGGGTCCTGTTCGCCGCTCTCCTCAGAGGCGTCTTTTTGCTCGGCCTTCTGTGCGCCGTGAAGATTGCCATCACAGGCAAGAATCGATGCTGCGTCAATGCCACGAGTTGATGCAAATACAAAGAGAAGAGAACTCTCCATCTCTACGCATTTCACGTTCGCACGGGTCCACATATCGAGTGGGTTGTTCTGCGGATTGACGTAGTACACGTCACTAGTCCAGCAAATGCCCATATGCACTCTATCGGAAGGCAGAAGCCTTGAAACTTCATCATGAAGGGCAATTGACCATTTCGGGGATGCAACGGCAGGATACTCGATTGGAACGTAATTGAGCCCTGCACGATCATCTCGAACAGCAGCCGTGGGCACAACAACATCACCCGTCTTGACCTTGGGATCAATACCGCCGCAGGAACCGATTCGTATGAGGACATCCATACCAAGGTTTGCTAGCTCTTCGATGCAGATATGGGTTGAAGGAGTGCCCATTCCGGTGCCCGAGATGGTCACTGGAACTCCACCCTGAGTATATGCCTTGTAGGTCACAAGTCCCCGATACCGAACGACTTCCTCGCCATCCTTCATCTTTGAGGCAATCACCGGGACCCTATCCGGATTACCTGTGATGATAACAACATCCTCAACATCACCTTCGCCAACTCTGAGATGAGGCTGAATCCTCCGCTTCACTGTATTCACCTAGTCGTCACTAGGAATACAATACCTGCTTTTCACTGTTGGGCTTGAGCAAATTTCCAACATTCAGTTGCCGTGGATGCGACTAATAACACAGTCTACACAGACCCAGCTATCATTGATTCTGTATACCCTTCCAGAGCGGGGGATGTGGCTCCCGCAGTGTGAACAGCTTCCGACTTTGTTCTCAAAGTTCTCTCCCAAAAACACGATTAGTAGGGAGAGCAAGCTTGAACGTGGACGAACTACCTGCAAGTAATAGTCACCTTCTCAAAGTTATGGCTGTGTTTTGCCTTATTAGAACCTACAAACTTGCACGAGGACATAGGAGAATTCGAAAGGGATTGAACAGCAATATACACATATTTGATTCAGTGTGTCTGCAACATCAAAAGTGGTGCATATTCAATGAGTGAAGTAGGCTTCAGATACTACTGCTACCGCTGTGGCGGAAAGAATGAACTTAAACTACCATGTCCAAGAGCGCCCGAATTCCATCATGCTGAGCTGAGATGCAGCCACTGCAACGATGAAACGCGCGTCATGTTGAGTCAGTGCCCAAATCCTGAATGCAGTGGCAGCTTTGTCTACTGGATTAACGATTTGTCAATTCCGGGCTTGGTTAGCAATTTCGCAAAGTACATGACAACGAATATGCAGGCAATGATTGACCGAGCTGCTCAACAAGGCGCAAGGATTAGTATTGATACCGTTGACAAGTTTACGATTCCTGCTGCATGTCCCTGTGGCAACAAATTCAATGTTGAGATCCCCATTCCTGATCTTGACTAGGTAGAAGTACAGATAGAATCTCGAAAACTCTACTACACGAAGTAGTAGAAGATCCAGCTCTCCTGTTTCGGGAAGAGTGTGCCAAGAAGAGAACGGAGAGGACCATCAACAATGAAATCCGTGTTGTAATAGTCCAGTTCTCCCAAATTGTACTCCCCAAGCATAAGTCGAACGAAGTCTTGAGGGGGCATTCTGACACCAAAATACTCGTTCTCTATGGGTTTGCCGGCGTCCATTACTTCTACAATCTTTCCTTTCGCTATTTGGAGTATGTAGTAGCTATGGTAGATGTTCAAAGCCAAATCAAAAGTAAGTCCTTCAAAGACAGTGTTCCGGAGCCTGCGTTCCAAAATCGGCCCTATCCTCTTCAGGAATTGAAGTATGTTTGGAATGCGAATTTGGAATTTCCACCCTCGTGTCATGGTGCCGCCGAGATCTAATGCCATCTTTGATAGATGGCAAGCACTTGTACCGGGGAAAATAATTCGAGTCAGGCCGGAGTCCTCACATTTCTGTCCGAGAAATTCCAGAACTCGTCTAATAGCACCGACTGTCCTAATACTGCTCTCCATCACATCAAGGAAGTTGTGGAAACGGTCCTTAGGGTTGCTTCGAATCGAGGTTCGGAAATATCCCTCAATCTCTCCATCCCGTTCCACAACGAATGTTTCAAACTTGCGCGTCCAAACAAGATGGTTTGCTTCTTGAAGCTCCCAAAGGGATTCATCCCTTCGCGCCGTAACCAACAGCCGCTTACACAAATTGTGGTACAACTGCATGATACTGGATAAGTCCTGAGGAATAGCCGGACGAACAACAATATTCTCAGAGGAAGGAAGTGCCTTAGGATTCATCCGGTGTATTTCTCTTGCATCCAGCATGACAGCTCTTGTTAAGGGTAAGACAAAATCATAACCAAACTGTCGGTAGAAGTAGGGTATGCCCATAATAGTAGAGAGGTGGTAGTTGCCTTTGTACAGCTGCCTCTCGAAATGCTTCAGATATAATGCCCTGAAAAGGCCTTGATTCCGATAGTCGCTATGAGTTCCAACATATCCGAGTTCAAGGTTCTTTAATGCGATTCCATCGTAGTCCCACACACTTGGTATCGCATTGAGTGAGGATACAATGATTCCTTTGTCCATGTCACGGATGTAGAAATGCTGTTCCTTCTCAAGATTGGGATATTCATCAATGAGACGTCGGAGAGCAAGAGCGTCATCTTCACCATGGATAGCCTCATTGAACTTGATTATCTCTTCCATTTCTTCATCGGTTTGGACAACACCGTATTCGAATCCATCAGGAAGCTCTTGAGGTTGAGAATTTTTCATTGAGAATTCGCCATCAGACACGGATGTGTGTGCCTTGTTAATCTTAATGGACAACATGTGTTTTGGAATAATAGCAAAATCTTCTCAGCGGACAGAGAGTGCATCGAGGTGCCTTCCGAAGACAAACCGTGGCTACGAGATCGATAATTCCCCAATACAACGTCTTTTCATGCCTTGGACTGCCAAGCTGTTGCATAATCTCCCAAGCGCGTTCATCTTCTGAGTTTCTTAGGTCAAAATTGAATACACGTCTGAGAAGATGGACTATGTTACCATCTACCATTGGAACGGCCTCGCCAAAGGCAAAGTTCGCAATAGCTGCAGCCAGGTATCTTCCAATTCCGGGAAGGCTTGACAGGGCGTCCATGGATGATGGGATGCTACCGCCATAGTCCCGTGTTATTATTTGAGCAGCTTGACGAAGATGACGAGCACGAACCTTCTGAAGACCTAATGATTCAATATACTTCTCAATTGTTGAGGGACGCGCCGCGGCCAGGGATTCGATTGATTCAAAACGCTTGACGAAAGAGGGGAAAACGCGCAATACAGCGGGTGCTGTGGTTCGCCTCAGTAAAGCTTCAGCAATAAGGACATGATAGGGATTCATTGTGTCCCGCCAGGGGAAATTGCGACCGGTAGATGCAAACCAGTCAATAACTGCATCTCTTATTCTTGCCATACTGCCAACGGTGGGGAAGCCATCGCCCATTTCCATATCACTCATTCAACATAGAGCTGATTTTCTCTGCGATTTGCTCAAGAGAGGATACGACTGTGATTCCCTCCATCTTCCGAAGTCGCTCGACATTCTCGATGTCGACGCGTCGAGTCCGAAGCTTTATCCTCCTACCATCGGGGATTATTGTTTCAATTTCCCCAGGCTCTTGATCGACAGGAAGCAGAATAACTGGGGTCGAACCTTTGCAGCACTGTGCTACAGCATTTGTAAGAAGGGAGTCCTCAATTCCATGGGCAATCTTAGCTGTCGAGTTGGCTGTTAATGGAGCAACGACAAGAAGGTCCCACTTTCCCATTTGAAGTGGTCCTGCAATGAATGGCACATTAGCATCTGCCTCAGTCTTTACCTTGAATTGCTCATTAAGTAGCCCCCAAAGCTTGTACCAATTCAGTACTTGGCGCCCAGCTTTTGACACGAAGATGTCGAATTGGATGTTGTGCCTTTCCTTCATCTGTGTCATCAATTCCACAGTTTCGTCGATTAGATCGCCACTACCGGTTATTCCCCAGGCAACTTTCATTTGCATCAATGTGCCATAGAGGCGAATACAGAAATATAGATTCCCGTATTTCAATTTGGGAAGTGTGAACCATGTATCGGGCCAGTATCGGCGTTACAACGAATATGAAACCAAGTGCCACTAGCTGGATTGCTGCCAACGCCGATAGGTTGGGGCTTGATAGCATCTGGGTAGGAGAAGATATTGAGCTGGGGCAGGATGTGACTGTGCTCTCTGCTGCCTTAATTTCGCATACAACCAGACCCCGAATTGGCACTGCCATTATTCCGATTACGGTCTATCCTGTACAAAGAATAGCTCGAATGGCTGCCACGTTACATGAAACAGGACGAGGCCGCTTTGTTCTTGGAATAGGGATAGGAGGAATGCAGGACCTCAAACAACTTGGAATTCGCATTCAGAAGCCAGTGACCGAATTAAGAGAAACAATGTCGGTTCTTAGAGCGCTGTGGGCAGGAGAGTCTGTTACGACCGAAACCGAATTGATGAGCCTTAAACAGTATGAATTGAGAATAAGCAATCCTGTCCATATGAAGATCTTTCTCGGAGTTAGAGGCCCCCAGATGCTTAGGCTTTCAGGTGAATTGGCTGATGGGGTTGTCCTTTCAGGACCTATTGACTATCTGAAACATGCAGTCGAACTCGTTGACAGAGCTGCGGTAGCTGCAGGGAGAAGACCATCAGATGTGGAGAAAGTCGCGTGGTTGCCAACCATTCCAACCTTCAAGGGAGGGAAGGAGGACTTAGCAAAGAAGGTGGTGTCTATCGTTGTTGCGGATACACCGCCGGCAGTCCTCGATTTGTTGAATATTGACAGAGACCGAGTTGAGAGGCTTAAGAAAGCTGTAGCAGAGAGCGGACCTGATTCTGGCATACCGCTTGTGAACCAGGAGCTGCTGGAAATGTTTTCAATAACAGGCAGCAAAGCCCATATGGTGGATAGATTTGAGGAGTTGAATAGCCTAGGATTGACAGAGGTTGTGCTTGGACCGCCCTTCTCAGGAAAATGGCGAGAAGCTGTAGAGGAGATTTTTCAGGAAATCCAAAGCAGAAGAAGTCAGTAGAATTTCGGAAGGCCAAGCATATTCTATAGTAAGTAGCTTGTCAAGTCTAGTGATGTAGAATCGACGGTCCAACCATGCTTTGCGAATTTCCAGTTTCTGATTAATTCAAACTCTGTCCGAGAACCCTTTGGGAGTAGGGTCATTATTGGCTGAACAGACTTCACTCCGGGTTTTCCGACAAGAGACCGATAGAGCTGATAGTACTCGACTTGATGGTTGCTAGGGACATGAGCCCATACTATGATGCCCTTTTGTGACAAGTAGTAGTATGAAGATGGTAGGTACTTGGTAGATGCCAGAATACGCTGTCTCCAATCATCATCACAGACTATCTCAAAACAGAGATTCGTGGAAAGACCGATGAAGCTTAACGCAATGAATGGTAAAAGCATGTTGCGGGCATTTAATTTCCTGAGAGAATTGGCTATCTCTTTTGCTTCCAAATCCCATCCCCGCGCCCTCAACCTACTGCTGAGAACACGAGGGGGTTGCCTTGCACCCACCCTATGCTCAATAAGCACCAAGAAGTCCTCCATTACAAGCCCACGTCGAGGACCCTCACAAGGAAGCAATCGATGATTGTTGCCATCATCTAGTTCTGTATCAGCATCAAGGACACTACCAATTCCTTCTGGATACTCCCACTGTCTTCCATCAAAGAGCGAAAATGCCATGTTATTGCCTACGGCAACTTGCCTATGGAGATTGGAGTATTCAAAAAGAACTGAGGAAATATCCTCGATGTGCTTCCGGAATGCATTGTAATTGCTAGGGGGACCAGGAACCATGAAGGAAATGTAACCAAGGTCGGTCATTGAGGTTTTGAGTATGTTCTTTGTGAAAGGGTAAATGGAAATTCCATCCTCTACATCATCCCATTCTATTCCTTCAGCCAGCGAAAAAAAGAGAATGAAGGGCTGAATGCCAAAGGCAGTGGCATCCATATGCGAACTGAAGCGAAGTCTATTGCGATTTTCCAACCGCTCAATTGCTCTTGCAACTGTCCGCGGATTCAGTTGGAGTTTGTCACCAATGCCAACAAGTGATTCCAACGCCCTATCGGCTAGAACACGCAAGACAGCCAAATCAGATTCTGAAACAGGTGCATCTTGCGCCAAGAATGAGAAATTGAATGCTGATCGAATAGCATCTCTTGTTATCAGATTTAGTCTCTTGAGTGTCTGAAGATTTGCAATAATTTTGTTGACGGTTTCCTCATTAATTGGAAGCAATGTTGGGTCAGTAGGAGTCCTAATGAATTCGGGATTTTTCCGGAGCACTTCTACAGCATTCAGCGCATCATCAAGGGATAAGGAGGCCGAGAAGAGACCCAGATATACTCGCAAACAATCGATGTAGAACCTGACGATTGGATCTTCAGCATGCGGGATATCCTCATCATAAGGAGTGGCAAAATCCAATGGTCCACTCTCAAGGGAACTTGGTCTCTTTGATATATCATCTGCTCTACTCTGAGCTTTCTTCAACCTTCTTCAACGCCAGGAACTACTAATCATCACTACCTGAGATATTACTTGAAGCCATGTATTGCACCAAATTCTCAAGTGGGTTCCATATTTGAGAATCATCTGCTATAAATGTACACATCTCAATGGAAGATGTTGAGAGTGGGGAAAGCGCTTGGGAAAGATTGAACCACTCAACTGATGCTGGAAGCTCTAGAATCAGGACTGCTATTCCGGGTGCATGTATCGCCCTGGCCTTGGGGAGGGTACTGGCCTGTGCAAGCAGAAGCTTGGAAACTTCTGAGCTCGCGGACGGTTCGTTCAGGCTCACAACTGCTGTCTTTGTAAGCCCAATCTTCTCTATCTGAACATACGGAATTGCCTTTCTTCTCATGCTATTCAGTCGCCGTCTGAGCGTTCTCTCGGAGGGAGACTCGATTCCCAAACGGCTGTAGCATTTGGAGAGATCGATTGATGTCGCATGGTAGTTGTTATTCAGTTCGGATGCAACGACGAGAGATTCAAAATCAAGCTTGCCTTGATTGCTCTGCTCAACCGTATGAGCTACTGGGATAACGTCTGCATATCCTCTTGCCATATCAATAGTTGCTCCGAACCGAAAGCCCACATCAAAGTCCCAATGTCCGCCATCGAATAGCCCAAGATTCATGTGATGCGAGATATGCGATGCGGGCTTGTAGACAAGTGAGAGATTATATGGTCGCTTCTCAAAACGTGCGAGTTGACTGATGAACCAATCTGCTCGACGGCCTATTGGGAGTTTAGCCTCGAAATAAACACGGCGGTCCATAGATGAAGAAATTGCAGATTCAATGACTATTGATGTGAGTGGATTTGAGTGTAGCCACCTTGAAAACTTCGTTAGGACATCTGAGCCTTCTTCTGCCTTTGCCCAGCCAATTAGCATGTTCATCCCAAGAGCCCCATAATCAAAGCTGCTTCTTATCCGCAGGCTGCGAGTTGCCTCAAGTTTATCCCATAGCTGGGTCACGGCGGATCTTGTGACGCCCAGATCCTTGGCCAAGGTTGCTCTGCGCAGTTTCGGTGATATGGCAATCCTTCTAAGAAGTTTCAATTCACCAAATCCAAGCCGTTCCAAGTAGGTCTTCTCCGCAATTTGATTGGCCAATTGTTTAGATGCGTAAGTTCCTACTGTCCTATTTATCTGCCGGTGTTTCTTAGTCTTGGAACCGATTTCTGGAAAACGCGAGAGAGAGGCAATTAGCAATGCCTGCGTGGTGGAGGCCAGACTCGACCCTTTCATATGCGGGATTGGCCTAGAATTGCTTGTCAGTACATTGCAGGCGATGTTCGGAATCAAGGATGAATATCCAGATACGTATGTGGGTAATAGGTTGACCGAAGGTAACTTATGCCAGAAATGTCCATTCCTTGGTTGTGAGCATCGCTCAATGATGCCATACCGAGCGCAAGATGACAAAGGAGGTGAAAGCGATTAACACAGAGAAGATTAGAAGCCTCTATGAGAACATGACAGAGAACCGTGTTGCCCTAGAGCTGCTATCAATCGGAGTTGTTCGTGGCATATCGACCGTTGTACAGCCACCATGCGAAGATCCACTTCCATACTGACCTATTTACTGCCTGCAGGAGATAGTGGATTCTAGGTAAGCATGTATGGCTGTATGAGTTGGTTAGCCTCGATGTCATCGTGTCATCGGTAAAGTCTGACTAAATCAGAGAGAGAATAAAACCACAGAGAGAGAATAGAAATGAACCCAATAAACCCAGAAATTCCGGAACCATGGTAAAAGAAAGAATCCTATCTAATAGGAGGAAAAGAAATGATTTCAGAAAAAATCGAAACAGCGTTTGCAAATGCATATGTACCAGAGGAAGGTAGAGCAGTAGACCCGTTTACTGACCCCGAACTCGTTAGACTTACCGCACTCAACTTGGAGCTAGCTGTTAGGAACTTGATCAGTTCTCAAACGCCACCCAAGTGCCTTGTGCTCACTGCAGACATTTGCTCGCACCGTCTTGTTGCCATGCCAGATGATAATGGCGATATTAAGGTGCTAGTCTTTGAGTGAGACCGGCAATAGAGTGTGAAAGAAGCCTTCAATGGAGGGATGGAGTCCCTCCAATGGGTCGAGATAAGAATAACGAGTAAAAGGAGCTAATATAGAGTAGAGCTGTACCGTAGCGTAACCAGCAACCATCTCTAAGGAGGAATGGACCCTGTCCAACCTATGCTGGCGCTCTGCTATGAGCGCGTGCATAAGCCTCAAGGCAGTCAGTAGGAGAAGCCCTGAGAGCCTTGAGAATGAGAGGGAGCTCGGTACACAAAATAGAGGAACAATATATGGACGAGATGGCCACGCAGGAGGGAAGGAGCGACAAGGAAGTGGAAGATAGCTCCACCCGGGATTATCCGCTTGAGGATGAGTATGAAGCGGAACTTGAAGCGTTGGCAAAAAGCGACGACGAGCAGCTTGGCGTCAGGGCCGCTCTAAGGTCAATATTCGCATGGCGCAATTATTCTGTTTATTTAGCCACGATGTGGGTGTTCAATGCATTCTCAGCCATTTATGGATACTTCAACCTGTACCTGTTCAACATAGGTTGGGATTTTGTGGTTCTGGGAACCGTTGGTGCCATCACAGCAGCAATCTCAGCAATTGCAAGGCTCTTCGGGGGGTATCTCGGAGACGTTGTGAATCGCAAATCACTATCTGTTTTTGCTATGTTTCTTGCAGCAGTATTCAACCTGATAATGGGACTGACCATGGAGTTTGCGTTAGTCTTTGCCGCTCTAGTGATCTATTCGATGATGGATCTAGCAAAAGGAGGATCATCAGCCTATATCTTAGACAACATCCCGCGGGAACATAGCGGTCTTGCTATTGCATTATTCACTGCTGGAAGCTCGCTGGGCATTCTTACATTGGTGGCATTTCACGGACTCATACCAACGATGGGATTCGTTGGCGGAATGCAACTGATATTCTTCGCTGCCGGCTGTGCCCTTATGGTATGTACTATAGTCAGACAAGTCTACCTAGAAGGCAGCAAACAAGAGAAAAGAGAGAATGGAGTTCCGCTCTGGCGCGACTTCATAAATGAGAACAAGCGTGCTGTTGGACTGATTTTGGGAATAATGCCCGGAGTCCTAGGAGTTGTAATGCTTGATGCTCTTAGTGATGCCCTCTTCAGATTTGGGGCTTTGATTTATACGAATGAATTCCTGAATGTGGATTTTGCCGGAATTAACATCATTGTGCTGGTGTCTTTGTTTGTTACCGTGCCGCTGCAGCTAAAGGTTGGTAGGATGTCCGATAAGAGAGGGATGCGGCGTACTGCGCTCGCAGTCTATGCTGTTATGCCAATATGCGCGTTCTTGTTGATGATAGCGCAGCAGTTCCCCAGCTGGGCACCACAGGAAGTCATGGAATCTGCCAACCTCATCTTTCCAGGGCTTGGTGTGGTTTTCACCACCCCCTTTATTGCAATCGTTGGCAAATACATCAACGATGCGCTTTGGTATCTTGTACTTCTCACTCTCATCCAAAAGCAAATGCCAAGAACTGATACATCAAAGATTTTGGGGGTGTTTTGGTTCATTGTCTTTGTCTTTACACCTCTGGGTCCATTTCTAGGAGGCGTAATTTTCACCTTCTTTGATCCAGCTATCTTGTTTGCCCTCGTCTTTGTATCGAATATCATAATTCTCGGGGGGATTAGCAGATTTCGATTTGGCGAGGAAGAGAGCAGCAGCATTACTGTAAGTAATGAGTAGCAAAGTCAAGGAACAAGCTCATATGCTCCTCTAGGACAGGCAGACTGGGAGAGCCAATACTACCGGGAGAACACATCTACAATGGAAGACAAAGAACGAATTCGCAAAGTGCTTGCTCTACTGGGTGATGCGTACCCTGATGCTCCATTGACCTATCTGAACCACACAAATCCATTTGAAATGGTCATAGCGACACTTCTGTCTGCGCACACAACTGACGCCTGTGTGAATAGTATCACACCTAGTTTATTTGAAAGATACCCAACGCCCGAAGCAATGGCGAAAGCCCCCATTGAAAGTCTAAAAGAAATTATTCGGTCTTGTGGGACTTACAATCGGAAATCAGCGTATATTCGTGATGCAGCAAAGCTCCTTGTGAACAACTTCAATGGCAAAGTGCCCAAGACGCTAGAAGAACTTGTTCAGTTGCCAGGAGTCAACCGGAAGACCGCCAATGTCGTCCTATCAGTAGTTTTCGGAAAGAACGAAGGCGTCGTTGTGGATACTCATGTGTTGAGAGTGACCCAGCGACTTGAGTTCACAAAACAGAAGTCAAATCGCGAGAAAGTAGAGAAGGAATTGATGGATTTGCTTCCCCAGGATTTGTGGTACGAATATGCAAGGCTCATTGGAGCTCATGGAAGACGAACATGCAGTGCACGGACCCCGAATTGTCCCACTTGCGCTGTGAAGAAGATCTGCCCTTCAGCGATGCTTGAAACATGAATGGGAAGAGTCTAAAAAGCGGCGTATATTGTTGCTCTAGCGAAAACATAGGCTGGTGAGAACCCGGTGCTGGACCTGAAATTCATCAGAGAGAACGTAGAAATTGTCAGAGAGAATCTTCGTCGAAGGCGTGATGAGGCGAAGCTGAAGGACTTTGAACGACTTCTGAAGCTGGATTCGGAAGTAAGGAAACTAATGAGAGAGATTCAGGACCTACGAACTCAAAGAAATCGCCTTTCCAAGGAGTTTGGTCAGCTTAAGAAAGAGGGAAAGGATACATCGATAGTTACTGGCAAGGCAAACGATGTAAACAATGCAATTGGCAAGAAAGAGGAGAAAAAGAAGAAGGCAGAAGACCAGCTCCGAAATATCCAGATGAGCATACCAAATATTCTGCATCAGAGCGTCCCCTATGGTACAGATGAGGATGAGAATGAAGTTGTAAGAGAATGGGGCGGAAGACCTGTATTCGATTTCGGAGTCCAAAGCCATGTAGATCTCCTTGAAACGCTTGGACTTGCAGATCTCCAACGAGCGGCTAAGGTATCCGGGGCAAGGTTTTACTTCTTGACAAACGAGCTTGTACTACTGGACATTGCAATGCAGCAGATGGCACTAGAGATACTGATTAGGAAGAGGTACACGCCGGTCTATCCACCATTCATGATGAGACGAGAGCCCTACGAAGGGGTGACCGACCTTGCTGATTTTGGTGACGTGATGTATAAGATTGAAGGTGAAGACCTCTATTTGATTGCAACTTCCGAACACCCCATGGCAGCCATGTACATGGGAGAAATATTCGAGCCTACCGACCTTCCAATGAAATTTGCTGGCGTAAGCACTTGCTTCAGAAAGGAAGCCGGCAGCCATGGTAAGGACACAAAGGGTATTTTCAGAGTACACCAGTTCAACAAGGTAGAGCAATTCGTGTTCAGCCATCCCGAGGAGTCTTGGAACATTCATGAGGAACTCCTTAAGAATGAGGAAGAGTTTGTTCAAGCTCTCAAGTTGCCATACAGAATAGTTAACGTCTGCACAGGGGACATTGGTATAGTTGCCGCAAAGAAGTACGACTTGGAGTTTTGGATGCCCGGACAGGGCAAGTACCGTGAAGGAGGGTCTTGTAGCAACTGCACAGCGTATCAGGCAACTCGCCTTAATATAAAATACCGAGTTAAAAAGGGAGGAACTGAGAAGGATTACCTTCATACGCTAAACAGCACAATGATGGCAAATCCACGCACTATTGTTGCAATTATGGAGAACTACCAACAGGATGATGGCAGCATAAGCATTCCAAAAGCACTCCATAAATACCTCCCAGCCAGAATGCGGGAAATACAGCCAAGAGGCCAGTAACCGAATTGCCTACTTCCTAGACACTCGCCGTACGATTCGGGCCCAGTTGCAGAAAGGAGCCCCGTTGCTTGCTGCAACGGATGTCATGCGGAGCAATCCTTTCAAGACATGACTCATTCAGACCCTTCGTAGAAGTTTCTCTACTTCTTTTGCTGCCCAAAGAACATATTCGTCGCACCGGTCTCGAGCAGCCGCATCGTCTTTCCGAAGGAGTCCATTTGCTTCACGCTCACCCTTGTCCATGGCAATTAGAGCTTGGCAGCGCGTAGAACCCCAAGCATTTGCAAAGCCAGCAAGAAACTCCTTTGTCACTTCTCTTGATTTGGCACGCTTTGCCTTGAAAACATCATTAGGTTCGTCGCCGGTGGTCCCAAGAGCAAGACCAATGCACATTGCTCCACCACTCGCAGCACCACAAATCTCCTGTGTCCCTGCAACACCACCTCCGAACACAGATGCGATTTTCATGCATGCAAGATTGAAGTCACCGAGAGCGATGGCCCTATTCACCTTGAGAAGCACGCTCTCTGCGCAGTTGAAGCTGTTCCCGCGTTTTTCTTCCATTGCAGAAGTCCCAGTCGGACCTCAAGAAGGCCCTTTCAAAAGGGTTCTGGTATAAATGTCAATTATCGTGAAAAGCAGCCAAAACAGCATGCTTAAAACGCACATGTGCAAATGCAGGCCGGGGATTGACCTTGACAACTGTCCAACAATCGTTTGAGAAACTCATATCCCTCGCAATTCAGAGAGAGGAAGAAGCTTACGAGTTCTATACAAAGGCAGCTCAGAATGCGGAGTTGCCATCCTCAGCAAAACTGCTGAAAGAACTTGCAAAACAGGAAGTAGGACACAAGCAGAAGCTGGAGGAAGCTCTTGGAGGAGGAGTCTGTGATACATTTACTTGCAGTACCGTTGACGAGTTCGAGAGTCACGATCTTAGCAAGTATCTCCTTGATATTCCACTAGAACCATCCTCAACTTCACAAGACATCCTAATTGTGGCGATAAAACGAGAAGAAAACGCTCGCGATTTCTACAAGGCGCTCTCAGAGCTAACAGGGGATTCTTCTAATCGAACAGTCTTTGAAACCCTTGCAAAGGAAGAGCAAATTCACAAGGAACGTCTTGAAAGCATTTACGACCAACACATTCAGCCTTGGATGTAAAACAAGGGCCATATTGGCCCTTGCCTATATTCATCCTATTTTTTGTGTAGATGCCGTGCGGCAATGAATGTAAGCCCGTTTTCAGTAAGAACCCTTGCTGTTCTGTTCAATGAGTCATGCTTGTCAAGATAGTTGCGCTGCATGAAGTCCCAATGACCAGCTTGAATTATCTCCTCTTTTGGCCTGAAGTAGTCCAAGATATCACTGGGATGTTCACGAGTTGCATCGATTTCCGGAACTGCACCTTCATGTTTCGCACTTATGTTTTTCACATGATCTGCTAGCTCTACCAGTTCATCTAGACGATCATATGGCTGGCGGACGATGGACTTGTAGGTTTCAGTGATGTGATGTTCGATTCTAACGACATCTTCGAAACCGAAATTCTCTCTCACATATGCGGCAAGCTCGATGGTCTTGTTGTTGACACTATTGGCCAGATTGAATCCAATGAGAGGGCTAGTTCCGTCATCTCGACTGAATAGCTTCGCCGTTAGGAGCGTCCAGAAACACGAATAGGGATTGTCATTCCCCATATAGACAGAGATTTTGAATTCCATATCAATTCCAAGCTTGTGCATCATGTAGCCCACGAATACACTTCCAGGATTGATGTTGAGGACTTGCTTAATGCCATACTCCTTGTAATAACGAAGGAATTCGTCAGCCCACTTCAGGGCGAAGTCATTGGGCATTCCCACACCTCCGAAGTATCCGGTTATTGTATCAGGACCACCCAGATGAATATTCGCAGGAGCCCCATCGGGACCGGGGAGAGTTCCTTTCGTGTCCAATGTTTCCACATAAGAAGCCCCAACAATTTGCATCGCTGCAGCGAAGGCAAGCACGTCATTATCCTTTACTTGCTCTGCCATGTTTCGTACACGAATGAAGCGACCAGGCATCAATTCCTTTTTCTCAATAGCTTGTTTTGCCTGAGGAACAACCCATGGGAAGTATTGGCATGCACTGATTTCAAGTGTGACAGCAAAGCTCTCGTCAAATGACATTGAATCGAGCTTGTCCCCCAGAACTTGGCGACGGTACTCAGGGATACTAATGAAGGCATCATTATCACGCTGTTCTTGAAGCCAGAGAAGGTCACTAATATAGGGGGATTTCTTCTCTTCCAGCTTCGCCATGAGATTCTCGAGTTTCCTTGCTTCCTCTGCCGTCCTGTTGATCTCATCCACGCCCCCATGTTTCTCAATCACCTTGACAAAGTCAGTCACAAGGGGATTATCGTCCTTCAGTAGGAAGTCGTTAATTTCGGTCAGACGTGCTACGTCAATCCTGAGCTTATTTCGGTCTATCATGTCAAGAAACTTCCAATCAACCAATGCGGTCAAGGGCCTATCATAGGCTTGGGCCAACCTGTTTTCAACCAACTAAAAAACGATTCTAATTCCTTATTGCAGAACAACAGGATTACCCTCTGAGGTGTTCTATCTTCCAAAGATTATCTACGGCTTCGGCCATACCGTGGACGCTCCCATGATTGCTTGATATGCTGTGCCCGATGTTCCTTTTGCGACGAAAACACAATCAGGTTCCTTCTTCTGTTGTCGGTCTTGATTCTATTTGAATGGTGTACAACCTCACCGGAAGAAAGCTTCCTTCCCAGCTTTTTCTCAGCAGCCCATCGATGCACAAGTCTACCAGAATCTCGGAATCGAAGATAGCCATGACTATCGCGATAGGTCTTGCCAGCCATACTGGACAACTGTAGGGGAAGCTTAAGGGTCTTTGGTGGGACAGGTATGCAAGGCGCCGAACCAATGAGAGGGAAGACATTAGCTTCAACTGCCAATTGGTAGGCTTTTTATGAAAAGGACTACATCATCATCCTATCCTGATGACTTGGGAGGAATAGGAATGTCCAAGAAATGGATTCAAACTGATGACTGGAAGAGCGAGAAACACGTACCTGTGATTACAATAAAGAAATTCGAAGATGGAGTAGCTCATGTGATGGTTCAAGTTGGAAAAGAGATACCCCATCCAAATGAAACAAAACATCACATAAAGTGGTGTGATCTATTCTTTTGGCCGGAAGGCGGAAAATTCCCTGTTGAAATCGGATATTGTACTTTCGACCATCATGGGGAAAGCGCTGAAGGCCCTGATACAAGTGGGATATACAGCGAGCCTGTAGCCAAGTTCGTCTTTAAGACAAAGAAGAAAGGTACACTCATGGCAACGGCATACTGCAATATTCATGGGCTCTGGAAGAGTGAAGCAGAACTCGAGTAGTAACATTTAGAGATGTACTGGATGGGGCCTGCTCTTGGAGAAGGCCTCATCAATATCCAATCATGATTGGTGAGAGATGCTACTGCAATTCCTGCAACTCACCATTATCTCTCAGACGCACTTTCCTTTTGACAAAGGTCCAATAGCTATAGAAAAGAATCCATGGAATAGTAAGGGCAAGACTCACAGGAAGTAAATCAATAGCAGCTATGAGGAAAGCCATGTTGACTACAAACATCATTCCGAGGTTTGCAAAAAACGACCTTCTCTGCCAACCGTGCCTTGATACAATGACTATGGCATAGAGAGCCGCGTAGCCTTTGGAGGTCAGTGTGTACATTCCATATGAATCCGTGGTTACTAGAAGTGTCATCTTCTTTAGATGGAAATCAAGCTGACCGCTACTCGAGATTCCAAGCTTTCTCTTCAAATCCGCAAAGCCAAGAGACTTCTTTGCCAACGCTTTCAGAATTTCGATGCGCATGGGATGAGCAATTGCATCAAAGACATCATCGGCACTCATTGTAGCTCGTCCTTATCTTCTCAAGGAAGGATATTACTCTTTCATTCTTGACCAGGCAGTCAACATTCATTGACTGCTTGCATTGGGGCCTTGATGCTCAAAGACATTGGATCAATCCTTTGAATGCAAATCGCCCTCATCCACAATATGTGCCCGCCAGATTGTTGCTCCATCAGTGACGCCGCTTGCGGTTACTCTCTTCCCAAGGACCAAAGCAAATCTCCCGCTATCGAAGTCGGTTGACATAGCTTCGTAGGGCATAATTGCTGAGAGCCTATATTCAGTCCCATCATCAGCCGTGATTACATACTGGCCATATATTCTCGACACTATTCCTGATACAGTGATATCGTTTAGACTCCCGGACATATCTCAGCCCCATTCCTTTGATGGTAACATATTGTGACTCCAGCTTGTGACCCTATGTTGTGGCTTCGCTATATATACTGATTCTGAGCAGTATCTCTTGTGAACTATTATGGCTCTAGCGAAGAACTCTCAGAATTCGTCTGTGACGAGTAAGAAATCCGGAGCAAGAGTTGGGTCAACTGATGCTCTGTACCAAGCGTACCTGTATAGGAGGTGATAACTAATGGCGTTAACAAAGAAGGATGACAAGAAGAAGCTCAGATGTGTTGCATCGACCAGGGCTTTAGCATACGCATACTTGTACAGAGAGGTGTAGTGACAATGACCAATGTAACTAACACTGCTCATGTCAATCCACTGTATATCAGCTCAGACAAAGACAAGGCAAAATGTCGATGTCCAACGTACAAAGAAGTACTCGAGTTGGAAGCTACTTGAGTACTCTTTGTTGAATCTAATTCTTCATAACCCATTTTACGAGTTCTGCAGACATTTCATTGTGGCGGACGAACTCATCACGATACGCTGGATTCTTGAAAGCGATCCATACGTTGGCCAAACCAGTGTCAAAGCCAATGATGCGTACTGCAGATTCGATTGGGCCTGGTTGAAACAAGACATAGGTCAATCCAAGAAATACTGCGAATACTGCAATGGAGATAAACAGCCAAGGACTTGGGGGATCGCCTCTCCAAAAGTTGTTACCACCCATAAGAAGAGCTAGGATCAAAAGCGATAGGGCCAACCCGTCAAACACTATACAATAGGACTGGTATCGGTAGGAACCCTCGTCGGTGTAGTGATGCTCTCTACACACAGGAACAATGAATGCCTTCCCTTGTGAGAGCCTAATTGATGAGTCTCTTTGATACCTCGACCCAAAAAGGGCAGTTGTTGGTCGCGCCGTTGAAGTTAGAGCCGCTCGCTCCTCAGGCATCACAGACACACGGATGTAGTCTTCGGCTGGAGCCGTGCAGATTGGACAAATATGCGGAAATTGCAGTCCATCCAGAGACACTCTTACAATGGGCTGGTCAAATACAACTCGTTTCGGACTCAACTGCCTGCGCTTCCTAATGATGCTATGATGATTGCTGACTTTGTATAAAAGAGTCTGTCGAACAAGGCCAGTCGACTAGAAACAGTGGAAGCCGGAATCTTTAATCCAGTAGTGCGCCGAGGAACCAGTATGTACTTTGGCGAGAGAGTGTGCCTACGCGCCCTTGAAGTGTCTGATTTGGACAAAATACTGGAACATTGGAATACCTTTGCAATGAGACGATATCTAGGGACTGCATTGCCTATGTCAGAGAATGCAGAAAGAACTTGGCTAGAGAAAGCCACACAGTATGACCCCTGGAAGGACGGACAGGTAGTTCTGGCTGTTGAGGATAAGAAATCAAAGGAGTTTCTTGGTACTGTTAGTCTTTTTGGCATTAGCAAGGCACTTCAGCGTGCAGAACTTGGCATTGCAATTCATAATGAAGAACGAATGGGAAAAGGCTATGGAACAGATGCCGTGAAAGTAATGCTTTGGATAGGATTTCATGTATTGGGTCTAAATTCAATCTATCTGTATCATGCCGAGTTTAACGATCGAGGGAAGAGAGCGTACGAAAAGGCGGGATTCAAACCAATCGGGGCATTCAGACAAGCCGTGTATATGGAGGGAGAATTCCACGATCTGTTGGCCATGGATATCCTAAGGAGTGAGTTTCTGGAAGCATATCCACCGGGAACGTTTGTAGGTAATCCCCCCTAGATATCTGAATCTGATAGGATTTCACTCAATCAGGCTGGCGATAAGGGATTCAATCGTAGTTACTTTGATGGGAGACCCAATTGATTTTGCTCCGTCTTCCAAGTTTCGCAGGCAGAATGGACATGCAGTCACAAGCAGGCTTGCACCAGTAGCTTCTGCCTCTTGCACTCTTCGAGAGGCAATCTCGATTGCGTCTTCGCCCCGTGCACTTCGAAGCCCTCCCCCGGCGCCACAGCATTTGCTAAACTTGCGGTTCCATTCCATCTCGACGAAAGATGCACCAGGAATAGAACCCAGTATTCGCCTAGGCTCGTCGTAGATCTGCGAGTGTCGCCCTAGATGGCAAGGGTCATGATAGGTGATTGTGGCATTCAATGGCTGCAGAGTTATGAGCCCATCATTTAGGAGGCGGTCTATTAGCTGCACAGTATGTATTGTTCGAAAATCCGGACCTTCATTCAATAGGATGGAATAGTCGTGCGAGAGAGTTCTATAGCAGCCTGAGCACGATGCGAGTACTTGGTCTAGTCCCGCATCCTTGACCATCTTCTGAATCGATTCAGCCTGTACTGCGGCTTGCTCCAAGTCGCCTACTCGATATGCAGGAGATCCGCAACAGATGCTTTCGGTGATAGTTTTGAAAGAGATATTTGCTGACCGGAGAATTTTGAGAACGCTCTCACGCTGAAGGTCACCACGGTATATCTCGGTACAGCCAAAAAAAAGAAGGTATTCAGGGTTCTTAGCTGAAGCCTCAGGTATGGCCTCAAGAATCTGTCTGCCTTTATCCTGCATCTCTCCGTAGGGATTGCCGTTTCTTCGTGTTAGATCGCTGATTCGCGAGTACTGCTGAGAGGGGAGAACCCGAGCGTTAAACAATGCCACCTTCATGTCCTGGATAGCCTCGCTTTGTGGATACCCACAGGCAATATCACAAAGGCCACAGCTCGTACAGGCAAAGACCCGCTCTGCCATTTTCTCATCAGGTTCTAAATCGCCCTTGAGCCAGTGATGGAGCATAGTAATCTTTCCCTTTGCCGAGTAACTATCAAGCTTCATCTGCTCGTATGTGGGGCAATTCTCACGACAAAGGCCACAACGCACATGCATACATGCACGAGCCCAGTCCTCGTACTTCCTGAGGTTCTCGGTAATCACTCAAACCCCCTTTGTCCTCGGTTCAGAATGTTCTTGGGATCGACAAGACCCTTTATTCCCGTCAGAAGAGGCCATGCAGAGCCAAGTTGTTCTCGAATCCAGGGAGCAGATCTAAGCCCAACACCATTTGCATTCGAGATGCTACCGCCTAGAGCCAAGGCTCTCTCGTACATACGTTCTTTGAACTCAAACCATTTCTCCACCTCAGTAGAAGACCGAGTATCAATTGGCACGCTGAAGTATATGGTAAAGGGAATTGGTCCTCTAGGCCCCCCTACAATGAAGGCTCCAAAATCAATATCAATCCATCCAAATTCGGTCTTCAATTCATCACAGAAATCACTGTATTCTTGGAATTTGCTCAATGGTACGCAGGCATCAACTAAATCAGGCTCATAATCCGTATGTGACAACGCGAAATTGCTCTGATCAAAGGTGTCTCGATTAATGTTGACAGACTTCCACCAAGAGTCTGTGAGCTCATCTGGCAACATGTGTCCATTCATTTCCGTACAGCAGGCGGCAATCGACCTCATGGACGCGTTCACCATATCTTGGTCTCCTGAGCACCCAAACAAAATGGCCATTTTGACATCCTCGGGAATTGGCGTTTTTGCACGTTCCATGTACTGCACAAGAGACCGCTTGTCGAAGGCGTAAACGGTTTCAGGCCAACATCCAGCAGCATGGATTCTCTTGCACGCCGCCATTGCCATGGTTATGTTTGGAAATCCGAAGCTCAGATGAGCGCGATGCTGGGGCATCGGATAGACTTTGAGAATTGCCTTTGTAATAATTCCGAGAGTTCCTTCCGCCCCTAGGAACAAATTGAGTAGATTGTGTGACGGAACTGAGAGATAGCTCTTCCCACCAATCTCAAGTTTCTCGCCAGTACCAAGAACTACTTCGATTCCCAGAACTTGGTCGTACGCATAGCCATACTTGGCACTGAAGATACTGATGCCCATGCAACTCAATGCTCCGCCTATTGTCGAAGAAAGGCAGCTCTCAGGCTGATGAGTGAAGAACACACCATGCTTTCGTGCTGAATCTTGTACTGCGGCCATGGTAGCGCCGGCCTCGACGGTGATAGTAAGATTGTCAGAATCGACTTCGATAATGCGATTGAGCCTCTTCATGTCGAGGACAATTCCATGATGAACTGCAAGTGGATTGCCAGACATTGATGTGCCACCGCCCCAAGTGTAGAGTGGAACATTCAATTCACCTGCAATCCTGACAATCTCTGCAACCTCATCAGAGCTTCCAGGCTTTACTACAATATCCGGCGTATAGTCCCCAGCAAACCCCTCGATAGAGTAGTCCTTGGAATAGACCAAACGGTCGCAGAACTCTGAGGTCGCATATTCAGTTCCGACTACTTCTTCAAGGAGAGCATGAAGTTTGTCTGAGTTGGTCATGAAGTATCAAGTCCTTTCTCAGTATTGACGCATTTGAACGGGGTAATATCAATATTGAATTGACCCCCTTTTTGGGGGTAACTGAGGGCAACAGTTGTATAGGGGTAGTTGAAAGAACACTCAGGCGCAACAACCAAAAGCAGATTGTTCCGCCAACGCTGCCAGTGCGTTGGAAACATTCCAAGAGAGGATGTCAGCTCATGTCACGTTCCAAAGATATCCAAGACTTAGCTATCAATACGATACGATTTCTATCAGCAGATGCGGTTCAAGCAGCGAACTCAGGCCATCCAGGAATGCCAATGGGTGCCGCCGCTATTGGCTACACATTGTGGACGCGCCACCTCAAGTTCAATCCCCGTAATCCAAAGTGGCCAAACAGAGACCGATTTGTTCTCTCAGGAGGGCATGGCTCGATGCTCCTCTATTCACTCCTGCATTTGACTGGATATGACCTCTCACTGGATGATCTAAGGAAGTTCCGGCAATGGGAAAGTAAGACTCCGGGACATCCAGAATGCTTTCTAACACACGGTATCGAGGTGACAACGGGGCCTCTTGGTCAGGGGTTGGGGAATACTATTGGAATGGCCATAGCGGAAGCACATCTTGCCACGGTATACAATCGTCCCGGTCATAATATCATTGACCACTTCACATACGCCATAGTAACAGATGGCGATTTGATGGAGGGAGTTTCCTACGAAGCTGCTTCATTAGGCGGTCATTTTCGACTTGGGAAATTAATATTGCTTTATGATGACAACCGTATCTCAATTGATGGTTCCACAAGCATTACATTCACGGAAGACAGAGCCGCTCGGTTTGAGGCACTTGGATGGCAGATATTGAATGTGCAAGATGGCAACAATGTTGATGCCATAGATGCCGCCATCCAAAATGCGAAGGCAGACCCCCGTCCATCCCTAATCCTGTGCCGGACCCATATTGGCTTCGGATTACCAACCAAACAAGACTCATCAAAGGCTCACGGGGAACCTGCAGGAGAAGAAGAGCTTGAAGGAGCCAAGAGGAATCTAGGGTGGCCACTTGAACCAAAGTTTCATGTCCCAAGCGAAGTCTACGAGCATTTCCAACAAGCTATTACTAGGGGGGAGAACCTGGAGAAAGAATGGAATGCCGCTATGGATGAATATGAGATGGCACATCCAGAGCTGGCAGAGGAGCTGAAACGGCGCCTTTCTGGAAAACTCCCCGATGGCTGGGACAAGAATCTCCCACTATTTGAAGCCAATCCGAAAGGAGACGCGACCAGAGCTGCATCCGGGAAAGTGATTAATGCTCTGGCCCCTAAGTTACCCGAGCTAGTTGGCGGCTCAGCAGATTTGACAGGGTCAAACAAGACTTGGATTGACAGCAGTAAGTCCTTTCAAGCAGACAATCCTCAAGGACGCAATATATACTGGGGCGTGCGGGAACACTCAATGGCCGCAGCTGTGAATGGTATGGCTGCACACGGAGGAATCATTCCCTACTGTGGTACCTTTCTCATTTTCTCGGACTACATGAGACCATCCATCAGACTGTCTGCGCTCTCAAGACATCCTAGTATATGGGTCTTTACTCACGACAGTATAGGTCTTGGTGAAGACGGACCAACACATCAGCCAATAGAACAGCTTTCTTCACTCAGGGCAATTCCGGGCCTTGTGGTCATCAGACCTTGTGATTCGAATGAAGTGACTGAGGCATGGAAAGTAGCAGTAGCAAGGAGAGAGGGACCAACACTATTGTCCTTGACTAGACAGAAGGTGCCAATCCTTGATAGAACTGTCTATGCGTCGGCCAGTGGTCTTGCAAAAGGGGCATACGTTTTGGCAGACCTTGGTGAGGGGCGACCCGAGGTAATTCTGATTGCAACTGGTTCAGAAGTGGCACTAATCACAGAGGCAGGCAAGATTCTAGCTGAGGAAGGCATCAGTGTGCGACTGGTATCATTTCCAAGCTGCGAGCTCTTCGAACGCCAATCGAAGGAGTATCAAGAATCAGTACTGCCCTCTGATGTTGCAGCCAGAGTCCTAGTTGAGGCTGGTGTTTCGCATGGTTGGGAACGCTGGGTGGGACCAAAAGGTGCAATGGTTACAATCGACACTTTCGGAGCCTCAGCGCCAAGCGAAGTGCTCTTTGAGAAGTATGGGTTCACGGTAGAAAACATAGCAAATAAGGCAAGAAAATTGGTTTCGAATACTTAGCATTCCACACCATCGCAAATAGTGGGGAGTCCATTCAACCCGAGAGTTTAACAATTAGTGAGGCCAATCAAAGTGAGGTGGAGTCTTATGCCTGAGTATGATGCTATTATAGTAGGTGGTGGACCTGCAGGATCAACAGCAGCCAGGAGAGCAGCGCAGGCAGGACTTCGAGTTGTCGTCGTTGATAGGGCCAAGTTCCCGAGATACAAGTCCTGTGCTGGAGCAATCCCGAACGAGGCGAGGGATTTGCTGGATTTTGATATCACGGATGTAATTCACAGACGCATCAGTGGTTTGGCTCTATATGCGCCCGAGGGCTTTCGTGTGGATTGCATTCCTGATGACCGATCGAAACCAGGCTTCACCGTCATGCGATCTGAGTTCGACCATTTATTACTGAAAAAGGCTGCTGATGCAGGTGCCGAGGTTAGAGAGGGTACAAGGGTACTGGATGTTTCTCAAGATGGTAACGGCGTCACAGTAGTCACTGACGAGGGAGAGCGGATTGATTCGAAGTTCCTGGTTGGTGCTGATGGGATTAATGGAGCTGTTGCTAGAAACTTGAAATTCTACTCCGGTTGGCCTAACAGCTCTGCCTTCGTTGCAATTGAGATTGAAGCCGAGGTTGGCACCTCCAAGGTGAGAGAGATTTGTGGAGAACCAAGTGGCTATGACGCGGATTTGTTCTTCCTCTACTTTGGTCAAGTCCCTCATGGGTATGTCTGGTGCTTCCCAAAGCGTTCTGTACTGAGTCTGGGGGCTTGTTGCAGGCAAGATAAGGTTTCCAACCTGAGAAAAGCCTATGACCGATGGTATAGGGAGTTCTGCCTGAACCACAATATATCACCTACTATTCTATCGGAATCTGCAGCACGCTTTCCTTGTGTCATAAGAAGCCAGATAGTAAAGGGTCGCACAATCTTGGTGGGAGACGCCGCGGGCTTCGTGGATGCATTCACTGGTGAGGGGATTAGGTTTGCAATTCACTCGGGAATACTTGCAGCACAAGCAATGGAAAAGGGTTCAAGAACCGATGAACCAAGAGCACTTCAGCAATATGAAAAGGATTGCAGGAAGAAAATCATAGACGTGCTCAAGGTGTCTGAGTATATGGCAGGTCTCTTCTACAAGAATGAAAGGAACATGCAGGCACTTATGCGCTTCTTCAAAGAAGATGACTACGCAAGTTACCTAATCGCTGCAATGATAGGTGGTCTCTTACCCGCAAAGACCGTCAAGAGAAAGATTACCTTGAGGATGTTAAGGACCAGACCAAGAGACGCAATCTCGCTTATGACTTAAGGTGTGTCGATAGAACTTCTAGATTAGCCCATCAGCGAAATCAGTCATAATCCGAAACTCGGCTCGACGCAATCGTTCTTGCATCGCAACGCGCCGTATTCCAAGTCTTTCAGCAAGTTCTTTGATGTAGATTCTGCGTGGCATTTCGTAGTATCCTTCCTGAAAGGCAAGGAGAAAGGCTGCCCTTTGTTTGTCGGTCAGAATCGACTCAAATGGACTTAGTGGATTTGACCTGATTCGCACGAGCTTGGCTGAGATGAATTTCGATTTCAGCTCGGCAAGGAGTTTTCTCAGAAGGTCCTTGGAGGGGGCAAGAACGACGTGATACTGTACTCCGTTTTGAATGGTGACAGGGAGCCGCGTCATGCAGTCGTTCTTCAAAATAGTTTCATATATTGAATCGTTCTCCATCCTTTGCACTACTCTTGTCCAATATGCTTCGGGAGACCTATACGTTACTTCTACTTCTTTGATACTAGAGGATAAACCTAGTTCCTTAACATAGGCTTGAATCGACCCCTCTCCTCCTTCGAGAGGTTCCACTATTCCAAAGCCAACATCGCCATTAATTGATACAATTGTCACACGAACAGGGATTTTCCGTGTCAGATCGCAGGAGTAATAGTCCTCGGGACTTACTTGAATAGTACATTGAACGACCAAGATGTCCACCCGTCTTATGACGGCACTAAGCTAATTGGTACTTGAATCCTTCGAGTGTAGCGGTGAGCCAGAGAACATGGGTTCAGGAATAAGCGAAGGTAACGATACATCGGCAAGCCAAGACGGAATGAAGAAGCACTATCGAGCTGCCGCAGAGGCCGTCTTCGTTACAGTCCTTTGGTCATCCTCATGGGTGATAATCAAGTTTGGCTTGGAGGAGCTATCTCCTTTGATTTTCTCAGGATTACGTTACATTGTTGCTGCCCTTATCCTTCTAGTAGTAGTACTGTCACGCAGTGAGTATCGCGCCTCAATAGGAGAGAAGTCAAGGAAATGGTGGATGCTGATGGCAATCTACGGCCTGGTCTTTGTATCAATAACCCAAGGGGCCCAATTTGTGGGACTGAACCTGCTTGACGCAATTTCGGTTTCAATCATGCTCAATTTGACACCAATTGTCGTGTTGGCTTTGGGAGTGGTTCTGCTAAAGGAAACACCAACCCCTCTGCAGGTGCTGCTGATCATCCTTGTCGTTGTTGGAGCAATGATTTACTTCTATCCATTCGATTTGGATGCATCTGCAACTCTTGGCATACTTGTAATGATTGTGGGATTGTTTGCCAATGCGTTTTCGTCGATTATTGGGAGATACATCAATAGACAGCAAACAGCGCCTTCCATAGTCATTACGGCGGCCAGTATGACTATAGGTTCTATCATTCTTCTTTTCGCGGGGCTAGTCTTGGAAGGGATACCCATTCTTTCGCCGCTTTCTGTTTTCTACATACTTTGGTTGAGTGTAGTCAACACTGCATTTGCATTCACACTATGGAACCGTGCAATGCAAACCCTAAGAGCAGTGGATACAACAATAATCAATAGTACCATGCTTCCACAAGTCACAATTCTATCGATAATTTTCCTGGAGGCAGTACCAACATACTTGAATTGGTTCGGCCTTATACTGCTAGCATTTTGTGTTGCAGCCGTTCAAGTACTTCAAGCCAAGAGAACTGCAAGAGAGCAAAGAACATTGCCCGCTATAAGACCCTAATACGTTTCTTCTCGACAATGGCGATGATTCAGAAGAGTAGTTATCTTTTTTAGTTCGTATACGAATTATTCTGATACGAACTATTATGGTGATATGGTTATGGATGAGAACAAGTTAAGAGAGATGTGCTTGAGAGTCATGGACGATGCATGGCCTGCGTATCTCACAACAATTGACGAGAGAGGATACCCTCAAACGCGAGCAATGTTTAATCTAAGAAACAAACAGCATTTTCCAAAACTTGAACCCTTGTTTCTCAAACTTGAGAATAGGTTCACGGCTATTTTCAGTACAAATACATCGTCTACAAAGATTGACAACATCACAAAGGATTCCAAGGTTTCTATATACTATTGCGTTCCAGATGAATGGAGAGGCGTTATGCTGAGCGGAAATATTGAGATTGTTGATGATGCTAAATTGAAGAAAGCCCTCTGGCACGATGGGTGGGAGAGATATTACCCTAAAGGATATGATGACCCTGATCATTCCGTGCTTCGACTTGAACCAATACTTGCTAGAGGATGGAACCAGAACCATACTTTCCGATTGGATCTCGGTGAGGAAGAGTGACTAGCATAAGGGAGGGAGGATTCCTTATCACAAAGATACATCATCTTGCAGGGAGAATCTTCGCTCAAATACTCAGAGACCTCAATATCGATATCAAACCCGGTCAAGGACGTGTCCTCTTTGCTCTTTGGAGAAAGGATGAAGTATCTGCAAATGAATTGGCAGAAGAAACGAAATTAGGCAAATCCACACTAACGGAATTGGTAGATAGACTCAAGGAGTCGGGAATGGTTGAGAGAACTCGTTCAAAGGTGGACAGACGACGAGTGATTATCAAACTCACTGCTGGGGCACGTCAGCTACATCAGAAGTATGACTTAGCGTCTAGTAGGATGACAGAGATATTCTATGATGGATTGGGTTCCGAAGAGAGAGATCGATTTGAAAGTCTTTTGCGGCACATTTTGCAGAACTTGATAGACTATGAAGAGCAAGACACATGAGCGGAAGGCGGCGCAGAAGATTGAGCTAATAAGCTGGACCAGAGGCATAATCGCTCTGCATTGTAGCAGAGTGAAAGGACAATGAAGGATGGATCAAGACACAAATTCGACGAAAAGTTCGAGATTAGCTACCGTCAGTATCTAAGGGACAGATATGCAGGACTAGTTGCATTCCTTAGAGAACTGGAGGAAAAGCTCGGAAAGGAGCAGGCCCATCAGCTGATAGGAAATTTCTACGAACATGGTGCCATTGAAGGCATCAAGAAACTGGTTTCGTCACAGAAGATGAGTATTGACAAGATTGAGGACGTGCGGAAACTGTTTCAGAGATTGGATGAGGACCCATTTCAATCTAAAATGCAAACGAGTAGTTATCCGGAGTCTAAGCCGGGCACGTTTCGTGTTTGCATCACGGAGTGCCTTTGGGGTAGTGTTCTTCGAGAGCTTGATGCTGCAGATATTGGGAATCTCATGTTCTGCAATACGGATTTTGCCACTGCATCAGCGATTCATCCAAATCTCAAATTGGAAAGGGATAAAACAATCATGAATGGCGATGAGCATTGTGATTTCGTGTATTACTGGAAACGGAAGTAGCTGGAGTATCGGGTCCTCATTTGTGGAGGGATTTTCGGTAAACCAACTAAATCTTGATGTGCTGCCTCCATGAAGCAATGGAGGATTCCGTATTTTGACGTATTGTAGCCAGAGTGCGTTTCGTATTCTCGGACTTAGGCTGTTTGAGCTCAGCTTTGCATCGCTCAAGCAGTTCTTCAAGATGTTTCAAGGGATGTTTAGCTCGATCACCCCAATCCCAAATCGAACACCACCGGCGACCCAGATCAGGCCCGTAGGCTGCTTCTGCTTTCATTTTGTTCTCGGGGGTAGTTATTGTACCTGGATGCAACCACGGCATATCAGTACCATTTGACTCGACACCAAAGATTGCATTGGAGCAAAAGAGGTAAGTAGGGATTCTGATTCGTTGAGCCATCTCTCTAATTCTCACGGCACCAACCAAGCCCCCTGCAATGGAGTAAACTGCAATTGCTCTAATGTCAGAACTATGGGCAATTGCAGATTCAATTATCCGTTCTATGGTGCCTCCCGTGGCAATTGTATCGCCAATGAGAATAATCGGATTCGACGGCATTGCCTCGAAGTTCTCGTAAGAAAGCTCGGTCACCCAACCTGTGGGAGTCAGGTGACGACGCGCTCCAATAAAGCAACGGTTAATGGTTTCTCCAAAGACCACTTCGAACGCCTCAGCAAGGCTGTAGTACAACGAACCTGCAAGAGGTACCACTTCAGTTACAGAATCAAAGGTGGATGAGCCTAGCTCCGGACAAAGGTGGTAGGCGACACGAAGGAAATCAATGGTACTTTCTCTGGCAAGATTGGCCAATCTTGCGCCGACACTCCAGGGTTCAAGAAGAATTTGAAGCGCACTAGGAGATTCAATGATGTAGGTGTGTGGAAGAAGCTGGTCGTGCGTCACATGCAGAACTCGGACTGCACTGGCTATCTTCCCTGTTACATCTTCAACTACTGACATTCCCCGAATTTGATCCTGATTCAGAGTCATGTTCTTTCAACACAGAGGGTATTCAAGCATCACTAATGTGTTCAATCATCCCTTGGTCTTATAGTATTTCATCGATCTTCTCAATTTACACTCCAAAATCTCTGAGGCGGAGATTTATAGGCGCCCCATCGCAGGAGTGTACACCGCAAACTACAAGCTTGTACAAAAAGGTCGACTCGAGGCTTCTTATGAAAGATGGGACTTCATTTGGTTCGTTAATCGAAAGGATGATCAGCAAACTAGTTCAGGACGAGTCTGGAAAACGGCAGCACTATCGACCAGTGTATTCACTGCACAAATGGTGGGCAAGACGACCAGGAGCACAATTTCGAACAATCATACTACTAGCGGCAGGAATAAGCAAAGGGCTCTTCCAGATTGATGGCAATGGCGATCTGTTAGAATCAAGTAGATACTTTCGGGCGCCAAAGCTGGACAATTTGATTGTGTTCGATCCGTTTATGGGAGGGGGAACAACACTCGTTGAAGCAAACCGGCTGGGAGCGAAGGTAATAGGCTGTGATGTGAATCCGGTCTCATATTGGATTGTACGTGAGAGCCTTAGACCCATCGACCTTGAACAGCTTACATCCTTCTTCGCAGACCTAAATGCAACAGTTGGCGAAAGAATCCGTGAGATGTATCGTACAGACTGCATTGAATGTGGAACTGAAGATTGTGAGGGGCTCTATGTATTCTGGATTAGGGAAGTCAATTGCCAAATGTGTAAAGAGAGAGTACCGCTTTACAAAAGAACTCTCTTGAACAGAGGGATGCAAAGAAACAAGCCGATTTCTGAAGACAATATTGCCTCGGTCTTTTGCCCGGATTGTTTCAGCCTAAACACATGGAAAGGCATAGGACTCTGCACTTGTGAGAGCTGTGGTGCTGATTTTGATCCCACGAAAGGTACATTCGACTATGGAAAACTCCGCTGCCCAAGCTGTGGGAGAGAAGAACAGAAGCTTGCCAAATTGGCAGGGAGTCCACGACTCATGGAGGAGAGGATTGTTGCGATTGAGTACTGGTGTTCCAAGTGCGAGAAGAGAATCTACAAAACTCCTGACAGCAAAGACCACTCGAAAATGAAGAGGATTTGGAACGAATTCAGCGAGACGAAAGAGAACCTGATTATACCTTGTCAGATGATTCCTGAGGGTTCTTCGGGCCGACGGTGGAGAACTCATGGATACAATTACTATTTTCAGATATTCAATCCGCGTCAGCTTCTAGCGGTCAATTTTGTTCGAGAAGAGATTGAGGGAGTCCCAAAGGAGTACAGAGATGCTTTTGTCACCATCCTATCAAATAGTCTAGAATACAACAATATGATGACTCCCTACAACTATCCTCACAGAAAGCTTCACCACCTGTTTACATACCATGCACTTCCTCTAACGACAACGCCAGTAGAGAACTCGTTTTGGGGATTCTCGAGTATGGGAGCAGGCACCTTCGTAAACTGCTATGAGAGATACTGCAAAGCGAAGCATTATGGCCAGTCGCCATTTGACAGATACAAGGATTCGGCAGGACGCATACGTACAGTTTTCTCGCCCAAGGAGAAGATAGAAGCAAAGCTCGTGGACAGCTTTGAGCTCCTTTCCAAGGTGCATCGAGGGGCTATGCTATTTTGTCGTGATTCATCACATATACCAGAGATTCCCAATAGTTCTGTGGACCTGATAATCACTGATCCGCCGTACTTCGACAACGTCCACTATTCGGAACTCTCCAATTTCTTCTATGTCTGGCTAAGGCTTCTCGCCCAAAACGAGCATTTTGAAAAGGACCATGTATCAACTGAAGGCGAGGCGGTAGTCAACTCAGGGTTAGGGAAGAATCAAGAAGCATACCAACGAATCATCACTTCGGTCTTCACAGAATGTCGAAGAGTGCTGAAAGATAATGGTACCTTGGCCTTCACATTTCATCATACAAGACTGGAAGCATGGTGGACAATTCTATGTGCAATCAGAGAGAGCGGGTTCTCCATTAGCACTTCATTCCCGGTCAGCAGCGAGTATAAGGTGAGTCCTCACATTCGAATGAAAGATGCTCTTGCCATGGATCTTGTATTGTTCTGCAAGCAAAAGGAAGACAGTGATATGTCTAATGCGAAGGTTGCCAACCAACTGCGGAAGGCAGTGAATACCGCCCTTGAAAGGAAAGCTGCGCAAAACGGTACTGAAATGTTATTGCGTTTCATAGGGGATATCCTTAGAATTGCATCTAGTAGCAGCGTTCAATACGAATGGTTCTCCAACTCTGTTGAGCAGCTTGAGAACGAACTAGATGCCACTTTCCTCAGTAATGGCAGCATCTCCTCTGGATACTGAAAGGAGCGAACTGATAAGGCAAACTACAATGCCAAAAAACACAGTCTGGTGAGCTATAATTGCAGACAACTACTGCCATCTATATCCTAGGGGTGCTTGCATCAATCTCTACGGCGGCTCTATTTGCAGCCACAAATGTTGTCTACAAGAAACTGGGTGATAGAATATCCCCCCTTGAGATAGTAATCACACGTTCGTTGATCAGCCTTCCATTGGCTGTAGTCCTCATATTGCCCCCCTTCAATCCAGATGGTATCAACTTAACGCTGGATGGGTTCCTGTTTCTCGCGTTCTCAATGGTCATTGGACTTGTTATAGGAGACCTTCTCTATTTCGAGAGTCAAGAAAGGATTGGTGTTTCTAGAGCATTTCCCATATCTGCGAGCTATCCGCTCTTGGTCTATCTTCTGGCGGCACTTTTTCTTAATGAACCTGTCATCCCAACGAGGGTCTTAGGCGCAATCATGGTGATATTGGGTGTTGGGCTAATAACTCGGGACCAGCACAAACAGGCTAAGAACTCGATTGAGGACCGAGAGAAGATCATTATTGGAGTCGTTCTTGCTCTGATTACATTCGTTGCATGGGCTTTGAGTGATGTGACGCTTCAGGTTGGTCTTGTTGACATTGACCCGTTGGATGCGAATTTCATACGGATTATTATTGGAGTTGTGGTCTTCCTCCCAGCGATGCCGCATTCGGGAAGAGATAGTGCCCTTCGTACCGACAGGAAGTTGTTGGGGATTGTACTCCTAACAGGTTTCATTGGATTTGGAGTCACACTCGTTCTATTCACTTACGCAGTGGCATTTATTGGTGCAACAGTGAATTCGGTCATCTTGGCGGCGTCCCCGCTCGTGAGCACACCAATCTCCATTGCTGTCCTTGATGAAAAAGCAACAGGGCACGCCATGGCAGGAACAATCCTTGCGTTCCTTGGTGTGATACTGGTAGTTCTAGTATTCTAGGAATTGCAGGGATTAGACTTTGAAATAGTATAGCGGAATCAGTCGTATGATGAACCATGTCACTTATCACTGGGGGCCCACAGATAGGTTTCTAGGAACAGCAGAGGTTGATTTGTCGGGCCTCATGCTTCACTTCGACGTTGCATATGGACTTGGGATTTTAGTAAGTATACTCGCCCTTGCGCTGATTATCCTAAGGACTTGAATTATTTCAGCCAGACGTGACTGTTTTTGGTATTAGGACAATCAAAATATCACTATAAGTAGTTGGAACTAGTGAATAGTAGCGCCGCCTTCGAAGACACGAAGGAGCATTGTCTGATGGGAGGCCCATCTGGTAGATATTTCAAGGTCTGTCTGATTGGTGACGGCTACGTCGGAAAAACCAGCATTCGCAGGCAATACCTTGGCAAGACTTTCAAATCCAACTACATAGCCACTCTAGGAGTGGATTTTGCGCAAAAAACCCTGATGCTGGACAGTGGCCCGGTCCATCTTGTGATCTGGGACATAGCTGGACAACCACTATTCCAAGGCCTTCGTAGGCGTTACTACGATGGGTGTAGTGGCATTATACTTGCATACTCGGTGGTAGATCGAGAGTCATTTACGAATGCCTCAAAGTGGCTAGTGGAAGCCCATGATTTCATGGGAATTCTTCCACCGATAATAGTCGCGGGAAACAAAATTGATCTAAGGCCTACGCACCCGAAGGAAGATATAGTTTCATACGATGAAGGCTTGGCCTTCGCCAAGAAGACTGGAGAAAAACTGAAGACTCAAACCATATTCATAGAAACCTCTGCTCTAACAGGCGAAAACATCGATGAGGCATTCGAATCATTGATGGAGATGATTATGCCTGAGATTAAAGCCAGAGTCACCGAACAAGTTGCCAAAACACCACATCCAGAGACTTTACCAGAGGTGGTTTCTGAACCTGCAAAATCGCACGAAACAGTAATCAGCTCAGTCAAGTTCCAGTCGCCCATGGAAGTAGAGGCAGGAGAGGGGCCCATAGAAGCCAGTGACTTACCGAGTACTAGCCAGGACCGGATTGGACGGGAGATGGCTGCTCTGGTGAATCTTAGGGCCGAACTCAGGAATGTCGAATCCGAACTAAATGATATCACCACAAAACTGGATACAGCCATGCTCAATCTGACCAATGTGATTCAGGTAAAGAGGATAATGTATGAACACCTGAAGAAACAGCTTCAGTCGACACGACAGGAATGGGCGGAAGCATATGAGGAGTATGTCAAGACCAATCAGCGGAAGAAGAAGGAAGTTGAGTCAGGAAGAAAGAAGATTGAAGAAGCGAAGACCCGGATTGAAAAAGCAGAAAGAGATCTCCGGGAGAAAGTTCAGCCAAGAGAGTAGTCAAATCCTCGCTATGAGGGACATTGTATCGAGGGTGTTGTGTTACTTCACTAGAATCTCACAGAACAAGGACGAATTGTCAACTTCAACAAGACGACCCTTTATCCCAAGCTTGGTAGTCAGGGCTTTGAAATCACGTGGCGTGTAAGTGGTCGCTCTAAACCCATCCTCACAGACGATAACACCATCACGCGTTTCTTCCCAATCGATTCTTCCAATAAGACCCTGCTCGGATTGTACCTTGAACCACTCAAGACGATCTTTCCAGAATTTTTCGGAATAGCTGGAGAATAGGCATAGACCGCCCTTGCGTGTGATTCGTACGCCCTCTTTCATTAATTCTGTGGGGTCGAGCTTGAATGCAGATATGCCATTTTGGATACAAAGAACTACGTCAAACTGTCCATCAGGGAAGGGGAGAGTTCCAGCATCTGCCTGTAATAATTCCATATTGCGCATTGACTGTGACTCGCAAAAAGCCAGTTTCAGGCTGTCAAGAGATATGTCGATCCCTGTAACCTTCGTGCAGGAATTGGCAATGCGCTTCAACACACGACCATAGCCACATCCAAGCTCCAGTATGGAATCCCAAGTATTAATGCGAGTGAGAATATGAGAAATCTCGGCCTCTAGATACTGCTTGGTTCGTTTCGGAGCGATATCGTAGCATTTCTTAAGCCTGCGGGCAGAAAGTGCTTTGGAGTAGTATTCACCCATTTTCCGTCATTCCTTTAGAAGGAATACTACAGGATGAGTCTTTCGTACAATACGTTGTCCTATCCCCATTTCTGTTGTTTCTCTGTGACTAGGGTACCCCTAGAAAGCGGTTGCTTGCAGGGCAGTTATGCGAGGAAACACTCAAAATCGAGTTTGTATATGTACAATTTCATGAATTCGGAAGGATATCCATGGTGGCTAAGAGCCATTGACATAGTAATAGGCCTTGCAATTATTATCGTGAGCCTATGGATTGTCATCGATACTAGTCTTGCGCAACGCGCTATTGTTTTGTCGCTGGCTTTTGCACTTCTAGCATTGGGAATCATTAGATTTGCGAAAAGCGTTTTCATGTCCGAACTCGAAACCGTTTCTCGAATGACTAAGGGAGCAGTTGGTCTGGCCGCCGTTATTCTCTCTATGGCGGTTGTGCTATTCCCCGACTTGGCAATCACATTCGTAGTGACTCTAGTAACATTCGGGATTATGCTTACAGGCATATCTAGACTTGTTGTGGGGTATATGGAGAAGGACATGGCTTCATGGGCAAGGGTGCTCTATATTCTAGGTGGAATGATTACGTTTGGCTTTGGTTTCGTCGCAGCCATATTCCCGGGTCTGGGCTTCTTTACCTTGATTCTACTACTATCCGCTGCTATGATCACCTTGGGAGTAATTAGGATAGTCAGTGGCGCAACTGGCGAGCTTCGATAAAACAGGAGAAGACTTCTATGTGATTCTATTTGAGGTGGTAGAACTAATATGACTAAGAAAGTGCCCGTTCGCGATGCATATACAGTCAAGACCCTTCTGAAGGATTTGAAGAAGCTGAACCTTACTCCAAATGCGCTCTATACGATTGGAACGGAGGTCATCTACTACGAGTGGCAGAAAGCTTCTGAAGACCTGGGCGAGGAAGACCCCATAACAATCTATCTTGGAGAGATGCTCAGTTTCATGCAGAAGGATTATGAAAGAAATCTACTGGAAGGTGAGCTTAGACGTGAAAGCGACACGCCCAGCGCAACCATCAACTCCTTTCTAAGAGACACACCTACAGAATTTCAATCGTACCTTCTTCATAGATCTGGAGCCTATATAAGCGGGGTTTTGCGCGCTGTTGAGGCATCCAATAAGCGTGAAATGGAACGATTTGAGAGAATGGAAAAGAATCTCTCTGAAGAGCTGAAAAAGAAACCCAATGACCCTGAGTTACTGAATCAATTCAGGTTGGCACTCTGGATTCTTGGTCGCTATGAAGAAGCAAGCGCAGCCTTCAAGAAAGCTAAGAAACATGGATGGGACAAGAAGAAGACAAAAACTGTGGGAATATAGGCAGTAGACACTTGCCGCGAAGGATTGGTTGGGGTCGAGTACCTCTCCATGAAAGAGGTAAACATCTCACAAAGATTGTTGAGGTGCCTCATCAAATTCGGTGCGCCATGTGGAGCCTTCACTGTCATCTTCGGGTGCATAAAGAAAATCCTGAAGGAAACCACGTGCGGTGGGACCAACAATTGCGGCAATTATTGACCCAACCGTCACTTGAATCCAGTTCAATGTCAAAAGCTCGGCCAGGGCAGCCTCATATCCAACCAGAGGGATTTCAGCAAGGAAGTATCCACACATCATGACAAGGGAAGAGAGAATTAGTCCGACGACATCCCACAGGGTTAGTTTCTTGGAGCCCCTTACTCTAGTACTGAACAGACCAACTATCAAGCCCTCGGAACCTTTCACCACAAGAGTGATTGGTGCAAAGTGAGTGTACCCCAGGGCAACATCACCCATTGCAGACCCAATACCTCCAGCTAGGAAACCCCCGGCGGGGCCAAGCAACATACCGCTTAGCATGACTAGCGCGTCCCCAAAGTTCAGAAAGCCGGTACTTGTGGGAAAGGGTATGGCAATTATTATTGTTGCAACGGTGGTAAGGCCGGTTAGCATGGCCAGCAGGGATAGGTATATCGAATAGCTTCGTGCCCTAGGTTTAAAGTATTCCACAGCATGTCAACCTCTATAGAGCTGTTGCTTTTGTCGTGTTTTTCTCCGGAGAGAAGAATATATAATTTTGAGCCTATATATAGGCATGAAGCAAGATGTCCCTTAAATCCGGTTTCAAGTGCACCGTTTGTGGCTCAGGTTTCGACTCGGAGAGCCACCTAAGCTCCTGTACTGAATGCGGAGGAACTCTGGAGATACTCTATGACCTTCCGAAAGCTAGTAGTCACTTCACCCCCAGAAAGCTGAGGAATCGTAAGCCAGGGGTTTGGCGGTATTTAGAATTGCTTCCTATAAGAAGCGAGTCGAATATGATATCTTTGGGGGAAGGTGGAACCTATCTCCAGAAATGTGATGGGCTCGCAAAGGACTTGGAGCTTGAGGAGCTGTATCTGAAAGACGAAACAACTAATCCAACTGGGTCCTTCATTGATCGTGGAACTGCAGTGGAGATATCCTCTGCCAAGGAGCATGGGATTGGGTCTGTATGTTGTGGATCAACGGGGAATCTTGCAGCATCTCTTGTTGCCTATGCTGCTCGTGCAGGTCTTGAGAGTAAGGTGTTCATTGGCCAAAAGGATAACGTGGATATTGGAAAATTCTACCAGATTCTGGCTTATGCTGCAGACGTAGAAGTAGTAAGGAATCATGATGAAGCACTAGTGCGAGCTCAACAAGAGAGTACAAGAAGTCACTATGTCGGTTCTTCGAATCCCCATTTCATGGAAGGAGAGAAGACTACACTGTACGAGATCTGTGAGCAACTGGATTGGATAGGGCCAGACTGGATTGTGGCGCCTATGGGCAATGGAGGGCATGTGTCCATGATTTGGAAGGCACTAAGTGAACTACGCCAAATCGGTATGATAGATGCCTCAAACACCAAGATTGTCGGCGCTCAGGCCAGTGGATGTGCTCCAATCGTCGATGCCTATGAAAGTGGAAGTGACATGGTCATCCCTGCAACGTCTGAGTCAACCATAGCTTTCGACATCAGCGTGAAAAGCCCGCTTTGTGGACATACTGCATTGAAAGCCATTAAAGAATCAAACGGCTTGGCGGTTTCTGCCTCCGACAGGGAGATTCTAGATGCAGTTAAACAGCTCGCAAGACGAGAAGGGGTTTTTGCAGAACCAGCCTCAGCCACCACTATTGCGGCTCTAAAGAAACTGGTTCGCCTAGGGAAAATCAAACGTGATCACAGTGTGGTATGCATCATTACTGGAATGGGACTCAAATATCCCGAAATAGCAAGGACATTTGTCAAGGGTAGGGGGGAGCTTGAGCATCTTCTCAGCAGAGTAGAAAGACGTAGGGTGACCACAAAACTAGGTCTAACCAAGATTCGGATTCTCCAAGTTCTCACCCAAGGGGAGTCCTATGGATACGAAATCTGGAAGAAGTTGATGTATGAATTTGGGATAGACGTGAAGATTCCAAGCATCTACCAACACCTAACCGAACTTACTAGTAGTGGCCTGATAACGGGGACTCGAATTGAACAGACATTTCAGAGGAGAAAGAGAAGTTACTATGCACTGACGGAGAAAGGCAAACGGATCTTGAAGCAGCTTACAGAATTGAATCGTTAGCTACAAATGCTGTGTACAAGGTGCATCCACGTACGAATCTTCATTAGGTTGGATATATCTGCGGGAAGGCCATCCAATCATGATTAGGGAGTCTTGAGAGAAATGAGCCCAGATACTGCTTCTGAATTGACGCCTGAAGAAACAGAGCGGGCTCTCTCCAAGATGGTTGGACAAGGAGCAGCAGTTCAGATCAGAACAACCCTCACTGAGAGCGTGTTCTTAGTTGCCTTCGCGATACTTCTTGGGGCACCAAACAGTGTCATTGGTATTCTTGCCGCTATTCCCTCGGTTACACAATTCCTGCAGATGCCCGCAGTGATTTTGATTCAAAAGTATAGGAATCGCCGGCAGCTGAACTTCGTTACTCAGCTAGGAAACAGGTTGGGTGTGCTTTTCCTAGCCCTCATCCCATTCATTTCGACTTCTGAGATTGGACTTGTTCTGCTCCTTGGTTCAATTGCCATTCAATCAGTCTTTACTGCCTTGGGAGCGCCCAGCTGGAACTCATGGCTTAGAGACCTCGTGCCTCAGGATAGACTTGGAAGTTTTTTCGCGAAGAGAATGGCAATTATGGGAGTTATTGGAATTCTAGCCTCCGTCCTTGGAGGCCTTTTCATCGGTGCGTGGACCTCAGCAAACCCTGATGGCGTTGTGGGCGGGTATTCAATTCTCTTCTTCATCGCCTTCATTGCAGGAATGACTGCACTATACTATACATCAACAACCCCTGAACCACCCTTGCATACAACGCATGAGAAGCTAAGCTACTCGGACCTGATGGCCAGACCATTCAAGAACACGAACTACAAGAATCTGATGTGGTTTACAGCAATCTGGGGATTTAGTACAGGGTTGGCAGCCCCGTTCTTCACAGTTTATCTCTTGCTCAGATTAGGATTTGGTATCCCTCTGGTTGCAGCTCTAGCGGCCTTGACTCAGCTAACGAGCGTAGTCTTCTTCAGATTCTGGGGAAGACTCTCGGACCGCTTCAGCAACAAGTCCATCCTTCAGGTCACCGTCCCCATCTTCATGCTAGGAACACTTCTTTGGACCTTCTCTTCCATAGCGGAGGACTACGGCTTTGTCGTCCACTTACTTGTAGCAATTCATATCCTCACAGGTTTCTCAGCTGCTGGTGTCAACCTAAGCTCAAATAACATTGGATTGAAGAATGCACCAAGGGGGGAATCGTCAATGTATCTTGCTGCGAAAGGGGTTGTTGCGGCAATTACCGGATCGATTGCACCCATCCTAGCAGGAACACTAGCGGACGTCTTTAACCTCTATGAGCTTTCATTCTCTATCACGTGGGCAGGACCGCACGGCGTGACTGTGGTCGATACCTATCGACTGATGGGACTTGATTTCATCTTCATTTTCTCTGTTCTACTGGGGCTGCTTGCGCTTTATAGGCTGGCATATGTCAAGGAAGAGGGCGAGGTAGACGAGAAAGTCGTGCTAGAGGCAATAATGGCAGAAACCCGACGGAATGTGAGAACCATTTCAACAATTGATGGGCTTCGTCATACCTTCGAAGCTCCAGTGAAGCGTACCAGAAAGGCTGTTAAACGGACAAGGAAGAAACCCGAGGACTCTGTGGATGGCCCTAAACCTTTGGCTACCGAGGAAAAGATGGATGAAGCCAAGAAGGCCAATTCGGTTGAGCACCATGATCAATGACCGCATGATTGCACCACGAAACATTGAGGAAGTCTAAGAAGATTGGAAGAACATGAGCCTCTGAATGGCAGTGTCGTAATTCCCGAGGCGGAAGGCAATGCCATGACTGTATTGAACCTCTCACTAGTGACCTTTCTAGTATTACTTGGCCTGAACATGGTTTCCCCAATTCTTCCTGCATACGCAGAAAGCTTCCAAGTTTCATATACACTAGTTGGCTTTGTGATCTCTTCTTTTGCCGTTACAAGGATGATTCTCGATATGCCGGCAGGCCTTCTGTCAAGAAGATTCAACAAGAAGAAAATCATGATTACTGGCTTGTTACTGATTGTGCTATCATCAATACTGGCAGGCACGGCATCCGACTACATAATCCTAGTCATTGCCAGAATGATAGAAGGGGCCGGTTCTGCTATGTATGTCACAGCAGCCACAGTATTCCTGGCTCAAATCTCCGGGAAAGAGAAACGCGGACAGTGGATGAGTCTCTATATGGGTATGCTCCTTCTCGGAAGTATCTTTGGACCTACATTTGGCGGCGTGATTGCTGCCGCGTTTGACATTCATGCCCCGTTCTTCGCCTATGCGTTGGTTTCGGGATTCGGGATAGTTCCAACCCTAATGCTACCCAATTTGGCAAATTCAGAGTCTGTCATTTTGAGCTTCAAGCCGAGGTCGACTCTTAGTGATATATGGCAGGTTCTAACTGCGCCATCATTTCTTCTTGCCACCTTTGCAACATTCACTCTGTTCTTCATTAGAACTGGAGTGAGAAGCACTCTCGTACCGCTTTATGCTGGCAACAACCTGAGCTTGGATTCGACAGCGATAGGCGTGATTCTGACAACTGCAGGAATAACAACAGCGGTCACAATGATTCCTATGGGACCCATCTCGGACAGGATTGGACGAAAGGTTCCTCTGATACTCTGCTTGCTTGGGTCCGCAGCCGCTATAGTACTCATTCCGTTTTCTGCTGATATATTAAGCATTACAATTGTCATGGCGATGTACGGAGCTGTAGTAGGGCTTTCAGGACCCATAGCTGCGTATGTGACAGACCTTTCACCTCAAGACAAACTTGAGGTTTCAATGGGCCTCTATCGTATGATTAGTGATTCAGGTTTTGTAGTAGGCCCTCTAATGCTTGGGTTACTGGCAGATATGACAGCAATACCGGTCGAAGGAGCATCTCATTCTGGCCTGATAGGCGTTCTCCCTTTTGCTTTGGCGGCAATTCTTCTCGTAGTGGCAGCTATTACTCTAGTGAAAGCAAGAGATCCTGTGAAAGAAGAGAAACGGGCAGTGTTGGAAGCAAATGGGGATTACTCGGATGAGTATGCTGAGAGGACCTACTAGTCCATAAACTGGTGGCACTGGAATCGTTACTACTTTCGTATTCTTCAAGGTTGGAGTGTGATTGCTCCGAATGAGGAAGTTTGTGGAAACAGGATTCATCATTGAAAAGGATAGATTCATGAAAGGGAGGTTAGTGTCCCTAGCGCATGCAAGTTCTAGGGGCTCTTGCCAATATTGGACTCCTCGTCATAGGCCTTGTTATGCTAAGTCAAGGGTCCGAGTATTTTGTGGAGTCTGCCTCGAAGCTTGCACGCTCTTTTGGAGTATCAGAACTATTCATAGGTCTCACATTGGTAGCGATTGGCACCTCATTGCCTGAGATAGTATCCAGCTCGGCAGCTGTTGCATTTGGCAGTCCAGACTTAGCAATTGGTAATATTCTTGGAAGCCACATTGCGAATCTGACTTTGGTAGTGGGTCTGAGTGCAGTCTTCGCACCCCTTGCATCAAATGCAGTGGTACTGGAACGTGATGCAAAGGTGATGATTCTGATTGTTCTCTTTCTTGGTTTTTCAATGTTCGACCCCATCACACCAGGGAGCATTGTTGCGTATGAGGGAATTATTCTGCTACTGCTCTTCGTGGTGTACATACTGTTCCTTTACGAAGGAAGAAGCGAGTGTGAAACTTGCTACCAGTTTCATGTTTTTGTTGACTATTTAATCAGATTGAGATTCCTTACAACGGTTCGTGGACTTGCACGAAAGCCAACCCCTCGAAATTCGTCTGTGCTTGAAGCTTCTGTCCAAGAAACGGAATCTGCTCAGAATTTGAACCAGAGCCGACATGGATTACGACGAGATATGCTCATAATTCCCATTTCAGCACTATTTGTGGTGGCGGGGGCTCAATTCGTCATTCAAGGAGCGACCTACATTAGCTATGCTTGGGGCATAAGTGAAGGTGTCATAGGGTTAACAGTAATTGCCTTGGGAACTTCGTTGCCAGAGATCATGGTGTCTGTAAACAGCGCCCGCAAAGGATTCGGTCGGCTTCTCATTGGAAACGTCATAGGAAGCAACATTGTGAACATAACCCTAGGATTTGGATTCGTTGTTCTGCTAGTACCAGCAGCAATTGAACTGCTGACCGGAGCAATGCTCATAGGCCTGTCCTTGTTGATTTCAGCCATATTCTACTATATCATCAAGAAGGATTGGCGCGTGACCAAGCGGGAGGGCGTATTTCTTCTTGTGGCATATGTAATATCACAAATCTTGCTCGCAACCATTCTTCAGCTCGGGGCAGTTTAGAGGGAGTGCTAGTTATCCAACCGGGAGATTAGCTCTACGATCTTCTGGATATCAGGAACTTCGCAATCCTCATCGTGAATCCATCTATAGACAATTCTTCCCTTTCTATCAATGACAAATACGCCGGCACGAGTGACCATTGTTAAAGCTCCAATTCTCTCTGCAAGTGTACCATAAGCAATTGATACCTGACGGTCGAAATCGCTCAGGAGAAGATAAGGAACCCGTTCATCCTCAGCAAATGTGCAAAGAGTTTCAACCGGCTCTGTGGAAACACCAATCACTGTGACTTCCATCATGCTAAGCGATTCGTGGATGCCTTCGAAAAGATCGGAGAATCCGCGGGAAAAGAACGTGAAGGTATCAGTGAGGAAAAACAGCACAATTGGATTGTCGGCCAATGACATCAAACGGACTGTTTCGCCACATGTAGATGGTAAGGCAAAATCGGGTGCAAAATCACCCACTTCTGGAGGCTTGGATTCATTAACGCTCATAGCTTGGACTTCATTCATATTCCTAGGACATATCTGTCTATCGAATTCGCTTGACGAAGGATTAGTTATGGTTTATGCGTGAATTGAGGAGCGGATGCTTGACTTATCTCGCGTTCTGATTTTTGGCGGGCGACTCTCATTCGTTCAACATTCCTGGCCCTCGCGTGCTCTGCCATATATATCATCGAAAAGAGGATACCTCCTATTATGAGGAAAAAGGCATCTTGAGGCAGCAGCCTTTCCATTGCCAGTGTGATACATAACGGGATGAAATGCAAAAAAGCAAGCAGCAATACAACATAATGATTCTCAAGCTTACCTCCAAACACTCCAACAGCTAACAGAGCTATGAGACTTACAAGAGACACGAGGGCTAATGCAATTTGAACATCAACCAGAGTTGCTGTAAAGGATACCAGTTGAATAAGCGTGACTAGCCAATTCCCATAAATTCCTAGGACAATTCCTTCGAACAACATCAGCTGCTCATTTCTGGTGGCCGACTGAATGGTGTCATCAGATGTTGTCATGAAGGGCTATATCGCTGAGTACTCTGATAAATGCATACGTATCCAGCTAGGAGATGTGTACCTGTCATTCCTGGGGGGAATACTTTGGAAAACCATAAGTAAAAGCTAGAGCTTCCTGTGACTGACTATGGAGGCCAAGTCATGGCATCGAAAGAGCTAATTGAGATGTTAAACAAAGCAATAAGTCTGGAGATACAAGTATCCATCCAATACATGTGGCAGCATGTAAGAATATATGGATTCGATCACCTCGCCATTGCGGAGGAACTAAAGAAGATTGCAATAGAAGAGATGCAGCATGCAGAAAGCATAGCCGAACGTGTTGACTACCTTGGAGGCATACCCACTACAAATCCAGCAAAAATTACTGTTGGTGACTCTCCGGAGGAGATGATTACCAACGATATGATGGCCGAAGAAGAAGGAATGGATTTCTATCGTACAATTATCGAGAAGGCCGCAGACGAGAAAGACTACGTCACACGAGAGTTGTTCGAGGACATTCTTGCCGATGAGGAAGACCATCACAATATCTTCCGTACACTACTCGAAAAATAGATTCGCACCGTGGGAAGAATCTCACTGGACAAAGTGTATTCAAGGGACAGCCAAGCAGCCAGTCTACCGTCTATGGGGATGATACTTGAGGTGCATCCCACCATCAATTAGGACCATATTAAAAGGGAAAAGACCGACACGATCGTTAGGCTGAAGAACTATCTCTGCCTTGGCAATTACTCCGTTAATGAAGCAGTCACCTACATCCTTTGACTTGAAACCTAATCTAGTTAGAAAGTCAGCAAAACATTCCCCCTCCTTGTAGTCACAATGCATGACCGTATCCTCGTCTGGTCTGCTTCCTGCCACCAAATCCCTAAGCCTGCCATAGAGATGTACTTCTAGCATAGAATTGTGAACTCCGAATTGTCAGATAAGGAGCGCTATAGGACAAACATGCGAATCTCATCCTTCTGTGACTCAATGGGACCTCATGATTTGGCCTGTGCTTAATATTAATAATAGAATCCTAGAGCATCGTCGAACGTAGTATGCTTTGCTGCTACGAGAAACAAAGAGGTGTTCTTTAGATTGAAGCACTTGCGCTTGGCTGGAACGTATTATGAAATTGGAAAGAGATTTGGAGAATCGGTTAGAGGTACAATTGAATATGTAGCACCGAAATCTGAGACGCTTGAAAGGGCAAGGGATTGCGAAGCAGAGGTTAGATGCCATTCTCCAGATCTTTTGGAGGAACTCAAGGGATTCTCCGAGGGATTAGATGTGGATTACGAGTGGGCGATAGCTGCACATCTTGTTCCTCAAGGGATGTCAGGGTGTAACATCTTCTTTGTAAGAGGAGAGTATACGAATTCGGGGCATCCTCTTTTCATTCGCCATATGGACTGGATTGAGGAAGACCTGCAATATGGTATAATGCTCGAAACCAAACCGATTGGAAGACACAAGGCTATTGGATTCAGTTTTTCAGAAATTGGCTGCTACGGGGGCATCAATGAAACTGGACTGACGGTTGGTACAGCCTCAGTTCCGTTTTATGACGGAAAAACTGGAGTGGGCCTTAGAGACAACTTCGCTACAAGATGGATTCTAGACAATTTCTCTGCAGCAGAAGAAGCAGTGCAGTATCTTGAAACCATTCCCCATGCAGAAGCCATTTGCTTCCTAGTTGCAGATTCTCGGGGCATATCAGCGCGCATTGAATGTGCGCCAAGAGGAGTGTCATCCTTCGTATCGCAAAGCAGCCTGAATGTGGTCTGCAACTTCTTCATGTTGGAAGGAACTCGGCAGTTTGACAAGATGCCCGAAGATGACCGATCACGGACCTACTATAGGAGGATCAATGACTGGTTTGAGCAATGTCGAGGAAGAATATCACTAAGCAAAGTGAAGAATTTCTGTAG